>CAYVVB010000526.1:0-10428 GCA_964454955.1 uncultured Bradyrhizobium sp. | reverse complement strand
CCTTCGCCGTGAAGAACCTGTTCGATGTTGCAGGACTTGCGACCCGCGCCGGCTCGAAGATCAATCGCGACCGGCCGCCGGCGTCGCGCGTCGCCACGCTGATCGAGCGCAAGGAGGCGGCCGGCGCTGTGCTGGTCGGCGCGCTCAACATGGGCGAATACGCCTATGATTTCACCGGCGAGAACGTCCATGACGGCCCCTCGCGCAATCCCCATGACGTCATGCGGATGAGCGGCGGTTCGTCAGGCGGGTCGGGCAGCGCCGTCGGCGGCGCACTGGTGCCGATCGCGCTCGGCTCCGACACCAACGGATCGATCCGGGTGCCGTCGTCATTCTGCGGCATTTTCGGGTTGAAGCCGACCTATGGGCGGCTGTCGCGGGCACGCTCCTTCCCCTTCGTCGCGAGCCTCGATCATCTCGGTCCCTTCGCGCGCAGCGTGACGGATCTCGCACTTGCCTATGACGCGATGCAGGGGCCCGATGGCGACGATGCCGCCTGCAGCACGCGTCCGATCGAGCCGGTGACGGCGCAGCTTTCGCAAGGCATCGGCGATTTGCGGATCGCGCTGGCCGGCGGCTATTTCCAGAAGAACCTCTTTGCCGAGGCCGGCGAAGCCGTCGCCCGCGTGGCAAGAGCGCTTGGCGTGACCAGGACGGTCGAAATCCCGGAGGCCGCCCGCGCCCGTGCCGCGGCCTATGTGATCACCACGGTCGAGGGCGCCTCCCTGCATCTCGATCGGCTGCGCAAGCGCCCGCTCGATTTCGATCCGGCGGTACGCGACCGGCTGATCGCGGGCGCCATGATACCGGCGCCGCTGGTCGACCGCGCTCAGAAATTCCGCCGCTGGTATCGCGCGCAGGTCGCGGAACTATTCAAGAGCGTGGACGTCATCATTGCGCCCGCGACGCCCTGCGTCGCGCCCAAGCTCGGACAAGCGACCTTCATACTTGACGGGGTGGAGTTGCCGGTGCGCGCCAATATCGGCATTCACACCCAGCCGATTTCCTTCATCGGGCTTCCGGTGGTCGCGGTGCCCATTCCGCTGGAGCCGATGCCGATCGGCGTGCAGGTCATTGCCGCTCCCTGGCGCGAAGACGCTGCGCTGCGCGTGGCGTTCGCGCTGGAGCAGAACGGCGTCGCCGCGGCGCCTCAGCCGAGAGGATTTTAGGAAATGGAAGTCGACTTGCCCGACGTCGTTGCCGAGGTGACCGCGCAGTTCGAGCGCTATGAGAAGGCGCTGGTCAACAACGACGTTGCCGTGCTCGGGGAGTTGTTCCGCAAGGACGACAGGACCTTGCGCTATGGTATCGGCGAGAACCTCTATGGTCACGCCGAGATCAGCGCCTTTCGCGCGGCGCGCTCGCCGGTCGGGCTGATGCGCAGGACGGCCAAGACGCTCATTACGACCTATGGCCGGGACACCGCGGTCGCTTCGACGCTGTTCTATCGGGATAGCGCGCCGGGAAAGGTGGGACGGCAGATGCAGACCTGGGTGCGCTTTGCTGAGGGCTGGAGAATCGTCGCGGCCCATGTCAGCATCATTGACGAACCAAAGGTGACGACATGAGCCTTGAAGGTTTTCCGGCAAACAAGGTTCAACGCCAGGCGGGCGAGGATGGGCCTGTGCTCCCGCGCATCGATCGCGCGTCGGGCGTGGCGGAAAAGATCACCCGCGCGGAAGAGCTGCGGCTGCAGCTCGCGGACGAGATCGTGCGCGGCGCTTTGGCGCCCGGCGCGCCGCTTGATGAAACCGATATCGCGCGCCGCTTCAACGTCTCGCGCACCCCGGTGCGGGAGGCGCTGCGCCAGCTCGCGGCGAGCGGCCTGATCGAAACGCGCGCCCATCGTGGCGCGGTGGTGGCGCGCCCCTCGATCGAACGCCTGACCGGAATGTTCGAGGCGATGGCCGAACTCGAGGCGATCTGCGCCGGCCTTGCTGCGGAGCGCATGACTCCCGTTCAGAGAAATCGCCTCGAAGCCGTCCACGAGGAGCTGCGCGTCTTGAGCCATGCCGGCAACCCCGAGCGCTTCCACGAAGTCAATGAGCGCTTCCACAACACAGTCTATGCCGGCTCGCAAAACACCTATATCGCCGAGATGACGCTGGCGACGCGGGTGCGGGTGCAGCCGTTCCGCCGCGCCCAGTTTCGCAATCTCGGCCGGCTGGCCAAATCGCATGCCGAACATGACCGCGTCGTGGTCGCCATCATGCGCGGTGACAAGGCTGGCGCATCCGCTGCGATGCGCGCCCATATCGAACTCGTGCGCGACGAGTACGAAATCTACGCGGTGTCGGTGTAGCTTTTTTCTCTGTCATTCCGGGGCGATGCGTCAGCATCGAACCCGGAATCTCGAGATTCCGGGCTCGCGCTTCGCGCGCCCCGGAATGACGGAGCAATTGACCTACTCCGCCGCCACTTCCGCCATGTAGGCGCGCCAGCCGCCGAAGGCGGAAATGTCGCGGGCGCCGTCGAGCGCGGCGGGCTCGACGAGGAAGCCCTTGACCTCGCGGCCGTCGGCGAGCCGCAAGGTGCCGATCGACAGCGGCGGGGGAACGGCTGCGACGAACCTGCCGAATGCCGAAGCCGACAGCGCCCAGATTTCCAGCTCGATCGCTGTACCTGTGCCGGCCTTCACCCGCAGCATGCCTGGCCTCGGCGGCGCGGCGTCGAGCGCGTAGAGCTTGTAATCCGCCGCGGTGACCGCGGTCTCGACCAGTCGTCCGCCCAGCGCCTCCAACTCGCCGTTCAGCGCCATGCCAGACAGGTGTGCGCCGACCACGGCGATCGGAATCTCGTCATGGGCCGGCCTTGCGGGAAGCGGCGGGAGCGGCGGCTGCGCCAGGATTCCGGCTCCGACGGCCAGTCTTGTGTCGGCATGAAAGGCGCGGCCGATGCTGGCAAGCAGCGCATCGTGGCTCGCGGGGGCCAGCAGCGTGATGCCGAACGGAATGCCGTCGGGCCTGAACGAGGCCGGCAATGCCAGGGCGCAAAGATCGAGCAGATTGACGAAATTGGTGTAGGTGCCGAGCCGGCTGTTGAGCAGAACCGGGTCGGCGAGCACCTGCGCGGTGGTATAGGCGGTCGGCGCGGTCGGGAGCACCATCGCATCGAAATTCTTGAGGATGCGCTCGGCGATCTTGCGCAGCCCCTGCAGGCGGTACAGCGCCGAAAACGTCTCGGCTGCGGTCAGCCGGGCGCCCGGGGCGATGATCTCGCGCGTCACCGGATGGATGGAATCCGGCGCTGACGCGAGCAGATCGCGGATCGCGAGATAGCGCTCAGCCACCCACGGCCCCTCATAGAGCAGCCGCGCAGCCTCGTGGAACGGCTCCATGTCGAACTCGACGAGCGTCGCGCCAAGCGCGGCCCAGCGCTTCAGCGCGTCGCGATAGGCCGCCTCCTGCGCGCTGTCACCGAAAAAGATCAGCTGTCCGCTGCGCGGCACGCCAAGGCGGAGATTGGCAGGCAGCGCGGTGATGTCGCCGAGCGGCCGGTCGCGCGAAAACGGATCGGCTCCGTCGGGTCCCGCCATCACAGCGAGCGCGGCTGCAGCATCATCGACGGTCAGCGAAAAGATCGACACGCAATCCAGCGTGCGGCATGCCGGCACGACGCCTGCCGTCGACACCATGCCGAGGCTCGGCTTGAGGCCCACGATGTTGTTCAGACCCGCAGGCACGCGGCCCGAGCCCGCGGTGTCGGTACCAAGCGCCAGCGGCACAAGGCCGGCGGCGACCGCAACCGCCGATCCCGAGCTCGATCCGCCGGGCACGAGATCGGGCCGGATCGCATTTTTCGGCACGCCGTAAGGCGAGCGGACGCCGACGAGCCCGGTGGCGAACTGGTCGAGATTGGTCTTGCCGATGATGATCGCGCCGGCGGCGCGCAGCCGCTCCACCGCGGTCGCGTCACGGGTCGGCGAATAGGAGAAGGCCCGGCAGGCGGCCGTCGTCGGCAGGCCGAGGACGTCGATATTGTCCTTCACCGCGATGGGGATGCCGAGCAGCGGCAGTTGTGCGGCGTCTTTTCGCGTTGCGAGGGCCTCAGCTTCCGCAATCGCCTCCGCCTCGGCGCGCAGGGAGATGAAGACGGCGGGGTCTTCATGGCTGCGGATGCGCTCAAAACTGCGCGCGACCGTCTGCGCAGGCGTTAACGTTCCCGCGCGGTGCGCGGCGAGGATCGAGGCAACGGTCTCGGTCACACAGGACTCCGAAAGAGGCCGGGCGGATTGCCAGGGCGCTCAGCTTCTCGGCTAAGCAAGCTGTGTGCCATGTGTACAATAGCCCGCGGCCGGATGCGTTGAATAATTATTATTTTAAATCAGTAGCTTGGAAAATATTTATGGCTGCAATGAGGGCGCTTCGGACGTGCGCCGGTCATCTATTTGCCCATTTTCTGAGCGGCGTCACGTCGTCACTTTGCTGCTGCCCTGCGTGATCAGGCGCGCGGCGCGCTGGTCGCGCACATAGATCCAAAGCCAGCTGAGTGCAACGCTGAGCCGGTGGCGCAGACCGATCAGGAAGTAGATGTGGGCGATGCCCCAGATCCACCAGGCGAGGGCGCCGCGCAGCTTGATCCGTCCGAAATCGATGACGGCGAGGCGTTTGCCGATCTGCGCGAGGCTGCCGGCATGCTTGTAGCGGAACGGTCCCAGGGTGCGACCGGCGAGGCGGGCCCTGATCAGCTCCGCGACATATCGTCCCTCCTGCTTTGCCGCCGGTGCGATGCCGGGGACCGGCTTGCCGTCCCAGGCATCCAGGGTGACGGTGTCGCCGACGGCAAAGATCTCGGGGTGGCCGGGCACGGTGAGGTCAGGCAGCACCTGCACGCGCCCCGCGCGGTCGGCCGGTGCGCCGAGCCATTCCGCCGCAGGCGAGGCGCGTACGCCGGCCGCCCAGATGATGGTGCGGGCGTCGAGCTTCTTGCCGCCATAAACGAGGCCATCGGCCGAGCATTCGGTCACCGCCTGTCCGAGCACCACCTCGACGCCGATCTTTTCCAGCGATGTCTGCGCATAGGCCGCAAGATCGTCGGCAAAGCCCGCGAGCACGCGCGGCCCCGCCTCGATCAGCACGACGCGCGCCTTCCGCGTATCGATCTGTCGGAAGTCGCCGACCAGCGTGTGATGCGCGAGCTCGGCGATGGTGCCGGCGAGTTCGACGCCGGTCGGACCTGCGCCGATGATGGCAAAAGTGAGCAGCGCATCGCGCCGTGCGGGATCGCTCTCGCGCTCGGCGCGCTCGAAGGCGACCAGGATGTGCCGCCGCAGCGTGGTCGCGTCTTCCAGCGTCTTCAGACCCGGAGCGAATTTCTCCCATTCGTCATGGCCGAAATAGGTGTGACGGGCGCCGGTCGCCAGCAGGAGCGTGTCGTAGGGCACGGTATCGCCGCCGTCGAGCAGGACGCGGCGATTTAGCGCATCGACGCCGGTTACCGTGGCGAACAGGGTCGTGACCTCGGCGCGATCGCGCAGGAGATAGCGGATCGGCCAGGCAATCTCGGAGGTGGCGAGCGAAGCGGTGGCGACCTGGTAGAGCAGCGGCTGGAACAGATGGTGGTTGCGGCGGTCGATCAGCGTGATCGCAACTGGCGCGCCCTTGAGCCGATAGGTCGCCTCCAGCCCGCCGAAGCCGGCGCCGACGATTACGACACGATGCGGATTTGACGGCGTCGCGGTCATGCAAGCGGCCTTTGCTGTGAATCGCTTCGACCTGCTTCTGTCCAAAGCTGTCCTTCTAATAGTCTCCCTGGGCTTTCTTTCCAGGGCGACGGCACGCGGGCACAATCGGAAAGCAGACTGCAGTATAATTCTTGCCTTCGGTCATGGGCGCGAATTATGGTGCAGATGGCGCTGAGCCGAAGGTTCTATGTGACCCCTTCGCTTGGCGCTTGCTGCCGGGGCGAGACATCGCGCACAAAATAACAGCTGCTCGCCCAAACCGGCAACCGACCAAGCGGGAGGCCGGCGGCGAAGTCGAATGAAGAAAAACGGAGGGGACTGACGATGAAGACGGCATTCTGGCTCGCGGGCGCGGCGGCGCTGGCGCTTGCAAGCCCGGCGCTGGCGGGGGACACGATCAAGATCGGCTTTGTTTCGACCTTCAGCGGTCCGACCGCCGTGATCGGCAACGACATGCGCAACTCCTTCGAGCTCGCGCTCGATCATCTGGGGCGCAAGATGGCCGGCAAGCCGGTCGAAGTGATCTACGAAGACGACCAGCAGAAACCGGATGTCGGCAAGCAGAAGACCGAAAAGCTGGTGCAGTCGGACAAGGTCGACTTCATCGCGGGCTATATCTGGTCGAACGTGCTGCTCGCCTCGCTGAAGACCGCCGTCGATTCCCAGACCTTCCTGATCTCGGCCAATGCCGGACCCTCGCAGCTCGCCGGCGAATTGTGCTCGCCCTATGTGTTCTCGACCTCCTGGCAGAACGACCAGACGCCGGCGGCGATGGGCCTCTACATGAACCAGAAGGGCGTCAAGTCGGTCTTCCTGATCGGCCCCAACTACGCCGCCGGCAAGGACATGCTCGCGGGGGTGAAGAGCACCTTCAAGGGCGAGGTGCTGGGTGAGGAATATACGGTGTGGCCGAGCCAGCTCGACTTCTCGGCCGAGTTGACCAAGGCGCGCAACTCCAAGGCCGGGGCGATCTTCGTGTTCTATCCTGGCGCGGCCGGCGTGCAGTTCCTCAATCAATATGTGCAGGCCGGCATCAAGCAGCAGATGCCGCTCTATACCGCTTTCACCATCGATGAATTGTCGCTGCCGCTGCAGAAGGACAACGCATTGGGCGTGCCCGGCGCGCAGGAATGGGTCAACGACCTGCCCAACGAGCAGAACAAACGCTTTGTCGAAGATTACCGCAAGAAATACCCCAACCTGCGCCCGACCTATTATGGCGCGCAAGCCTATGATGCGGCACAGCTCATCAACAGCGCCGTGGTCGCGGTGAATGGCGACACGAGCAAGAAGGACGCCATGAAGGCGGAAATGGAGAAGGCGGACTTCAAATCGCTGCGCGGCCCATTCAAATACGGCAACAACCACATCCCGATCCAGAATTTCTACCTGCAGGATGTGGTCAAGGACGCCAATGGCGAGCTGTCGCTGAAAACGGTCGCCACCATCGTCAAGGACGATCAGGACCGCTTCCACGACAAATGTCCGATGAAGTGAGCACGGATTTTGCTTATCGAAGCGGCGGCGCGAGAGCGCTGCCGTTTTTGCTTGATCCCCGTGTGAGCCCATGCTGCTGCTCGTCGAACAGATTCTGAACGGACTGCAGTTCGGGCTGCTGCTGTTTCTGCTCGCCGCCGGATTGACGCTGGTGTTCGGCATCATGGACCTCGTCAATCTGGCGCATGGCTCGCTCTACATGATGGGCGCCTATTTCGCCGCGACCTTCGTGGCCTGGACCGGGAGCTTCGTGCTCGGCGCCGTGCTCGCGCTGGGCGCGACGCTGCTGCTCGGCATGGTGCTGGAATTCACTACGCTTCGGCATCTCTACGGCCGCGATCATCTCGACCATGTCTTGGCGACCTTCGGGCTGATCCTGTTCTTCAACGAGGCGGTGCGGCTGATCTGGGGCCCGGCGGGGCTCGCGCTGCCGCTGCCACCCTGGCTGAGTGTGCCGGTCGAGATCCTGCCCGGCGTCTATTATCCCGCCTATCGGCTCGCGATCATCGTGGTGGCGCTGCTCGTTGCGCTGCTGCTCTATCTCGGCGTGATGCGCACCCGCATCGGCATGCTGATCCGCGCCGGCGCCTCCAACCGCGAAATGATCGGCGCGCTCGGCATCAACATCAAGCTGCTCTACACGCTGGTGTTCGGCCTCGGTGCGGCGCTGGCAGGGCTCGCCGGCCTGATGCAGGCGCCGATCCTCACCGTGCAGATCGGCATGGGCGAGAACATCCTGATTCTCGCCTTTGTGGTCATCGTAATCGGCGGCATCGGCTCGATCCGCGGCGCATTTCTCGCGGCGATCCTTGTCGGCCTGATCGATACGCTCGGCCGCGCCTTCCTGCCCAACCTGCTGCGCGAGGTCCTGAGTTCGGCGGCTGCATCGACCGCGGCGCCCGCGCTGTCCTCGATGCTGATTTATCTCTTGATGGCGATCGTGCTGGTAATCCGGCCGGAGGGGCTGTTTCCAGCCGGCCGCCGATGAAATCCGCGCTTCAGCCCGAAGGCCTGGTCGCGGCCCTCTTGGTCGCAGCCCTGTTGCTGCTGCCGATCTATTCGCACCTCGTCGGCAGTCTGTTCGTGCTGACGCTGTTCACCCGCATCGTGATCCTCGCGCTCGCGGCGGCAAGCCTCAACCTGATCATGGGCTATGGCGGCATGACGAGCTTTGGCCACGCCGCCTATCTCGGCATCGGCGGCTATGCGGTCGGCATCCTGGCGCAGGAAGGCATCGGCTCCGGCTTCGTCCAGTTTCCGGTGGCGCTGGCCGTTTCCGCGCTTTTTGCACTCGTGATCGGCGCGCTGTCCTTACGCACCCGCGGCGTCTATTTCATCATGATCACGCTCGCATTCGCGCAAATGGCCTATTACGTCGCCTCCGGCCTCGCGCGCTACGGCGGCGACGACGGCCTGACCATCTACAGGCGCAGCGATTTCGCGGGTCTCGTCAATCTCTCCAACCGCGTGCAGTTCTATTATCTCTGCCTCGCCTGCCTGCTCCTTGTGCTGTTCCTGATCTGGCGCTTCGTCAATTCGCGCTTCGGCATGGTGGTGCGGGGATTGCGTTCCAACGAGCAGCGCATGCAGGCGATCGGCTTTCCGGCAACGCGCTATCGCCTTGTCTGCTTCGTCATTGCCGGCACCATGTGCGGACTTTCGGGCGCGCTGCTCGCCAACAACACCGATTTCGTCAGCCCCGCGGTGATGTACTGGACCCGTTCCGGCGATCTCATGGTGATGGTGATCCTCGGCGGCATGGGCACGCTGTTCGGCCCCGTGATCGGCGCCGCGGTCTATCTCGTCCTGGAAGAGGTGTTGTCGCAGATCACCGAATATTGGGCGCTGATCATGGGGCCGCTGCTGCTCCTGATCGTGCTGTTCGGCCGCGGCGGCATCATGGGCCTGCTTGGGAGGCTTTCGCGTGGCTGAACCCTTGCTCCGCGTCGACAAGCTCGTGCGCCGGTTCGGCGGCATCACTGCCACCGACCACGTCACGCTCGAGGTTGCCGGCGGCGAGCTGCATGCGATCATCGGACCGAACGGCGCGGGCAAGACCACGCTGATCAGCCAGCTCACCGGCCATCTCATGCCGCATTCGGGCAGCATTCATCTCGCCGGGCGCGACATATCGCGCCTGCCGGCCCATCGCCGCAGCGCGCTGGGACTTGCGCGTTCGTTCCAGATCACCTGCCTTCTGTCGGACTTCACCGCGGCCGACAATGTCGCGCTGGCGGCCCAGGCGCGCGACGGGCACTCGTTCCGTTTCTTTAGCGATGCGCGCAAGGAGCGGCACCTGCGCGAGGCCGCGCTCGGCGCGCTGGATCGCGTCGGCCTGCGCGAGCGCGCCAATGTGCAGGTCTCGCGGCTGAGCCATGGCGAGCAGCGCGAGCTCGAGCTTGCGGTCGCGCTCGCGACCAGGCCGCAATTGCTGTTGCTCGACGAGCCGATGGCAGGCCTGGGGGTCACCGAATCCGCGCGCATGGTGAAGCTGCTCTCCGACCTGCGCAAGGAAGTCACGATCGTGCTGGTCGAGCACGACATGGAAGCGGTGTTCGCGCTCGCCGACCGGATTTCGGTGCTGGTGTATGGCCGCGTCATCGCCTCTGGAGCCTCTGACGCGATCCGGCAGAACGAGGAGGTCAAGCGCGCCTATCTGGGTGATCAGCATGTGGTGGTCCGCCATGGCTGATGCCGCAACGCTGCTCGAAGTGGACGGATTGGAGACCTGCTACGGCCTGAGCCAGGTTCTGTTCGGGCTCTCGCTGTCGATCCGCCGCGGCGAGATGGTGTCGTTGATGGGCCGCAACGGCATGGGCAAGACCACCACCATCCGTTCCATCATGGGACTGACGCCGGCGCGCGCCGGCGCGATCCGTTTCGCGGGTTCCGAAACACGCACCCTGCCGTCGTACCGGATCGCAAAGCTCGGTATCGGCCTCGTGCCCGAGGGGCGCCAGATCTTTCCCAATCTCACGGTGCGCGAAAATCTCGTCGCCGCTGCCGCCAACCGGCACCGCGCAACCGATCCCTGGACGCTGGACAAGATCCATGCGCTGTTTCCGAGGCTTGCCGAGCGCGGCGCCAATATGGGCAACCAGTTGTCGGGCGGCGAGCAGCAGATGCTCGCGATCGGGCGCGCGCTGATGACCAATCCGCATCTGCTGATTCTGGACGAGGCAACCGAAGGTCTGGCGCCGCTGATCCGCGAGGAAATCTGGAATTGCCTGTCGACGCTCAAGTCGCGC
>CAYVVB010000525.1:0-6965 GCA_964454955.1 uncultured Bradyrhizobium sp. | reverse complement strand
TCGATTCTGCTGGTCGGGATGTGGTTCAACAGCATCGGCTATGTGCCGTTCACCTATCTGCAGGCGCAGGGCCGGCCCGACCTGGTCGCCAAGATCCACGCGCTCGAATTGATTCCGTTCTTCGCGTTCCTCGTGGTCATGATCGAGCTGTTCGGCCTCAATGGAGCGGCCATCGCGTGGACCGTTCGCATCATCGTGGACGTATTCCTGCAGGCATCAGTCGCGAAATTCGACTGGGTCATCGGCAGCTATCTGACGGTGCCCGCCTCGGCGATCTGTCTCGCGCTGGTCGTTGCATTCCTCCAGCCGAACGATTGGTACCTGCTTTTCCTGGCAATCGTCATCGAAGGCTGTCTTTTCGCATGGACGCTGTTGCAGGACGATTTTCGTCACAACATCGGCAGGCTGGTTCAACGACCAGGCTAATTCACGCGGCGGCGAGCATCTCCCAGCGCGGCTCGGCGTGCCGGACGACCGGCGGCCGCAGGTCACGGACCGGATTGTCGCGCACATTGAAATAGGCTTCGAGTTCGTCCACCGCACGCTGCTCCCATTGCTCGGCCTGCCCCAGAAGCGAGCAACGCTGCAGCGGACGGAAGGCGGCGGTCTGACGGTACAACGACGCGATTGCGCGATATCGGCGCACGTTTTCCAGGACGGCTTCCCCGTTCATGGCAATTGTTCTCCCCTGTCCTTGTCTCGGCTCGACTCTGGGTGGAACGATTTTCCAATTGGTTAGCGGGCTCGGCGGAGCAC
The DNA here is from genome assembly GCA_964454955.1 of uncultured Bradyrhizobium sp. Classification (GTDB taxonomy): domain Bacteria; phylum Pseudomonadota; class Alphaproteobacteria; order Rhizobiales; family Xanthobacteraceae; genus Bradyrhizobium. The sequence goes on along the minus strand of CAYVVB010000525.1, from coordinate 6,209 downwards.
GCGGATAGTTTCCGAACCCTTGATCGGCGCCCTGCCGTCGTTGTTCGCGCCCGGCCCGATTTCCGCCGTTTCGCAACGGCGCGATGAAGGCGGGGGCTTTTGACAAACCATTAATAATCGTTGATAGCTAAACCTGAGGTCGAGGGGGCTGACCTCGCTTTGGAAGCGGGACTACTCGGTCCCGAAGTTCGGTGCTGTCCCGGCCTGCCAAGGCGGCAGGCAGGTCAGATAAAGGGCGTGGCCCCGGCGTGACATTCTCTCGCGTGGGGCGACAATGGGCGGCCGATTCCTCTCTATTGCCAATGGAATTTTTGTCAGCCGGGTTATCGGCTTGCCGGCCTCGCATGGCCGCTGCGGCATTGCCGGGCACGGGGCGCGCCTCCGATTGGCAGGCTGGACCCTTGTTGCGCTGGCCGCGGCCGTTTCGCTCTCGCCGCGGCAGGCGTTGGCCCAGTTCGTGTGCGTCGGCAATTCGACCGGCGCCGCCGTGGGACCGGGGACCGCTGACGGCGGCGGGGCCACGGCGGCGGGAAGCGGCAACGTCGTCTGCGGACCGGGAGCCAGTGCCGGCGGTGCCGCGGGCGCCTCCAACACCGCGATCGGGTACAGCGCCTACGCGAGCGGTGATGGCAGCGGCAACGTTGCGACCGGATACCTCTCCGATGCCCACGGGGCCAACAGCGCCAATACGGCCACCGGTCCCCAAAGCAACGCCAGCGGCGACGGCAGCAACAACGTCGCAAGCGGGATCAACTCCAACGCCAGCGGCAATACCAGCGGCAACACGGCCATGGGTCCCGGCAGCAATGCCAGCGGTGACAACAGCCGCAACACTGCGACCGGATTCAACGCCACCGCCAGTGGCACCGCCAGCGGCAACGTGGCGATCGGTACAAACGCCACCGCCAGCGGCGACGGGGTGAGCAACGTTGCTATCGGCGCCAATTCCCTCGCGGGCGGCGGCAACTCCTCGGCCTTGGGCACCGGGGCGCAGGCGCTCGGCTGGCAGAGCGCGGCGTTCGGGATCAACAGCGTCGCCAACGGGGCCAACAGCATCGCCGCCGGCAGCGGCAACAGCGTGACCGGCGACCACAGCGGCGCATTCGGCACCGGGCAAACCGTCTACGGAGCCGGCAGCTTCGCGATCGGTGATCCGAACACCGTCAACGGCAACGGCACCTTTGTCGCCGGCGACAACAATACGGTGAACGGCGCGAATGTCGCCGGCAACGGCGACAATATCCAGGTGGTCGGCTCCAACAACTCCATCGCCAGCACGGCAAGCGCGGCCGGCTCTTCGGTGTTCGGGCTCAACAACACTGTCAATGCCACCAATGCGGTGGTGATCGGCACCGGGAACAGTGCGACCGGCGCGAGCGGCATCGTCATCGGCAATGGCGCCACGGTCGCCGGCACGAACGGCGTGGCTCTCGGCGATAGCACCTCAGTCGCGGGCGCCAATGCGGTCGCTCTGGGAACCGGAGCGAGTGCGAATTTCGCCAACTCCGCCGCGTTCGGCAGCGGCGCGACCACGACGCGGGCCAACCAGCAGGTGTTCGGTACGGTGAGCAGCACCTACACCATGCCCGGCATCACGTCCGCTGCGAGCCGCGCGGCGCAATCGGGGCCGACGCAGATCGTGACTTCGGACGCCGGCGGCAATCTCGCGACCACCACGCTCGCCAGCCTGGGGCTCGCGTCGGCCGGTGACGTCGGCGCCATCAATACGCAACTCGCCGGAATCAACGCGCGCCTCGACGATCTTACGGACCGCAGCAACAAGGCCTATACCGGCGTCGCGATGGCCTTCGCCATGGCCGGCGTGCCGACGCTGCTGCCTTACGAAAAATTCGCCGTCGGCATGAACTGGGGCACGTTCCAGGGCAGCAACGGCCTTGCGCTCAACGCCGCAATGCGGATCGACAACCACATGCAGCTCAACGCCGGCATCGGGTATGGGGCGAACGAAAACCTCGTCGGAGGCCGCGTCGGCCTGCGGATCGGGTGGTGAGACGGTGAACGCGCTTTTCCTCCTCCGGCAGAATCGCGCCGGCACCTTCGAGACGCGACGTCGCTTGAGGCGCATGCGCAGCCTGCTGGCCGGCCTTGCCCTCGTCGCAATCAGCGCAACCCACGTGGCAGCCGAAGAACAGCGGCCGCCTCCTGCCCCCGCCGCATCTTTGCAACCGCAACTGCCGGCCAGCCTCGAACAGTCGCTCTATCTGATCCGCTCGACGCTGCTCAGCCTCAACGACGCCAACCGCACCGGCAACTATACGGTGCTGCGCGATCTCGCCGCTCCGGATTTTCAGGCCAAGAATTCCGCAGCCGATCTGGCCGACAGTTTTGCCGATCTGCGCCGCCGTCACTTCGATCTGTTTTCGGTGGCGCTGACTGCACCGCAGTTGTCTGCAGCTCCGGCGCTCGACAACAACGGCATGCTGCGGCTGACCGGAATCTTCCCGACCCGCCCTGCGCAGATCAATTTCGATTTGCTGTTCCAGAACGTCGGCGGACAATGGCGGCTGTTCGGCATCTCGGTCGCGACGCCGCAAGCGCTGGCACAGCCGCAACCGCCGCAATCACCTGCACCGGCCCCGCAGAAGAGCACTTCGGCCCAGAAGAAGTGATGCCGATTTAGCTCCGCAGGATGCGGGGGAGCGAAGGCGATACCCATCACACCGCTCGATCGCTACCACGATGGGTTTCGCTTGCTCTACCCATCCTGCGATTCCGCTTTCACGTGTAAGTGACGTCCCGGCGTTGATCGCGCGCCTTGGCGAAGCCATGCGCGCGAGTGCGAAGCATGTTAAGGGGTCGCCGGCCAAATTGGGAATGCTCCATGTCTGACGATCCGGTCGATTGGCAACACGGCCTCTCCAGCGAGGAGGCCGCACGGCGGCTCGAGCACTTTGGCCCGAATGCCACCGTGGACGTCGAGACGCCGGCCTGGCGGGTGCTGCTCCGCAAGTTCATCGCGCCGGTTCCCTGCCTGCTCGAGGCGGCGATCGTGCTGCAGCTCGTGCTTGGCGAATATATCGAGGCATCGGTGATCGGCGTTCTCCTGGTGTTCAACGCCGCGATCGGCTTCTTCCAGGAAGGACGGGCGCAGGCCACGCTTGCGGCGCTGAAGACGCGGCTTGCGCTCAACGCCGCCGTGCTGCGCGACGGTTCATGGCGCGTCGTGCCCGCGGCCGGACTTGTCCCCGGCGATATCATCAAGCTGACGCTCGGCAGCGTGGTCGCCGCCGATGTCCGGATCGGCGATGGTGCGGTCCAGCTCGACCAGTCGACGCTGACGGGCGAGGCCATGCCGGTCGAAGCGGGGCCGGGCTACGAGGCGTTCGCCGGCACGCTGGTGCGCCGCGGAGAGGCCGTTGCCGCGGTCACCGCGACCGGCAACCAGACGAAGTTCGGCCACACCGCGGAGTTGGTACGCACGGCAAGGGTGACCAGCACCCAGCAGAAGGCGGTGCTCCGCGTCGTGCTGTATCTCGCCGGCATCAACGGCGCACTGGCCGCGGCGCTGATTGGTTATGCCTGGTCGATCCACCTGCCGCTCGCTGAAATCATTCCGCTCGCGCTGATCGCCGTCCTCGCCTCGGTCCCGGTGGCGCTGCCCGCCACCTTCACCCTGGCGACCGCCGTCGGCGCGCAGGCGCTGGGCAAGCGCGGCGTGTTGCCGACACGCCTCTCGGCGGTGGACGAGGCCGCCAGCATGAACGTGCTGTGCGTGGACAAGACGGGCACGTTGACCAGCAGCGAGCTCGCGGTCGCAGCGGTGGCGCCGCTCGCGCAGCACAGCGAGGCCGACGTCCTGATGTGGGCACGGCTTGCGAGCTCCGACGGGGGGCTGGACCCGGTGGATGCGGCGGTGCGCGAGGCGGCCGCGCGCGTTTCCGTCGCGAACATGCCGCAGCGAACGCAGTTCGTGCCTTTCGATCCCAAGGTGAAGATGGCGGAAGCAACCGTCGTCGACGATGCGGGACGCACGCGCCGGGTGGTCAAGGGCGCGTTCGCCTATGTCACGGCGCTGGCGCAGACCTCGCCTGCGGCCGAGGCCAAGGCGTCCGAGCTGGAGACCCAGGGCTATCGCGTGCTCGGCGTCGCCTTGGGCGGGCCGGGCTCGGCCAAGCCGGACGCGCTGCAGGTGATCGGGCTGCTGGCGCTGAGCGATCCGCCGCGACCAGAGGCGGCCGGCTGCGTCGCGACATTGCGATCGATGGGCGTCGACGTCGTCATGGTAACGGGGGATGCGCCCGCGACCGCCGGCGCTGTCGCACGCGCCATCGCCCTGAACGGCGCCGTGGCGTCTTCCGCCGCCATTTCGCAAGCCGTGAACCCGCACGATTTTGCGGTCTTTGCCGGCGTGCTCCCCGAAGACAAGTATACCCTGGTCAAGGCGTTCCAGAAGTCCGGCTATACGGTCGGCATGTGCGGCGACGGCGCCAACGATGCGCCTGCGCTGCGCCAGGCCCAGCTCGGCATCGCCGTGTCGACCGCCACCGACGTCGCCAAATCCGCGGCCGGACTCGTGCTGACCGAGCCCGGGCTTACCGGCATCGTCGGTGCGGTGACCGAAGGACGCATCGCGTTCCAGCGCATCCTGACCTACACCTTGCGTTCGATCGTGCACAAGGTTCGCCAGGTCACGTATCTCGGGGTCGGTCTTGTGATCACCGACCACGCCATCCTGACGCCGATGCTGGTAGTGCTTTCCATGATCACCGGCGACTTTCTTGCGATGTCCTCGACCACGGACAATGTGCGGCCGTCAGCGCAACCCAACAGCTGGAAGATCGGGAGCCTCACCATTGCCGGTGTATTGATGGGGCTGGTCGACCTCGGCTTTTGCGTCAGCGTGCTCCTGGTCGGCAAGGACTATCTGCACCTCGACATCGAGCGGTTGCGAACGCTGACCATGGTGAATCTCGTGGTGAGCGGTCAGGCGATCTATTACGTGGTGCGCGAGCGGCGACGCATCTGGTCCTCGCGGCCGAGCGCCATCGTGCTGGCATCCTCGGTCGCCGATCTCCTCATCGTGCCGTCGCTGGCCTTTGCCGGCATCTTGATGGCGCCGCTGCCGCTAAAAGTCATCCTGAGCCTGTTTGCCGCGGCAGCCGTCTTCGCCTTCCTGCTCGATCAGGTGAAGGTCGGCATCTTCCGCCTGTTGCGGATGACGTGAGCGGCCGACCGGGCGCTAGTTCTGGCGGCCACACCCGTCATTGCGAAGAGCGAAAGCGACGAAGCAATGACGCCGGAGATTGGGTGCGCGTCCGGGCGAGGAAAACGCCGCAGCCTACGCGATCGCGGCCTTGCCGGCAGACGTGAGCGCCGGCTCGTCCTCCTGCATCTCGACCAGGCCCATATCGACCAGCACGCGCAGATCGTCCTCGGCAACGGGGAGGAATTTTGTCCGATGGGCAAGGACATCGCGCAGCGTCCAGCGCAGCGCGATCGCCCGCTCAACGCCGAGTTCGACGAACGGATCGTCTCGCACGATCGTCTCATTCTCGACGGGCGTCGTGTCGTCCTCGTCAAGCGGTTCTGCAAGTGTCGTCTCTGCGAGTGTCTCAGGAAGTGTCATTTCATTCTCTGCAAGGATCGTCCGGTCTCGCCGACGGGTCGGCGCGAAGGCGCGCGACGACAAGTCGAGCAGTCTGCCGAAAATGGGTTGCATGGCCTGGCTTCGCATGCTCCGCTCCTGTGAGAAAAATGCCTATTCAATGATCTCGTCAGCTCACTTTCATTTCGACGCCCCAAATCGATTGCGGCAGTGGAGCCATCTTGTTTGGCGCTAATTTGCCGCGAAAGTGACGGTTAAGAGGCGGAAATTCCGCCAAGCGGCCGCATCCGCCGCGCAGATTGATTCGCCCGTCGCGTTAAAGTGCCGCATGCCGTCGGCTTGCGCCGTCGGGCAAATCAGCAGCATCGTCCCGCGCATCCTGTCCCGGCACGAGGGGCGCATCGCGATCGTCACGACACGCGGGGCAGGTGGCGGTGGACGCGAAGGTGCTGTCTGACGAGCGGCACCGGCGCGGACGGCGAAGTCGTGTGGTCCTGGCGCGCCCATGCAAGTGCCAAGTAGGCGACGATGCTTCGCATCGCGCTTATGACGGTGACAAACGCCGGTTCACCGGGAAGAGCGCGAAGTAAGCCGTAAACCACTGCGCAGGGAAGGCCGGTTGTTACCGCCTGTACCTGTGGTC
>CAYVVB010000524.1:0-15738 GCA_964454955.1 uncultured Bradyrhizobium sp. | reverse complement strand
GTACGAAGTAAGCCGTAAACCACTGCGCAGGGAAGGCCGGTTGTTACCGCCTGTACCTGTGGTCAACGCGCACTCGCGCAATCATTCTTGCGCGGGGGCCGTGGGTGCAAGCGGGCACCCGGTCTTCCCTGCGCCCTCTGTATTCGAGAGGGTCGAGAAGGATGCAAAACTCGGGCGAAACGCGTCGCGAGAATATGAGCGCGTGTCTTCCCATCGTCACGTCCGCGAAGGCGGGCATCCGGTAAGCCGCGGCCTGTCGGCTCAAGCACCGGCGGCTCTGGAATACTGGATCGGTCCGGTCAAGCCGGACGATGACAGTCCGCAAGATGGGCAGAGCGCAGCATCAGAGGGTCATGGCCGGTGGGTTTCACTTCGTTCAACCGACCCTGCCAGGTGATCGGTGAGCCGCCGGCCCGGCTCCGCAACCTGATTGGCGGATGCTAACGTTGCGCGATGATGATCTCCAAGAAACTGGAACCGACGTTCGGCCATCGCCTCGGCGGTGAACTCGCCGAGACCACGAAGCTTGCCCTGCCGATGGCGCTGACGCAACTCGGGCAGATCGCAATGATGACGACCGATCTTGCGTTCATCGGGCGTCTCGGCGGAGATGCGGTCGCGGCCGCCGCACTGGCCGGCACGGTCTATTTCGTTGCCTTCACCGTCGGCATGGGAGTGATGTCGGCGGTGGCGCCGCTGGCGGCGCAAGCCTTTGGCGCGGCGAACCCGGCCCTGGTGAGGCGTTCGCTGCGCACCGGCCTCTGGGCCGCCCTTCTGCTGTCGCTGCCGATCATGGTGTTTCCGCTGCGCGGCGAACACATCCTGCTCACCCTGGGCCAGGCGCCGCAAGCCGCGCGGCTCGCCCAGCACTATCTGTTCGGGCTCGCGTGGGGCGTGGCGCCGGCGCTGTGGTTTCTCGCGATCCGCAGTTTCATGGGTGCGGTGAACCGACCACAGCCGGTCCTGTGGATCACGCTGGCGGCAATCCCACTGAACGCGCTCATGGCCTATCTGCTGATCTATGGCGAGCTCGGCCTGCCGCGGCTGGAATTGTTCGGCGCCGGCCTTGCCACCACGCTCATCAATTGCGCCAGCTTCCTGGCCGCCTTGTGGTTTGCGACGTGCCGTCGGCCCTTTCGCGACTACCACGTCCTCGCGCGGCTCTGGCGCATCGACTGGTCCTTGATGCGGCAGCTCGCCGCAATCGGCGCGCCGATCTCGATGGCATTCCTGATGGAGTACGGACTCTTTTCAGCCGCCGCGCTCCTGATGGGCCTGATCGGCACCACGGCGCTCGCGGCGCATCAGATCGCACTCCAGGTTACGGTGATCCTGTTCATGATCCCTTTCGGCATCAGCATGGCGGCCACCGTGCGGGTCGGGCAGGCCGCGGGCCGCAATGACGGCGCCGGAGTGAGGCAGGCGGGCCTGGTTGCGATGCTGCTGGGGATCGCAATCGCCGCACTGTTGACGGTCGTCGTCATCGCAGCGCGCTTCGAAATTGCATGGCTCTTCCTTGGGCGCACCACGGAGAGTGCGGCGGCGACGATCGAACTGGCCGCAAAGCTCCTGCTGATCGGCGCAAGCCTGTTCGTGACCGATGCCCTGCAGAGCATTGCCGTCGGCAGCCTGCGCGGGCTGAAGGACACACGGGTGCCGCTGTTGTTTGCGGGCGTCGGCTATTGGCTGATCGGCTTCTCCACAAGCTATCTGCTCGCCTTCCGCGCAGGTCTCGGCGCGATCGGCGTCTGGATCGGGCTGTCGCTCGGCACCGTGGTGTATGCCGCCCTGCTCGTGCTGCGTTTCCAACGGCTCGCCCGCAGGCCGGAATTCATGCCGTGGTAGTCCGCATCCGGCATGCCGCAAAGCAACGGCCTGAGTTGCAGCCGGCGCTGTTGACGCCGCAGTATTGCAGCCGTACCAAAAATACCGAACACGACAATAAAAGAGGCAACGCCATGGCCCAGGAAACCGCCACGCTGGCCGGCTATGTCGCCGGATTGAAATTCGAGGACATTCCGCCCGAAGTCCTGGACCGCGCCAAAGTGCTCACGCTGGATTTCCTCGGCAGCACCGTTCGCGCGCGGCGCGATGCGGAATCGACGCCTTCGCTGCTGCAGATGCTCGAAACGCTGGCGCTCGACGGCCGCGGCGACTCCACCGTGTTCGGCGATAGCAAGACCTGGACGCCGGCAGTCGCGGCGCTGCTCAATGGCGCGCTCGGACATTCGCTTGATTTCGACGACACCCACGCCGATTCTTCGCTGCATCCGAGTGCGCCGGTGGTGCCCGCGGCCTTTGCCGTGGGCGAAATGGTCGGCGCCTCGGGACGCGACGTGCTGACCGCGATCGTTGCGGGCTACGAGGTGTGCTGCCGGCTCGGCAACGCGCTCGACCCCACCTCGCATTATGCGCGCGGCTTTCACCCGACGGCGACCGCCGGCACCTATGGCGCGGCAGCCGCGGCGTCGAAGCTGTTCCGCCTCTCCGAGGCGCAGATCGTCTCGGCCTTCGGCGTTTCAGGCAGCCAGGCTGCGGGCTCGCTGCAGTTCCTCATCAACGGGGCCTGGAACAAGCGCTACCAGGTCGGCGCCGCCGCCATGAACGGCGTGATCGCCGCGACCCTGGCGCACAGCAGTTTCGTCGGCGCGATCGAATCGGTCGAGGGCAAGCACGGCCTGCTCGTCGGCTACAGCGACAATCCCCATCCCGACAAGGCGACCGCGGGCCTGGGCTCGGTCTTCGAGACCATGAAGATCGGCGTGAAACCCTATCCGAGCTGCCGCTACACCCATGCCGCGCTCGATGCGATCATCGCCTTGCGGCACGAGCACAATCTGACGCCGGACCAGATCAAGCGGGTCGAGGTCGGCCTGCACCGCAACGGCATCACGCTGACGGGCGACACCGCCACCAAGCGGCATCCGCGATCGATCGTCGGCGGGCAGTTCTCGATGTTCTTCACCGGCGCCGTGGCGCTGGATCAGGGAAGCTTCGGGTGGGACGACTACGACCGGCTGGGTGATGCCACGATCGATGCGCTCGCCGACAAGTTCAACGTGGTGCAGGACGATCGCCTCGAAGCCGGCCGGAAACATCCCTTCGGGGCGCGCGTCGCGATCACGACCGAGCACGGCGTGCACGAGCGGCTCCATGCCGATCCTTCGGGCGAGCCGGATTCCTTTCCCGATGCGGAGGCGATGCAGCAGAAGTTCCTGACGCTGGCTCGCCCCGTGCTGAACGGCCGCGCCGAACAGTTTGCCACCGCGATCCTCTCGCTCGAGCGGTTCGATCGCGTAGCGCAGGCAACCCAATTCGGGCGGCAGTAGGAGATCGCCCGCTACCCGCGCGGCGACGGATCGTGTGATTCATGCTAGGCTTCCACCATAAGCAATGGAGGTTTTCATGAGCTGGATGCCTTCCAACGATCCCGTGCTCGGTGATCCCCTGTCCTGCGATGCGCTGGAACTCGTCATCGTGCCGCGCACCCGCGACCTCGGCGACGGATTTCAGGTACGCCGCGCGCTGCCTCACGGCCGGCGGCAGATGGTCGGCCCGTTCATCTTCTTCGATCATTTCGGTCCCGTTCAGTTCCTGTCGGGCACCGGCATGGATGTGCGTCCGCATCCGCATATCGGGCTTGCCACCGTCACCTATTTGTTCGACGGCACGATCCTGCATCGTGACAGCGAGGGCAACATCCAGGAGATCGAGCCCGGCGCGATGAACCTGATGACCGCAGGACGGGGTATTGCCCATTCCGAGCGCACCCCCGACCTGCAGCGGACAAACGGCCAGAAGATGCTGGGCCTGCAAAGCTGGATCGCGCTGCCGGCCGACAGGGAAGAAGTCGCTCCCAACTTCCAGCACTACGCAGCGGGCGACCTGCCCTTGATCGCCGAGCGCGGCTTCACGGCGCGCGTCATCGCCGGCAAGTCCTTCGGCATCGCCTCGCCGGTTTCCATGGTCTCGCCCTGGTTCTACACTGAGGTCACGGCGGAAGCGGACGTGCGCGTGCCGCTCGACCCAGACCATGAGGAGCGCGCGATCTATCTCGTCGACGGCGAGGTCGAGATCGCCCATGATCGCTATGAGGGCCCGCGCCTTCTGATTTTCCGGCCCGGCGACGCAATCACCGTCAAGACACTCAAACCGACGCGGATGATGTTCTTGGGCGGTGACGCGCTGGAGGGCCCGCGCCACATCTGGTGGAATTTCGTGTCCTCCAGCAAGGAGCGGATCGAGCAGGCCAAACAGGACTGGAAAACCGGAAAATTCGGGCCCGTGCCGCAGGAACACGAATTCATTCCACTGCCGGAATAGGCTAGTTCTCAACGGTTCCGCCCGCGCTTGCCGCGCGAGCTCTCCTGTTCGAAAGTTGCGCCGATGACCACTTTGCTCGCCAGCGACCTGCCCTTGCCGAAAATCGGGCGCGGCAAGGTCCGCGACATCTATGCCGTCGGCGACGACCGCCTGCTTCTGCTCACCACCGACCGTATCTCGGCGTTCGACGTGGTCATGGCCGAGACCATTCCGATGAAGGGTGCAGTGCTGACGCAGATCAGCGCGTTCTGGTTCAACGAGCTCGAAGGCGTGGTGCCGCATCACATGATCACGGCCGAAACCGACGAGATCATCCGCGAGGTGCCCGCGCTGAAGGACCAGCGCGAGAATATTCTCGGCCGCGCCATGCTGTGCCGCCGCACCACCGTCTTCCCGATCGAATGCGTGATCCGCGGCTATCTCTCCGGCTCGGCGTGGAAGGAATATGCCGCGCAAGGCACGCTCGCGGGCGAGCGGCTGCCCACGGGCCTCGTCGAAAGCGCAAAACTCGAGCCGCCGATTTTCAGCCCGGCCACCAAGGCCGAGACGGGGCATGACGAGAACATCACGATCGCGCGGATGCGCGACGTGGTCGGCGAGGAGGTTGCCTATACGCTGGAGAGCATGACGCGCGCGATCTATACGCTGGGCGAAAAGCTCGCCCGCGACCAGGGTATCATCATAGCCGACACCAAATTCGAGTTCGGCCGTGAGCCGGACGGTCGCATCATTCTGATCGACGAAGTGATGACACCCGACTCGTCGCGCTTCTGGTCCGTCGACGACTACACGCCCGGCCGCTCGCAGCCGAGCTTCGACAAGCAGCCCTTGCGCGACTATCTCGATGCCGAACGCCGTGCAGGACGCTGGAACGGCGAAGCTCCGCCGCCGCCGTTGCCCGCCAGCGTGATCGAAGCCACGAGCAAGCGCTATCTCGAGGCGTATCGCCGGATCACGGGATCGGAGCTGAAAATATAACTCCGTCATTTCGGGATGCGCCGAAGGCGCAGATCCGGAATCTCGAAGTTGTGGTACGAGATTCCGGATTCGCGTTTCGCGCGCCCCGGAATGACGGAAACATAGGGAGCCGCAAATGCCCGAGGCCGATACCGTGCTGGTCGAGCGCGATGGTCCGGTGACCGTTATCTCCATCAACCGCCCGGATATCCGCAACGCGGTCGACGGCGCCACGGCGCGGCGGCTGTATGATGCCTTTCTCGCCTTCGACGCCGACACCGACGCATCGGTCGCGGTCCTCACCGGCACCGGCGGCACCTTCTGCGCCGGCGCCGACCTGAAGGCCGTGGCGGCCGGCGACGCCGGCAGGGCGCGCGACATCGGCGGGCACGATTCGATCGCTCCGATGGGCCCGAGCCGGCTGCGGCTGTCGAAGCCGGTGATCGCGGCGATCGAAGGCTTCGCGGTAGCCGGGGGCATGGAGCTTGCGTTGTGGGCCGATCTGCGCGTCGTCGCCGAAGACGCAACCTTCGGCATCTTCTGCCGCCGCTTCGGCGTGCCGCTGATCGACCTCGGCACGATCCGGTTGCCGCGCCTGATCGGCCATTCGCAGGCGATGGACCTGATCCTCACCGGACGCCCCATCGGTGGACCGGAGGCGCTGCAGATGGGGCTCGCCAATCGCCTGGTGGTAAAGGGCGAAGCGCGCACCCAAGCGATCGCCCTTGCGCACGAGATCGCACGCTTCCCGCAGACCTGCCTGCGCGCGGACCGCTTGTCGGCATTGCGGCAATGGGACCTCACCGAGGAGGAGGCCATCGCCAACGAAATGCGCGGCGGCATCGAGGTCATCGGATCGGGCGAAACGCTCGCCGGCGCCGGCCGCTTTGCTTCCGGCTCCGGACGTCACGGCACGTTCGGGACTTAAACTGAACACCCTCGCCGCGCAGAAAAATATTGTTGTGGTAACGCGTCATGGTCGTCTACCACTAGCGGCGGGTGTCTGGGGCGAGTCCACGCGGTGTCAGCTCGATCGTTCAAGTTGGGTCCGCTGCTCGGTCGGGCGCTCAGCGACGTTCTCGGCGGAACTGCCGCCAGCGTTCTGACCGTCACCTTCGGGCTGTCCTATGCGCTGCTGATCTTCTCAGGTTCGCTGGCGCCCTATCTGACCTACGGCGTTGGCGCGACCTTCATAACCTCGGCGATCCTTGCCGCCGTCATCGCGCTCGGCAGCTCGCTGCCGTTTGCCATCGGCGCGCCCGACAGCTCGACCGCGGCGATGACTGCAATCCTGGCCTCGTCGCTGGTCGAGCGCATGACGGCGACCGAACCCGCCGCCTTGGTCCTTGAGCCCGTCCTCTTCACCCTCGCCGCTGCGAGCATCCTGACCGGCATCGTGCTCTGCGGCTTCGGGCTGACGCGGCTCGGCCGGGCGATCCGCTACGTGCCCTATCCCGTGGTCGGCGGCTTTCTCGGCGCCACCGGCGCCCTGATCCTGCTTGGCGCCGTCCGCGTCATCACCGGCCAGCGGCTGCAACTTGCGACGCTTTCCAGCTTCGCGAACATGATGACGCTGTACGAGCTTGCCGCAGCCTGCGCGATGGCCCTCGTGCTTTATCTGACCTGGCACCGTTCGCGCTCGCCGTTCGGCCTGCCGCTGATTCTGGTCATCGGCACCGTGGCCGCGCACTTCGCCTTCTACCTGTTCGGCATTTCCACCCAGGAAGCACAAGGCCTTGGCTGGACGTTCCAGCCGCCGCCGCGCATCGCTTTCATGCTGCCATGGGGCACCGAAGCGATCAGGCATTACCCCTGGTTCGCGCTGCCTGACCTGACCGGCAACCTGATCGCCGTCATCTTCGTGACCGCGTCGAGCACGTTGTTCAACACCACCGGCATCGAGGTCGCCACCCATCACGAAGCCAATCTCGAGCGCGAGCTGAACGTCACCGGCATCGCCAATATGCTGTCGGGCCTCGTCGGCGGCTACACCGGCTGCATCTCCGTCAGCCGCTCGGTGCTCAATTACAGCGCGGGCGGCAGCGGCCGGCTGTCCGGGTTGACGACGGCGGCAATCTCGGCGGCCATGCTTGTGTTCGCGCCCGCGCTGCTGGGCTACATGCCGAAATTCGTGCTCGGCGGGCTGTTGTTCTATCTCGGCGCGGACACGCTGCACAAATGGATCGTGCAGTCGCGGCGACGGCTGTCCCTGACCGAATATCTGTCGCTGCTGGCGATCATCGTCATCATCCTGCAATGGGGCTTCATCGCCGGCATCCTGATCGGGGTGGTGATCGGCTGCGCCACCTTCGCCTTGAGCGCATCGCGGATCGACTCGATCAAGTTCGCCTTCGACGGGTCCGAGTACCGCAGCTCGCTCGATCGTTCGCGCGACGAACAGGCGGTGCTGGCGGCGCATGGCGGCGAAATCCAGGGCCTCAACCTGCAGAGCTATCTGTTTTTCGGTTCGGCCAACCGGCTCTATCAGCACGTCAAGGCGCTGCTGGCCCAGCACGGCGAATGCCGCTATCTCATCTTCGATTTCAAGCTCGTGACAGGCATCGATTCTTCCGCGGCCTTCAGCTTTGCGCAGATCAAGCGGGCGGCGCAGGACCGGGACGTCAAGCTGGTGCTGGTGCATCTGCCGCCAGCTGCCGGGAAGACGCTGCGCTCGAGCGAGTTCATCTCGCATGATGTTGCAATCATGCCGGATCTCGATCGTGCGCTGGAATGGTGCGAGAACGAGATCATCGCCCAGCGTCACGGGCGCGCGGAGGAAGAAGCGAACTTACGCGAGTGGTTCACGGAAATTCTCGGCGACGAAGACGACGCGGTCGAATTGATCCGTCGCTGCGAGCGGCTCGAAGTCAAAGCCGGCCACACCGTGGTCAGCGTGGGCGAGGCCGCCGATTCCATGCATTTCATCCTCGACGGCCGCGTCGGAGTGATGGTCGCGGCCGACAATGGCGGCACCACGCGGGTGCGCAGCCTGGGGCGCTACACCACGATCGGCGAAATGGGCCTGGTCTCGCGCGCCTCGCGCAGCGCAACCATCCAGGCCGAAGTCGACAGCGTTCTCTATTCGCTGACGAGGCAACAGTTCGAGGCAATCAAGCACGATAACCCGGCGCTGGGTCAGAAGCTGCTCACCTATTTCGTCTCGGTGATGGCCGAGCGCCTGACCTTCGCCAACCGCATGATCGCAGTGTTGCGGCGCTAGACCAGTTCCTCGTCGTCCGGCTCGCGATCGGGAGCCGGACCGACACGGAATGTCTAGATGCCGGCCATCATCACGTATTTGATCTCGAGATATTCCTCGATGCCGTGATGCGAGCCTTCGCGTCCCAACCCGCTTTGCTTCACGCCGCCGAACGGTGCCACTTCCACCGTGATCAGGCCGGTGTTGACGCCGACCATGCCGGATTCCAGCGCTTCCGCCACGCGCCAGACCCGCCCCAGGTCGCGCGCATAGAAGTAGGAGGCAAGCCCGAACGGCGACTTGTTGCACATCGCGATGACGTCGGCTTCGTCCTTGAAGCGGATGACCGGCGCGACCGGCCCAAACGTCTCCTCCTGCGAAACCAGCGCATCGGAACGCACATCGGAAAGCACCGTCGGCTCGAAGAAGGTGCCGCCGAGCGCGTGGCGCTTGCCGCCGGTGACGATCTTCGCGCCGCCCTTCACCGCATCGGCAATATGGCGCTCGACCTTGTCGATCGCCTCCATGTTGATCAGCGGCCCCTGCGTCACGCCTTGCTCGGTGCCGTCGCCGATCTTCATCACCGCGACTTTCTTGGAGAGCTTCTGGACGAATTCGTCGTAGATTCCCTCCTGCGCATAGATGCGATTGGCGCAGACACAGGTCTGGCCCATGTTGCGGTATTTCGAGACGATTGCGCCATCGACGGCGGCGTCGATATCGGCATCGTCGAACACCACGAACGGGGCATTGCCACCGAGCTCGAGGCCGAGCTTCTTCACGCCGCCGGAGGCCTGCCTGTAGAGAATCCTGCCGACCTCGGTCGATCCGGTGAAGCCGACGAAGCGCACCGCGGGATGCTCGCACAACACCTTGCCGATCGGCGGCGCATCGCCGGTGATGATGTTGAACACGCCCTTGGGCACGCCCGCCTTCTCGGCCAGCGCCGCGAGCGCCAGCGCGCTGAGCGGCGTCTCATTGGCCGGCTTGAGCACCACGGTGCAGCCGGCGGCCAGCGCCGGCGAGACCTTTCGAGTGATCATCGAGTTGGGGAAGTTCCACGGCGTGATCGCGCCGCAGACGCCGATCGGCTGCTTGATGGCCAGCAGACGCGCGTCCACCCGTTGCGTCGGGATGGTCTCGCCGTAGACGCGCCGTGCTTCTTCGGCGAAGAACTCGACATAGGCGCCGCCGATATCGACCTCGCCCAGCGCTTCCGCCAGCGGCTTGCCCTGCTCGGACGTCAGTATCAGCGCGAGATCCTCGCGATTGGCGATGATCAGTTCGAACCATTTGCGCAAGATGTTGGAGCGCTGCTTGGCCGTGAGCTTGGCCCAGGCGGGAAAGGCCCGCTCCGCGGCCTCAACCGCGGCCGTCGCATCGGCGGCGCTCATCTGCGGCACTTTGGTAAGCTCGGTGCCGGTCGCCGGGTTGTTCACGGAGAAGACGGGAGTGCCGACCCAGGCGCCGTCGATGTAGCAGCGGTCGCGCAGGAGCGAAGCGTCCTTCAGTCGGTCGCGGAGGCTTTGGGTATCACCTTGCGAAGCCCGTGCGGCGGCGGTGGGTGTCATGGCGTTGCTCCTCGAATTTTCCGTGATTAAGGCAAATATAGGCTGAAAGTCGCGCCAAGGCGACCTCTGCGCGACGCGCGGCTGCTTCGAGTTGTCTTCAGGGCTGGCCGATCAGGCCGCGCCGCTCATGTAGGTTTCGCGCCGGCCGATCATGCGTTCCACGGCCGCCTTGGCATCCGCCTTGCTCGAGGTGGCGCAGATGCGATATTCGAGTTCGGGGACCTCAGCGGTGCCGCGCCGGCCGAACCAGGATTTGCCGCCTACCGCCAGTTGCGCCAGCGCCTGCGCCAGATTGTCGACCGCACCAAAGGAGTGCAGCGCACCAGTGCCGGCAAAACGAACCTCATAAATCCCCGGAGAGATCGGCGCTTCGAGATTCTCGCTACGCCCCGGCCGGGGATAGCGTTTCCATTCGCTCCAGGTCGAAATCATTGCCGCCCCTTCCGCGGCCAATGGTGCCGCCAAATACATTTGGATCAAAAAGCGTCTGCCGCCAATTCAGCCCGCATTATGAATGCGTTAGCGCGAAAATTGTTTCATCGAAACTGCCAAAGAAGCATATCGCCGATGCGGCCATGGGTCACCGCCGGCAAAGGCGCTTTCCCCCGTAAATCGAGACGAGCGGGAGATCACATCGGCCTAATCACGAGATCGCGACCGCTGCGCTGCGCCGAAAGCGTTGCTTGCAGCGTGCCACAATGAGGTGGAAGATCGCAGCACTTGCAAAAACAAAAGGGAGGAGACGTCATGGAGAGCAAGGCTCAGATCGACCAGATATTGCGTGAAAAAAGCGACGCGCAAGAAATCCCTGGCGTGGTCGCGGTTGCCGCGAGCGGGCCGGAGATGATCTATGAGGGCGCATTCGGCAAGCGCGACCTGGCCAAGGACGATCCCATGACCGCGGACAGCGTGTTCTGGATCGCCTCAATGACCAAGGCAGTCACCAGCGCCGGCGCCATGCAACTGGTCGAACAGGGAAAGCTCTCGCTTGACGAGCCGATCGGCAAGGTGTTGCCCGACCTTGCTTCGCCGATGGTGCTCGAAGGTTTTGATGAGCAGGGCGAGCCGAAGCTGCGCCCGGCGACACGGCCGATCACCCTGCGCCACCTGATGACCCACACCGCCGGCTTCTGCTATGACATGTGGAACGGCGACATGGCGCGGTACATCGAGAAGTCAGGCACCCCGGGCATCACGACCTGCAAGAACGACGCGCTGAAAACCCCGATCGCCACCGATCCGGGCACGCGCTGGGAATATGGCATCAACATCGACTTCGTCGGCAAAGCGGTCGAAGCCGCGGCCGGCAAACGGCTGGACGCGTATTTGCGTGATGAGATCTTCGCGCCGCTCGGCATGAGCGACACCGGCTTCAAGATCACCGACTCCATGCGCGAACGCCTGGTCGGGATGCATATGCGCGGGCCCGACGGATCGCTGGCGCCGCTTCCGTTCGAACTCGAGCAGGATCCGGAATTCCACATGGGCGGCGGCGGACTCTACAGCACGGCCGGCGATTACATCAAGTTCTGCCAGATGATCCTGAACAAGGGCCGCAGCGCCGACGGCGACCAGGTGCTCAAGCCCGAGACAGTTGCGATGATGGCGCAGAACCACATCGGCGATCTCGTCGTCACCAAGATGACCTCGGCCGCACCGATCTACACCAACGACGTCGATCTCTATCCCGACATGGTGAAGAAGTGGGGCTTGAGCTTCCTGATCAACACCGCGCAGACGCCGGAGGGACGCAGTCCGGGCAGCCTCGCCTGGGCCGGGCTCGCCAACACCTATTTCTGGATCGATCCGGCGCGCGACGTGACTGGCGTCATCCTGACGCAACTCTTGCCGTTCGCGGATCCGCATTCCCTCGAAGCCTTCGCGGGCTTTGAACGCGGCGTCTATGCCGGACTTGATGCTGCCGGCGGACAGAAGGCGGCGTGAGGTGCATCGTTGTCATTCCGGGGCGCCTCGACAGAGGCGAACCCGGAATGACGGGGTCAGACATCGACGCCCGCACGAGTTCTGCCATGACGATGTGTAGGGCTTGGGGCTGTTTACACCGGAAGCCCGTTCTGCTGTGCCAACTCCTTCAGCGAGACCTGCGGCCGCGCGCCGATGTGCTGGATCACCTCGGCGGCGGCAAGCGCGCCAAGCCGGCCCGCTTTCTGGTAGCCCGCGCCGCGCACCAGGCCGAACAGAAAACCGGCGGCAAAGAGATCGCCGGCGCCAGTGGTGTCCACGATGGTCTCCACCGGGAAGGCAGGTACTGCGATGACGCCCTCGTTGGAGGTCACCACGCAGCCCTTCTCGCTGCGCGTGACTACACCGAGCTTGGCGTCAATGCGCAACTGCTTCAGCGCAGTATCGAAATCGGAAGTCTCATAGAGGGCCCGCAGCTCGGCTTCGTTGGCGAAGACCAGGTCGACCGTACCCTTGCGCATCAGATCCAGGAACTCGTCGCGATAGCGATCGACACAGAATGAATCCGACAGCGTCAGCGCCACCTGCCGTCCGGCCTGATGCGCGATCATCGAGGCCTTGACGAAGGCTTCCTTGGCGCTTTTGGGATCCCACAAATAGCCTTCGAGATAAACGACCTTCGACGCCGCGATCTGCGCAGCATCGATATCGGCCGGCGTCAGATCCTGCGCTGCGCCGAGATACGTGTTCATGGTGCGCTCGCCATCGCCCGTAACCAGGATGTAGGAGCAACCGGTCGCCGGACCATCGGCCGCGGGGCTGGTGTCGAATGCCACGCCTGCGGCGCGGATATCGTGGATGTAGAGCCCGCCGATCTGGTCGTCCTTGACTTTGCCGACATAGGCGGCCCGCGCACCCAGGCTCGCGATGCCGACGATGGTGTTGGCGGCCGAGCCGCCGGACATTTCGGTTGCAGGCCCCATGTCCTCGTAAATGGCGGCGGCGCGGGCTTCGTCGATCAGGGACATGCTGCCCTTGGTCATGCCATGCCGACTCAGAAAGGCCTCGTCGGCCCTCACCAACACGTCGAAAATCGCATTGCCGATCCCGAGAACGTCATATTTGGCGTCAGTCATTCGATCCAGGTCCCTTGCGGCAATTGCGGCCAAGCCGAAAATCCGGTTTCTAAGGTTGCTGCGGCCTATCACGGCCGCCCCCGCAGGAGCAAGCGACGGTTCAATTGCCAAGAGGCCCATGATCCGCTCTTTCCTTACCGTATCGACGGGAACGCTGGCCTCGCGCCTGCTGGGATTTGTGCGCGACTCCATGATCGCCGCACTGCTCGGCACCGGCCCCATCGCCGATGCGTTCCTGGTCGCGTTCCAACTGGTGAATGTCGTGAGGCGGCTGTTGACCGAGGGCGCGCTGAACGCCGCGCTGGTGCCGGTCTGGCTGCGCCTGCGCGAGACCGAAGGCGAGGCCGCTTCCGCCGCGTTCGCCGGCCGGGTGCTCGCAACGGTCAGCACGGTCCTGGTCGCGCTGTCCGCACTGATCGGCCTGCTGATGCCCTTTGCACTGATCGCGTTGGCGCCGGGGTTTACAGGCAAGGAAACCATGCAGCTTGCCGTCGAAGACGCCCGGCTGATGCTGCCATACCTTGCCTTCGCAGGCCCCTCCACGGTGATGCTGGCGCTGTTCTCCGCGCAATCGCGCTTCGCGCTCACGGCCTTTTCGCCGCTGCTGTTCAACGTCGCCCTGATCGCAGTGATGATCGTCTTGATGCTGACAGGGCCGGGTCCGGGCTTCGTCGCGCTTGCGCTCGCCGCAAGCGTCGGCGTCGCGGGACTTCTGCAGTTGATCATTCTGGCCTTGCCCGGTCGGACCGACGGCGCAGCAAGACCGCTGCGCGTCTCCTTCGATGCCGACATGCGCGGCTTTTTCACTCGCGCCGTTCCGGGCATGGTGGCGAACTCCGCGCCGCAGTTGTTAATTGTCGGCGGCGCGATCATTGCGTCCGCCTCGCCCTCGGCGGTGTCCTGGCTCTATTTCGCCAACCGCCTGGTCGAACTGCCGCTCGGGATCGTCGGCGTTGCCATGGGCACCGTGCTCGTCAGCGAGCTGACCCGCAGCGTACGCGGCGGCGATGCGAGCGCGATCGCGCGGGCACAGTCGCATGCCCTCGAACTCGCCACCGGCCTCGCCCTGCCGGCAACGCTCGGCCTGATCGTGTTGAGCGAACCGATCGTGCGGCTGTTGTTCGAGCATGGCGCATTCACGACAGAGGACACTGGCGCGACCGCGCAGGCGCTGGTCGGGCTCGCCTTCGCCCTTCCGGCACATGTGCTCACAAAGGCGCTGTCGCCGTCCTTTTTTGCGCGCGAAGATACGGCCACACCGCTGAAGGCAAACATGATCGGCCTTGCCGTCGCAATCGTCGCAGCGCTCATGTTGGACAGCCGGTTCGGCGCGAGCGGCATCGCCGGCGGCATTGCGCTTGGCGGCTGGAGCACTGCGATCTCCCTGATCCGCCGCGGCCGCGCGGCATTCGGGTTTTCGATCCTGCCGGCAACGCGGCGGCGGCTGGTCGGGATCGCAGCCGCGGCGTTTGCGATGGCCGGCCTGCTGTGGCTCGCGACACTTGTACCTGCGCTCAATCCGCCCACGCGCGGGCTCGCCCAGGCGATCTCGCTCGCGCTGATGATCGCGGGCGGGGCCGCAATCTACCTGCTTCTGCTCGCCCTGTTTGGCGTCGTCCGTTGGCGCGAAACAGTCAATGCGATCCGCCAGGGCCGGCCGCGCGACTTGCGCAGCTGACCGCTCTCTGGCAAACGACGGCCCGGAACAGCGGGAAGCTAGCCGGGAAACTAGACATGGCCTTCGTGGAACGGGTTTTTTCGGGCGTCCAGCCGACGGGCAATCTGCACCTCGGCAACTATCTCGGCGCCATCGTCAACTTCGTGAAAATGCAGGAAACCCATAACTGCATCTATTGCGTGGTCGACATGCATGCCCTGACGCAGCCGGTAGACGTCTGGGGAGGACCGGTGGGGCTTGCGCGTAACACGCGAGAGGTGACCGCAGCCTTCATCGCGGCGGGCATCGATCCCAAGAGGCACATTGTCTTCAACCAGAGCCAGGTGTCGGGCCATGCGGAACTCGCGTGGATATTCAACTGCGTGGCGCGGATCGGCTGGCTCAACCGCATGACCCAGTTCAAGGAGAAAGCCGGCAAGGATCGCGAGAACGCATCGGTCGGCCTTTACGACTATCCAGTCCTGATGGCGGCCGACATCCTGCTCTACCGCGCGACCCATGTGCCGGTTGGCGAGGACCAGAAACAGCACATGGAGCTTGCGCGCGACATCGCGCAGAAATTCAACAATGACTTTGGCGATTCGATTCGCAGCCACGGCCTTGCCGACGGCCTGCTCTTTCCCATGCCGGAACCGATGATCACCGGACCCGCGACACGGGTGATGAGCTTGCGCGACGGCACCAAGAAGATGTCGAAGTCGGATGCATCGGACTATTCGCGCATCAACCTGACCGACGACGCCGACACCATCGCGCAGAAGGTCCGCAAGGCAAAGACCGATCCGGAGCCGCTGCCGACCGAAGAAAAAGGGCTCGAGACGCGGCCCGAGGCCGACAACCTGGTCGGCATCTTTGCCGCGCTGTCCGGCCGCAGCAAGCAGGACGTGCTGCGCGACTTCGGCGGCGGGCAGTTCTCCAGCTTCAAGAATGCGCTGGTCGAGCTTTGCGTCG
>CAYVVB010000523.1:0-8123 GCA_964454955.1 uncultured Bradyrhizobium sp. | reverse complement strand
CCGTGCGCACCGCGCTGACCAGCCCCAGCGCGACATGCACCACATAGTTGCCCGGCGGGAGCAGGATGTTGGGCGTGGCCCCATGGTCCTCGCGGATCATCTTGAAGACGCCGCTCTCGTCCGGGTGATCCGCAAACACCCGCCAGACCAGCCCGCCATTGATGGTCGGCAGATCCTTGCCGTAGCGCGCGCTCAGCGACAGCACCGCCTGCCCCGGCGTCCCGCTCAGCGGCGGGGCGGACGGCACGGAGGTGGTCGAGGGCTGGTTGAGCGCGGGCTGGGTCAGCGAAGGCTGCGTCAGCGTCGGCGGCAGGCTCGGCATGGAGGCGGGCCCGGTGGCCGGCGCGAGGCTCACAGCGGGGCCCGGATCGGGAACCGCAGCCGGTGGAACCGGCGGCGGCCGGTCGCTGAACCACTGAGCCCTGACCGGAACCGAGGTCAGCGCAGCCAGCAGAACGGTAAGCGCAAACCGTCGACACAGCCGACCGCTGCGCCGGAATCCGATGATGCCGTCACCCCCTCGCGTCATGAACCTGCTTTTCACTGAAAACACGGCAAATTCAAGCCTTGCGCCCCGATGTGGGCAGGATGGTGGAACCCACCGGATTCGGCAATGTTGTTGTCGTGGTCCAGCCACAAATCCTGCCTACCCCACCCCAATGGCATGAATCATGCGCCATAAATCATGCTGCTGGCAGATTCTGGCAGGGTTCAACGGTTGCGCGTAGTCTGGTGAGAAGCATTCTCGCTGGCCAGCGGGAAGGCTTCCGGGAGAGGCTTTTGGTGTTGGACATTCTGATCGGACGCGGACGAGACGAAGCGGATCATGCCGACAAGGTCGGCCTTGGCTCTATGCGGCGCCCCGTCGTCGGGCTTGCGCTCGGCGGCGGCGCGGCGCGCGGCTTCGCTCATATCGGTATCCTCCGCACGTTGCTCGCCCATGGCATCGAGCCGAGCGTCGTGGTCGGCACCTCGATCGGCGCGGTGGTCGGCGGCGCCTATGCAGCCGGGCATCTCGACACACTGGAGGAATGGGCGCGCAGCCTGCAGGTGCGAAACATCCTCGGCTACCTCGACATCCGTCTCAACGGCTCGGGCCTGATCGGCGGCGAAAAGCTGGCGGCGCGCCTGGAAGCCTCCATCGGCAAGACCTTGATCGAAGAGTTGCCGCTGAAATTTGCCAGCGTCGCGACCGAGGTACGCACCGGCCATGAGATCTGGCTGACCCACGGGAGTCTGGTGGACGCCATGCGCGCCTCCTACGCCCTGCCGGGGATATTCTCACCGGTGCTGGTCGGCGATCGCTGGCTCGTTGACGGCGCGCTGGTCAATCCGGTGCCGGTGTCGGCGGCGCGCGCGCTGGGCGCCGAAATCGTCATCGCCGCCAACCTCTCGAGCGACGTGTTCACGCATTCGACCACGATCTATTCGCACGGCACGCCGGTCGAAGTGCCCGAAACCGTCATCGATCCCGATCCGCCAAAGCGGCGCTTCGGCAAGTTCTTCTCGCCCGAGCGCACCGTCAAGCGCGAGTTTTTCGGAAGCGCCGGCCGACCCGGCATTTCATCCGTCATGGTCGATGCGTTCAACATCATGCAGGACCGCATCACCCGGGCACGACTCGCCGGCGATCCGCCGGATCTTCTGATCACGCCGCGTGTCGGCCAGATCGGCTGGTTCGACTTCCACCGTGCCGCCGACCTCATCGATTTCGGGAGCCGCGCCGCCGAACGCGCGCTGGACTCCATCCAGGAAGCGATCCCCGCGCTGGCGCCCAAAGCAGGATGAGGGAATAGCGCCTCACGCAGTCTTGATGTAGGTCCGGAGCGCTTCCTGCTCGTTCTCGTATTCG
The DNA here is from genome assembly GCA_964454955.1 of uncultured Bradyrhizobium sp. Taxonomy (GTDB): domain Bacteria; phylum Pseudomonadota; class Alphaproteobacteria; order Rhizobiales; family Xanthobacteraceae; genus Bradyrhizobium. The sequence continues at coordinate 6,271 of CAYVVB010000523.1, read as the reverse complement.
CCAACGCGCCACTTGACGACGTCGCCGATCGAGATCAGGCCGACCACCCTTTCGCCGTCGAGAACCGGCAGATGGCGAAACTTGCCGAGCGTCATCATTTCCATGATCCCGGCAACCGTTTCGTTGGGCCGGCAATGCACGACCTTGCGCGTCATCACGGCGCTGACAGGTTCGGCCAGCACGGCCGCTCCTTGTTCGCCAAGCACGCGCACGATATCGCGCTCCGACAGGATGCCTTCGATGCGGCCCTGGTTCATCACCAGGACGGCGCCGATCTTGCGCTCCCCGAGGACCTTGATCGCTTCCGAGAGCCTCGCCTCCGGCTGAACGCTCACGATTTGATGACCCTTGGTATCGAGAATTGCACGCACCGTCATTGTCGTCTCCCTGAAACCGATCGCGTCGTTGGATGCACCAGGCGCGATCTTTGTTCCCTCTCGTCTCAAACAACAGTCTGACGCTGTTCTTGTTGCGCGCTTCGCATGCGCTCATCATCAAGCGGCGCGCGCTGATGCCGTTTATTTATTGCGGTCGATGATGAATGAAATCGCCCTGGCCTGCAAGCTAGTACGCCGCACCTGCAGCATCGGCGTTTGTGCGCGGCACAGGATCGAACAGCGAGAACAACACGAGCCCGGCAAAGAAGCCGCCGATATGGGCCTGCCATGCGACGCTCGCACCATCGGCACCGATTGCGATCGATCCGATACCGAAGATCAGATTGACGCCGAACCACACGAGAAGAAAGGCGAGCACGCGCGAATTGCGCAGTGCGTGCGACAGCGACAATGCGGGAACCTTTGCCGCAGCCTCCGCATCACCGCGGCTGCCGAAGGAGAGAAAGCTGCCTCTCACGAAGGCAAAACGGATTGCTGCCGCCATCGTGCCGGAAACCGAGGCCGATGCGCCGATCATCGGCGAAACCGCATGCTCGTGAGTGACGAGATGGGCCAGTGCTCCTGCCGCAGCCGTGACCGCCATGAACAGGAAGAAGCGGAACGCACCGAACCGCCGCGCCAATGCGCTGCCGAATGGCAACAGCCACAGCACATTGAAGCCGATATGGGCGAGATTGGCGTGCAGCAGCGAATAGGTAACGAAGGTCCAGGCCTTCGCACCGGCGCCGCCCGGAAAGGTCAGGTCGACGAGCGTCGAGTCATAGCGTTTCGGGATGAAGCCGAAGACGTCAATCGTCCAGTTCTCCCACTCCGGCGGCAGCAGCACGCGCAAATGGATCACCGCAAGCAGGAGGATATAGGCGGTGAGCGCGGGCGGCAGCGTCAGGATCGGTTCGCGCGGCCTGCCTTCGGGCAGTTCCGGCAAACCGTCCTGGGAAGGGTCGACTGGAGATTCCAACGGATTTCAGGGCCTCAAAAGGAGCGTCTCAAGGGGGACGACGCCCAGATAGGCGGCTTTGCGGGGCATGCGCAAGGGCGCGGAATGACCGGACCCGGGAATAGTGCCAATGCGGCCATCGTCGATGATCGCGTCAGGGCAGCAGTTTGCCAGGCAGCGATCAACGACGCGACAGGCGAATGGACTGATGACCCGTTCTGGCCTTTTTGAATCGGGAGTGAGCCGGATTCAATACGCTCTGCTGCTGGCGCTCCGCAGCGGGTCGCGGGTCATCAAGCCTACCGGCGTGTGATCCGCGCCGACACCGCGGCGGTCCCACCGCAACCCGTGAACGTCACTTCAAATTCGTGAGCGTAATGTTCCTGAAACTCTCTAAAAGCCCTGAATTCGTGATCTTCATACCCGGGATAGTTGTAGAATTCGTCAAAGACGACATAGGTGTCCTTGATGCAGGGGGCGAGACAAAAAAGGATAAATTCGGCTGGACCGTACAAGTCGGTGTCGATGTGGATGAAGCTGACGCGCTCCGGCTTCATTCGCGCCAGAAACTTGGGGAGCGTCTGCTCTATCATCCCGATTTCGAGGGTGACGTTTGACGGGAGTTCCGGCACCTGAGAAGCGAATGCCCCCTTTCCAACGCCCTCCCGCCAGTCCTCCGGCAGACCGGCGAAGCTGTCGAAGCCGTACACCTGCGTCTGTGCGGCGGAGGCAATCGCGCGGATGGTGAGCCCCGATGCCACGCCGAATTCGAGAAACAAGCCTCCATCACCAAGCGCCTTCGCCCGTCGCGCCATTTCCGCGACATGATCGACATAATTCGGGAAGAACTGCGTGTTGTAGAGATGCCGGTTGTAGAACTCTGCAGAGCTCATCGCACAGGCGAATTGGGCAAAGCGCCTGATATCGAGGGTCTTTAGCGAGGTGGTGCCAAGTATCCGGTCAAAACTCGCACTCAACAATTTCGAGACGACGCGATCAGCAATCGCGTTGAGCGCCTCTTCGCTCAGTTCCATAAAAGCCCCCTGTGTACAGCCTGGACCGACTATATCCAGGGGCAGTTGCGCTGCAATCCTTCCGGCTTCGCTCAAAATGAAAAGGGAGGGCCCCTGAGAAGGACCCTCCCTCAGCCGGCTGGCTGTTTCGCGCAAGGCCCCTGGAGCGATCCCCACCCCTCCCCGCGCGCCCACCAATCTGTTTGACGCCACCTGTGTACGGCCCTGGTCGGCAACCTGGAGAAAGCGGCCAAGGACGAGAGCACGCTGATCTTAGCAGCGTCGAAGGCCGCGCAAAGCATATGGTGAATTTAACCTTAACGGCGCAAAAGCCCGGTTAAAACCGGCTGCACGGCCCCTCCGGCATGGACGCTGCAAAGCCCGTCCTGCAAAACGGTTAAGGGAAAGTAACTGCGCAAGAGCGGGACAGAACTGTCCCATCAGGCGCGGCAAGGGGTGGCGTCATGAAGCATCCATCGAGCCGGGAGTTCTTCAACTATTGGGACCGCAAGCGCGCGACCGCGCGCGCCCCCGATCGCAGCGAGATCGAACCCGGTGCGGTGCGCGACCTGCTCGGCGACATTTTCGTCGTCTCCTGTGACGCCGAGGCCGGCTACCCGTTTCGTGTCGCCGGCACGAGGGTTTGCGCGCTGTTCGGCCGCGACCTCAAGGACAAGAGCTTTTCCACTCTCTTCACGCACGAAAGCCAGCGCGAGATCGAGGAGATCGTCGCTGCGGTGGCGGAGGACACGCTTCCCGCGGTCGCGGGCCTCTCCACCATGGCGGCAGGCGGTGCACGGGCGCATCTGGAACTGTTGCTACTCCCCTTCAATACGCGCGCCCATGCTCCGGTCAGCATGACCGGACTGCTCGCTCCGTTCGAAGCGGGTCTTGGCGGGCTAGGTGAGCTGGAACTCACCTCCTATCGCTATATCCACCAACCGGAAAAGGTCCTGCCACGGGCACTGCGCAAGCTCGCCATCGCGCGCGGCCTCATGGTCTATGAGGGACTGCGTTAACCTCGCAGCCGTTCGGCCAACACCGCCACGAAGCGATCGGCATCGACTTCGTCGTTATAAACATGCGGGGCGATCCGCATGCGGCCGAGACGCGAGGCGACGTAGACGCCTTCCCTTGCCAGCGCCTCGATCAGCCCTGCCGGCATGCCCCCCGTAAAGCCCAGGCTCAGGATGTGCGGTGCGCGCCAGGCCCGTTCCGGCACGGCAACGCGCAAACCGCGCGTGCCCTCCGCGATACGGTCTGTCAGCATCGACAAGCGCCGCGTGACGGCCTCCTGCCCCCACCGCGCCATCATCTCCATGCCGATCGCGGCCATCTCCATTGAGATGAAATGGTCCCGCTCGCCCATATCGAAGCGCCGCGCATCGCCCACATAGCGAAGATCGGCGAAATAGACCGAACTCTCGGGGCGGACGTCACGGCGGCCGGACGAGGTCTGCTCCAGCGGGACACCGCCCTGATGGCGCTTGGCGACGTACATGAAGGCATGGCCGCAAGGTCCGAGCAGCCACTTGTAGGCCGGAAACATCACGAAATCCGGATCACACCGCCGCACATCGATCGTCAGCACGCCGGCGCTATGCGTCGCATCGACAAGCAGAACCGCGCCCTGCCGCTTCAGCACGGCACCCACCGCCTCGATGTCGATCACCCCGCCATCCGACCAGTGCACTGACGAGATCGATGCAAGGCCAACCGGCGGCGCACCTCTGCGTTCGATGATCGCAAGAACCGCCGATGTCCAGTCGCCATCGTCCGGCTGGCTTACCGTCTCCACTGTGAAACCTTGCGCAGCGGCGCGTGTTCGCCATTCGAGCACCGGCGAGGAATGATCGTCTTCCAGAACGATCACGCGCGCGCCGCGGGGAATTGTCAGAAGCTTCGCCGCGGTCGCAACGCCATAGCTGACGGACGGGATGAGCGCGATATCGGCCGCATCCGCATTGATCAGCCGCGCCGCGGCAACGCGCGCGCGTTCGTACTGCGCGTCGGCAAAGCCTGCATCAAGCGTCCAGGGCTGCGCCTTGCGGCCAACGGCAGCGCGCGCGGCGTCCTGGATTGCCAGCGGCAGCGGGCTGCAGGAAGCCGCGTTCAGGTAGCAGATATCGCGTCGAATCGCGAAGAGGTCGCGCTGCGAGTTCAACATCGGCGTCTTTTGTCTCGGCAGGTTATCTTGGCACGCCCTTGCACGGCTGCGCCATGCATTCGTCGCCTGGTGACATCGCGGCGCAGCAAATTAACACAAGTTAGTTCAGCGCACCGACCAGGCGCTTGTCGCGGAAAGGTCAAAATCCGCACCGATGTTCAACCCGCAGATGACCGAGGGGCGAAAGCTGGAAGCGGGAAACACCAACAGGCGATTCACATTTGGACGCCGCAGGATCGTGCCGCGCGCCACAGTCGTCGCGAGCAAGAGGCACAACCAGACTTTCCTGGTCGAGACTCTTGACGAGCTTGGCTTCGTCGCCAGCGAGTGCGCCAATCCCGCCCAGCCCGACGCCATCACGGACACCGCGCCGGACCTTCTGGTTATCGCAATCAGCGGCGGCGATGGCATCGAAATCAGCGGCATCCTGCGGTCTCTTGCGGAAACGGAGTTCGCAGGATCGGTGCTTGCCATCGGGCCGCCGAATTCCGTTCTGGTCGAGGCGGTCCGGCAACTTTGCAACGAGCTCGGCCTTGCCATGCTGCCGACGCTGCCGACACCATTCACGGTCGAAGTGCTCCGCGGCCGCGTCGCGCAGTTCCTCAGCCCCGTGGATGCCCCCAGCCCGGATATCGATGCGGGCGAAGCGCTGAAACTCGGCTGGCTCGAATTGTGGTACCAGCACAAGATCGAGGTCCGCTCGCTGCTGCCGCGCGGAGCCGAGGCACTCGTGCGCATCCGTCATCCCGCATGGGGCGTCGTTTCACCCGCCAATTTCATTCCCGACAGCAAAGACCTGAGCTTCCGCGGCTTTTCGGAATTCGTGGTGACGCGTGCGCTGGAGGATTGGCATCGCTTCGTGCAGGAACGCGCCATCGAAATCTCGATCAACCTGCCGCTCGCCTTTCTCAAGGACCGCCCGGCCGTGCTCGATCTGTGCCGAAGACTGCCGAGCCATCCGGCGTTCGGCGGCCTGCTCATCGAAATCAACGCCGACGACATCATACGCAACAGCGATCTGGTCGTGGACATTGCGCAACAGCTGAGATTTCGCAATCTCGCCATCGCGGTCGACGACGTCGGTGCGGAATGGCCCGAACTGGCGAAGCTGGCAGCCTTCCCTTTCATCGAACTCAAAGTTCACCGCGACTTCGTCAGCGGGTGTGCGGAAGACCGGCTGAAACAGGTCGTCTGCCGCGGAATTCTCGATCTCGCCAAGGACTTTGGTGCGCGCACCGTCGCCAAGGGAGTCGAAAGGCGTGAAGATTTTCGTGCCGTCAACGACCTGGGATTCGATCAAGCCCAAGGGCTTCTGTTCGGCAAGCCGGTGAGCGCGCAGAAATTTGCCCGCTCCCTGGTAGCTTCTCGTCCGCAGGACGGAGCTTGAGTGTGCTCGTCGCAAAGCCACCGCTCGCGTAGCTTCGAATTTGTGCCGATGGACTTCAATCCAGCCGCGCCAACACCTCGTCCAGCTTTGCAAAGAACCGTTGCCACCCGTAATTGGCGCCCTGATAGGCCTGCTGCTGGTCGGGTCGGAAGCCCGTCTGCTCCATGCGCAGGTGGGTCCCCGTGCTCGTCGGAGTGAGAGTCCAGGTCACGACGCTCTCAAGACCCATGGCCACCCACGTATAGGACAGCGTCTTGTTTGGCTCGACCGCCAGGACACTGCAATCGACGGCGCCCCAGTCTCCACTGAGTTTGAAGTCGTGACCCACGTCCGGCTTGAAGTCGTTCTTCATGAGCCACTCCTCGATCA
>CAYVVB010000522.1:0-33301 GCA_964454955.1 uncultured Bradyrhizobium sp. | reverse complement strand
ATCATCCTCTAGATTGCCCCGATGTCGCGCAGGCAGGCCTGCGTCAAGGTCATGCGGTCTTCGACGTGGCGCGGCTCGCGGCAGTCCATATTCAGCGCAAACACGGTTCGCGCAGTGCCCTTCTCGGCCCAGCCCACCATCCAGCCGAGCGAAGGCTCGCCGCGCTCGGCGCCCACAAGGCCCGACTTGACGCGGATGACGGCGTCGCCTGCCTTGGTCGCAGGCAGGATGTCGCGCACCAGCTCCTGGCTGCGGCCTGAGATCGGCAGCACGCCGCGCCGCAAGCGGTCGACGAAGTCGACCTGCTGCACGGGGTCGATGCGCAGATTTCCTGTGAGCCAGAACTGATCGATGCCGCCGCCGATGTCGCGATTGCCGTACTCGAACAGGTCGACATACTTCTGCATCCGCTCCTGCCCGATCCGCCGCGCGATCTCCTGATAGACGGGCACGACGGAGGCGGCGATCGCCGAGCGCAGCGTATGGTCCCGGTTCCAGGCCTCGATCGGGCGTGTGACGCCGTCCCACTTGAACACGTCCTTGTCCGGGTCCTGCACGACGCCGGTTTCCAGCGCGATCAGCGAATTCGGAATCTTGAAGGTCGAGGCCGGCAGCTTTCCTTCGCCCGAGCGCTGCTTGTCACTGGCGATGATGAGATAGTCGTCCACCTTGTAGGCGACGAAGGTGCCGACCGTCCCATCGTCGACAAAACGTCCGGCCAGGGCTTCGCGGATTTCGCTGTTCATGGGGGCGATATCGGCGAAGCTGCGAGACGGCAGCAGGCTCGCCGCGGCCAGAAGGCCGAGTGCTTGACGGCGATGAATCACGGGCGGCCTCCGATGTGCACGAAAAAGCGGCGGCGACGATGCAGACGCGATCGTGGTGAAAGCATGACGCCTTGTCTACGCGAGGCGTCCCGACTGCCTGAGGACGAAGATCAGGACTTCGGCGACCGCCTTGTAGAGCTCAACCGGAATTTCGTCCCCGAGTTCGACATTGGACAGCGCACCCGCCAGCACCTCGTTTTCCTCGATCGGAACATCGTGCTCCCTGGCAATTTCGACGATCCTGGCGCCGATCGCGCCCCTGCCCTTGGCCACGACACGCGGCGCGCCGCTACGCTCCTTGTGGTCATAGTGCAGCGCGACTGCAATCTGGCTCTTGGTTTCGCGGCTCATAGCGTGCGGTCCAAGAAATGGCCGGCCCTGGCCGGTGGCGGTTGCGGCGGGGCGCCCTGACGGATCACGATATCGCCCGGCGTCAGCTCGGCGCGGCTCAAGGCCTGGCTGAGTTCGAAACTGCCTGCGCGCAGGCGCGCTGCGGTCTGCGGCCGGTCCGCCCACATCCGCACCGACGTGCGCCCCTCGCTCAGGATCACCAGCGCATGCACCGGGCCGGCCGGCTCGATGTCGACCGAGAAGCGCGCGCGCCATACCTTCTTCGCGCTCTCAATCTCGGTGCCACCGCCATCGCGCGAAATTTCGAACTGCGCCATCGCGGTCCCCTGCGGCGTCACGAAGGGGATTTCGAAGTTCCAGCACGTCACGGACGGGTCGATGCGGGCGCCTGACGCGTCAGTGCGGTCGGGCAGCGAGGCCACCTGCAACAGGGTCTGGCGCGCGAGAGCCGCGTCGGTCTCCTCGAGCAGCCGGTGGGCGACGGTTGCAAGCGGCGCGTTTCGCGCGATCGAGGCGCTCGCGACCGGCTGCGCCGATGGCAGTGCCCCGCGAAACGGCGGCGACGGCGTCAACGTACGCAGGATCACGTCCTCGCGGCGTCCGTCCGGCAGGACCATGGTCGCCGTCCCCGCGCCCGAAGCATGCGGGATTTCCTGCCGCGCCTCCTGCACGAGGTTCAGGACCTCGCCCGCCGTCGCCGACCCGGGTTCGAGGATGAGCAGATCTTCCGGCAGCATCATTTGAGGAGCGGCCGGGTCCTGCTGCAGCGGCGCGAGTTGTGCCCGCGGCGCCGGGATTGGTTGGCCGAGTTCCTGACCGTCTTGCTGATCCACGATCTCGGGCGACAGCGGTGGAGCGGCATCCAGTGCGGGCTTTGCCACGCCGCGTGGCGTGTTCGCTGCGGGCGTTGGCCCCGGGGGCGCGGCCGGGCTTTGCGTGTGGTCGACGATCGAAGCCAGCGCTTGCCTCAAAACGATGAGCGCCGCTTTGAGATCGGGCGCGCCGCGGGCCGGCAGGGCAGCGGAGGACGCGAGCGATGTCTCGAGAAACAGGCCCGACTTCTGGAAGGCGGCCTCGATGTCGCCGCCGCCAAGATTCTGGTCGAGCCGGGTCTGCTTCGCCAGCACCTGCATCACCGCCTGCTGCAGGGTCGGCGGCAGATTGCCCGACGCGGCCGCGGCGGCAAGATCGGCAAACAGCGGCGCGAGGCTCTGCTGCTGCGTGGCGGCGTTTCCGGAGGCCACTGATACGGCCATGCGCTCGAGCGGCGTCAAGGGATCGCCCGGCGCAGCCGAAAGATTCGCGGCGGTATCGACCTGTGCGTTCGGCGCCAGGCTGATGGCTTCCCCGGATGCGCCCCCCGCAGCTGTCGTCCCCTGCCCGACGATTGCGAGCCTGACATCCCCGCCTTCGGTTTGCGAGGCCGCGAGCTGCAGGGTCTGGCCGGGGCTCAGCGGAACTTCCGAGAGCACGTCAATCGCAAGATTGGCGATCGCGATCTGCGCGCGATTGTCGGCAACCTTCAGCACCTGCGCGCTCACCACCGCACCCGGCTGCAGCACAAGGCCGGCCGTCGCACTGCCCACGGCCTGGGCGGCAATCACGGGAAGGCTGGGGTTGACGGCTGTCACCATGGCGGGGCTCTGGTTGAGCCGGGCAGCCTACACGAGCGGCGTAAAGCTCCGCTTAACCGGCGTTGCCGTCGAGGGCCTTCAGGATCAGCGCGGCGGCGCGGAAATCGCGCGCGCGTACCGCACGGCGCTCTGCGGCTTCCTCGTCCGCCCCCCACTGTTCGGCATTCCAGTCCTCATCGACATGGGCGGCGGACCAGACCTGATCGGCGTCCAGCACGCCGCGCAGCAGCGCGAGCGAAAGCAGCGCAGAGCCGGTCAATGTCGTGACCACATGCAGGGCGGCGATCGACCACGGGTCGCCGGGCAAGGCTGCGCGGGCGGCCTCCACCGCCGCATCGGGCTGGCGAACATGCACGATGCCTTCGGCGAGAATGAAATGCGCACCCAGTTCGTCCGCCGCCCAGAACAGCACTGGGTCCCAGTGCGTGGCTTCACGCGCGACCAACGCCTCGGGATGGCCGGCACGGTAGAACAGGAGATCGGAACCGAAATATTTGGCGATGTCCTCGGCTACGAGCCCGACCCGGTCCACAACAGCCTCGACCACGCTGTTGGCAAAGCGGGTCATCGGCATGGTCAGGGGATCGATGGTCTCACGTTGCGCCTCCCATTCGGCCGACATGGCTTCCGCGATCTGGCGTGCCGGCACGGTCACGATGCGGCCCGACGGCGTGCGGATCGGCCTGCCGTCCAGGGTCACAGCAAACCCGCCCTCGGCTTCCGCAACCTCCGCCCTGGCATAGAACCGCTTGCGCTGCGGGGCTCGCGCGGCCCGCCGCGCAGCTTCCTGCGGGTCGAGCGGCGATTGGCCAGCCACTTCGTCGAACAGTTCACGCATGTGATTTTCAGCTTCCTTTGGCCGCAGCAAGATCGGATGCAAGCTATGATAGGTATCGGCCTGAAAAAAGCGAGCCTTGCGGATTGCGGCGGATTTTCCAGACCGGTCTGATCGTGCTTGCGAGCCTCGGCGTCTCGACCGCCGAAGCAGGGTTCCGCTCGCCTGAATCGCTGGTCCGCAACGTCTACGCCCACTACGGCAACGGCGAGCCCGATCTCTCCAGGGGCCTGCCGCGCGACCAGGACACCGCGCGAAAATTCTTCGATCCGAGCCTGCGCCTGGCATGGACCTCGCTCAAGGACGAGCCCTATGATTTTCTGGTGCAGAGCCCCACATGGAAGCTGTCGGCCGTCTCGATTTCGGTTCTGCGCAAGGAGTACGACAAGACCTATGTCGCGGTCGCCTTCGATAATGAGGGGCGCGCGGTTACGCTCAATTTCATTCTGGTCAATGACCGTGAAGGCTGGCTGATCACCGACGTCGAGAGCCCGTACGACTCGCTGCGCTTGTTCCTTGATCAGTTCAGGAATTGACAACGTTACGGGACTTGCTTCATGGCAGCGCCCATTCCGACTAACGAGCCCGATCGGCTGGCGGCGCTGTGTCGCCTGGAGCTGCTCGACGAACTCGTCGCCCTTTCCATGACGCTTGTCGAGGCACCTCCGATGGTCGGCCCCCTGCATCTGCCGAACCAGTCGCGGCTTCTCCAGGACATCGATCGCGCCATCAAGCGCTTGCCGCATGAGGCTGCCGGGACAACGATCCTGGTGATCGATGTCGCGACGCCGGACCAGTATGCCGATCTCGCAGGCGCGCTGGGCGCGGCCGCCGCCTCTTCGTGCGAAATGGCGGCGGCCGCACGACTCGGTGCATTGCTGCCCGCCCGCACCGCGCTCTATCACCTGTCGGCCGCACGGTTCGGCTGCATCCTGGCGCCCGACCACGAGAGCCGCATCGCGGAAATTCTCGACGGTCTCGCGGACGATTTGCGGCAGCCGACGCGCGGCGGCGCCGTCCCGGCGGCGACATCAATCGGCATCGGGGTTTCCCACTTCCCGCGCGACGCCGCCAATGCAGACCTGTTGCTGCGGGCTGCAGCGGAGGCGGCCCATGATTCCTTGCGCAGCGCACGGCCCTGGTGCCGCTACAGTTTGGCGGCCGGCAGCGCATGGCGGCGGTCGGCCGCCTTGCTCCGCGATATCGGAGCGGCGCTGGCCGCCAAAGATCAGCTGCACCTGGTCTACCAGCCCCAGATGGACCTCCAGAGCGGCCGCTGCGTCGGTGCCGAGGCGCTGCTTCGCTGGAACCATCCGACCCTCGGCCCCGTCCCGCCGAACGAGTTCGTGCCGCCGATCGAGAGTACCGCCCTGGTGCATGCGATGACTGATTGGGTGCTGACGGCCGCGCTCCGCGATGTCGCGGGCTGGCGGGCTGGCGGACTCGATGTCCAGGTGGCGGTCAACGTCTCGATGCCCGATCTGGCGGACGAGCGTTTCTCGACCCGACTGGCCGCGCTGCTCGATCGCCACGACGTCCGGCCGGACTGGATCGACATCGAGGTCACCGAAAGCGCCGTAGCCAGGGACATGGTCCGGATCAGACGCCAGCTTGACGCGATCCGCCGATTGGGCATGGCCGTCGTGATCGACGATTTCGGCACCGGCCAAGCCGCGCTCTCCTACTTGAAGCGCATCCCTGCGACGGTGGTGAAGATCGATGAGCTCTTCGTCTCCAGCCTCGCGGTCGACGGCAACGACCAGATCATGGTGCGCTCGACCATCGAGCTTGCGCACGCGCTGGGATGCCGGGTGGTGGCGGAAGGCATCGAGGACGCGGCGACGCTACAGTGGCTGCGCGAGCACGATTGCGATATCGGCCAGGGCTACGTGATCTCGCCTCCGCTCGCTGCACGGGATTTCGAGCAATGGCTGCGATCGGCGCCTGCCTGAATTCTATTCCACCTCGACGCGATTGCGGCCGTTGCCCTTGGCCCTGTAGAGAGCCTGGTCCGCACGCTTCATGATGGCGTCGAGGTCACGCTCGCCGGGCGCGCGCGTTGTCACGCCGATGCTGACGGTAAAGGGAATGGCACGGCCGATGCGCCAGGTGCGTGCGAAATCCTGCTGTTCGAACTTCGCTCGTAGCCGCTCGGCGGCGTCCTGCGCCTGATCTACGTTCTTCCCCGGTAGCGCCGCCACGAACTCCTCGCCACCCCACCGGGCGAACACATCCAATTTGCTGCTGCTGGCGAGGCCCACCTCGGCCAGCGCGCGGAGGACCTCGTCGCCTGCATCGTGGCCGTAGGTATCATTGACCTTCTTGAACAGATCCACGTCGAGCATGAGCACCGAAAAGTCCTCATTCGATCTCATCAAATTTTCGGCGACGTCGAGAAATTCGCGCCGGTTTGGCAGGCCTGTCAGCTCGTCGGTCACGGCCTGCTTTTGCAGCAGGTCCATCAGACGCACGCGGTCCGCGATGTCCCTGATGATGGCGGTGAACTCGATCAATCCCCCGACATTGATCTTGGAGATGGCGATTTCCACGGGCAGTCGCGACCCGTCGCGGTGCAGGCCGTAAATCCGGTTGCGCTCATTCATTTGGCGCGACCGAACGGGGGACTGGGCAAACTGGTAGATGAAGCCGTCGTGCTTCGACCGAAAGCCCTCCGGAATGAGCCTCAGCAGGGGCTGGCCGACCATCTCCGAGGATTCGTAGCCGAAGAGATCCTCCGCGGCGCGATTGAACAACGTGATGTTGTGCTGCTGATCGATCGTGATGATCGCGTCATAGGCGGCGTCGACCACGGAACGGAAGCGCGAGGTGCTCACCTCCAGTTCATGCGTCAAAATCATTTTCGGCGTGATATCGAGCCCCGTAACGAGGATTTCGAGCACGGGGTCGCTTCCGCCCAAATGCCGGAACGGCTTCAGCGACAGGCGCCACCAGCGGGTTCCCTCCCTCAAGTCAAAGGCCTGCTCCAGTTCCTGCGCGACGCCGGTGTCGAAACATTCCAGGAGCTTTCTGCGGAAATCGTGCCGCGCATAGCTCGGCAGCAGGAGGTCGAGTGCGATAGGAAAGCCGCGGACATTTCCGCGCCGCCCGCCGGACATGCCGAAGAAGCTGTCATTGCAGGCGGTTACGACGAGGTCGCCCGCCTCTTCGCGTCCGACCACCGCGACGCTTGCCGCGATTCCATCGACGAACTGCTGAATGTGCTGGGGCCAGTCCCCGCCGCGAGAACCTTGTCCAATCGTCACTTTCGTTTCGCCTCCGTCGGCAAGCACGAGTAAGGCACCGCTGCCCAAACCTCGGGGATCGGCAGACGCGGCCCGCGACGATCGGCCTCGCTCACTCGAGCGAGCCGGTTGGGCCCGCGACCATCACCCAGTTTTTGTTGGAATGAAAATCCGCCGGGACCCGTCGGCGGCACAACGATGATGCCGTCAACCGGTTCCATACTTTGATTCTACCAAAAGGGATATCGTCGTCAATCGAGCACTGGTGAGACGCGCCGGAACGAGTCTAGAATGCGATCGAAGTTGCAGGCGCGTGCGAGGACAGGTGCCTTGGCAAACTCCGATCTGGTGAAGCCCGTAGGAGCGTCGGCGCTCAGCATAGCGGCTTCGATCGCAAGCCACCTGCTTGCGCTCGCCGTGCCGCTTGCGCTGCTCCAGACCTACGACCGCATCTTGCCGAACGAGGCCTACAGCACGACCTTCGTGCTCGCGGTGGGGGTCACCGTCGCGATCGTCCTGGAGGCCGTGCTGCGGTATGCCCGCTCGGTGCTGCTCGCCCATGTCGGCTCGGCCTTCGAATCCCGGATGACGGTGCGCGTGCTCGATCGCGCGCTGCGCGCCGACTCGAAGGCCTTTCATCAGCTGAGCATTCCCGAACTGAGCTACGCGGTCCGCGGCGTCGGGGAGGTCCGCGAATTCTGGTCAGGCAACGCGGCGGTGGCTTTGCACGAATTGCCGTTTGCCCTGATCTACATTGTCCTGATCGCCTATATCGGCTGGTGGCTGGCCCTGATCCCGCTCGGATTGACGATCCTGGCGCTGATCGCAACGCTCATCGGCGCCGGGTCGATCGCAAGAGCCCTGCGACGTGTCGAAGAGGCCCAGGTCGAGCGCCGCAAACTCGGGTGGGGAATTTTCCTGGGCGTCATCGAAGCCAAGGCGATGGCCGCTGAAACCCTGCTGACGCGCCTCTATCGCGACGCGGTCGCCCCGGTGATGAACGCGACCGGGCGCGTGGAGAACCAGATGGCGGTGCTCACCGAGAGCGGAGCGCTGCTGGCACAGCTCTCCACGATCGGCATCCTGACTGCCGGCGCCTTCATGGTCATCGCGGGCGAGTTGACGACCGGCGGCCTCGCCGCCTGCACCCTGCTTGCCGGACGATCGGTCGGTCCGGTGATGAGCGCCCTCCTCTATTTCAACCGTCGCGGCCAACGGATCGAGGCTGAGAGCCGGATAAACAAGGTCATGTCGCTACCGATGGCCCCTGTGTGGACGGGGGAAACCAGCGGTGAGAAGCGGCGGTTCGCGGGCGGCACCATCGTGCTGTCGGGCCAGGCCCTGCACAGATACGGCGGCTCGGTCTCGGTTCCGCAAGGCAGCTTCGTTCATCTCGACGTGCCGAACTCTCCGGTTGCAGCCATGACGCTCTGGACCATTGCACGGCTCGAGGATTCGCTGGGCCTGTCGATCACCTTCGATGGCCGGCCGAGCAGCGACTATGATCCGCACAGCTTCAGGCAGGGCGTGACCATGGCGAGTTCACGCGGAGAACTGATCCGCGGCACGCTTCTCGATAACCTCACGCTGTTCAGCCGCCGCTACGAACCCGCGGCGATCCAGCTTTGCGAGCGGCTCGGGCTCAGCGTGTTCATCGATGGCCTGCACCAGGGCTTCATGACGCCGGTCGGTCCGGGCGCGGATATCGTGAGCCCCGGCATTGCCGCGCGCATCGGCCTCGTTCGCGCTCTGGTGCGACAGCCCCTCGTCCTCTGTCTCGACAACGTCGATGGCTCGCTCGATCTCGAGGGGGTCAGACGCCTGTGCGAAGTGCTGAAGGGACTGAAAGGCCACACCACGGTGTTCCTGGTCTCGAGCGCCCCTGAACTTCAGCAGCTTGCAGACGCCAAGATTCGTGTCGATCGCCGGAAGGACGCCGTCACGGTGGACGCATCCGCCTCGACCGTCCCAACCGACGCAACCGTCCCGACCACAACACCGGACCCGCCACAGGTGACGCCGACAAGGCCGCCGACCTGGTCCGAAAAGATCTGGCTGCAACGCCTGGAAGCCGCTGTCGGCGCCGAAAGGCGCAGCGAGTCACCGATCGCTGCGGCGTTGCCGGCAATGCTCCTGGCGCTGGGATGGGTCGGCACCGCACGGAGCCTGTCTGCGCTGCTGCCTCCGCCTGACGTGCCGGTCACACTCGGCGATCTCGAGCTTCTGCTGCCGGTGATCGGCTACCGCACGCACCGTGCGGCGGCCGCAGGCGCTCGATCGGACACCGACCGGCTGCGCGCCGGCAGCCTGGCCCAAACCCGCACCGGCGATGTCGGCGTTTATCTCGGTCAGCCGGATGGCGAGGATCTCTGGCTGGTCAACGGCAGCTACCGCAGCCTTGCGCTCTCCGCCGGGGATACGATCCTCGCCGTTGAGCCAGACATCAACTTCCAGCCGGCCGAGCAGGCCCGACCAAACTGGTTCCGCGGCCTTTTCGAGCAGATGCGCGCCGAGCTCTTCAAGCTTTTCGCGATGAGCTTCGTCATCAATGTATTGGCGCTCACCGTGTCGCTGTTCACGCTGGTGGTCTACAGCATCGTGATCCCGTCCGGTGCACCGGAGGTCTGGGGCCTCGTGCTGTTCGCCGTCGTTGCGACGGTCGGGGGATGGGTGCTGCGGATCGGGCGTCAGGTCGCGAGTTCACGGTTGGGGGCCTGGGCGGGCACGCGTATCGCTGCTGCAACCATGCGCAAGATGCTGGCGCTGCCCATCGAGGTCACGACGCGGTTCGGCGTCCAGAACAATGTCGTCCGCATGCGCGGCTTCGAGAACGCGCGCGCTTTCCTGAGCGCGGCCGGCGGTCTCTATCTGATCGACTATCCGTTCATCGTGATCTTCCTGGTGGTGATCGCGCTCATGGGCGGATGGCTGGTCTTCGTGCCGATCGTCGCTCTCTTCATCTTCGCAGTGCTGGCGTGGCCGACCTCCGATTATGTGGCCAGCAAATCGACCGCGGCCGGCATCGCGTCAGGCCGTCTGGAGGAGCACGCGGTATCCGCCTTCCTCGGCATCGACTCCTTCTACCGGGCGGGCTCCGACAGCCGATGGCTCGAACACTTCGCCGATCTCGCGCGCGAAGCGGCCGTTGGCAACCGTGACTATACGATCGCCGTCGCGCGCGCGCAGGCGATCGGCCTGTCGCTCGGCATGCTGACGGTGCTGGCAACATTGTGCATCGGCATCCTGCTCGTGCTCGGCGGCGGCATGGATGCCGGCGGGCTCGTTGCCGCCATGATGCTGATCTGGCGCATCACCACCCCCGCGCAGCAGGGGTTCGGCTCCCTGGTCCGACTGCGTCAGGTTCGCAGTTCGGTGCAGCAGGTCGACCAATTGATGGCGACACCGGCCGAGCCCATGAGCTCCGAGTTCGCCAGTCCGGTCGGGCTCGCCAATGTCGGGCTGACGGCTGATCGTATCTACTACCGTCCCGACGCCGACTATGAAGCTGCGCTGAACGGCGTTTCCTTCAGCGTCGCGGCGGGACAGCGGATCGCCATCGTCGGGCCGAGCGCCTGCGGGAAAACCGTGCTGCTGGAATGCCTCGCCGGGTTGCGGCGGCCACTGTCCGGGCGTGTCTTGCTGGACGGCCGCGACATCAGGCAGTTCGATACGACGGAATACCGCGCATGGATCGGCTACGTGCCGCAGATCGTGCCGGCGCTGCCGCTGACCGTCCGCGATTATCTGCGCCTGCGCGCGCCGACGCTGCAGGACGATGAGGCCTTTGCCGCTTTCGCCACGCTGATCGGCCCCGACTGGCGCGAACTCTCCGCATTCGGCCGCAGCGCCGATAAGGTGCTCGACCGCAAGTTCAACTCGTTCTCCCAGGAGATCAGCGAACTACAATTCCGCCAGATCATCGCCTTTGTCGCAGCCACGCTCAACCGGCCCGCGGTCCTGCTGCTCGATGGTGACGGTCTGGCCAGCTCCCCGGAGTGGGAGCCGCGAATTCTTCGCTATCTCGATTCGATCCGCGGTTCGACGACGGTGGTGTGGACGCCGCATCTGAAGGCGCACATCCAGACCTGCCAGCAGATCGTCGTTCTCGACCGCGGAAATGTGCTGCGCGTTGGCCAGACGGCGCAGCCGGCGACGGCACCGCGCCCACGGCCCGTGGGCAAACTCGAGCAAACAGCCTCCGGTTGATGCAACCGCGCCGCTCGCTCAGCGCATAACAGATCTGCTACGGCGCACGCCCCCGGCACCGTTTCGGTGGCAAAGGGCCGACAATGGATGAATTCTACGCGATATCCCTGTCTCAGCCTCGACGCCTCCGTTGCCGTTCACGCATTTTCACGCAGCATTCACGCGACTGTTCCTGGACGCTTCGCTCAAGGCCTTGCTAGCGGCCCATGTCGAATTTTTGTTCCCAGCCCCGTGCCAAAGCATCCTTCCCTTCCGTTCTCCGGCCGCGGACAGCATCAATCCCCGGCTCAGGCACTCCAGCGCGCAGTCTTCGCGCTGCAAGTGGGACAGTTTGCCGAAGCAGAGCAACTCGCCGCCGAAGTACTGAAATCGAACCGGACCGACGCAATGGCCGTGTCGGTCCTGGCGCGCGCGCTGCTGGCTCAGAACCGCGGAGCGGACGCCATCGCGCCGCTCGAAAAGGCGGTGCGCAGGCACGGCGATGCGGGTCTCGAAACGCTTCTTGGCGCGGCGCTGGGCAGCGCCCGACGACCGGCGGAAGCCATCGACATGTTGCGCAAGACAACGGAGCGACGTCCTCCCTTCCTGCCGGCCTTCCAGGAGCTCGCCGGGCAGCTTGCCAGGCTCGGGCGCTTCGAAGAGGGGATCGCGGTCATCGAAAGTGGCCTCGCGCTGCGGCCCGGCAGCATCGATCTGCAGCTCGACCTTGCGCGCCTGCACGGCAGCCGCAACCAGCGCGCCAGAGCGCGCGCGATCCTTTCGACACTTCGCCAGGCCGCGCCGGAGCGGGCCGACATCATGGCAGAGCTCGCCCGCATCCTGCTGCTGGACGGCGAATATGCCGCCGCTGCGGACACCTACCGGCAGATATTGGCGCTGCGTCCCGACGATCCCATGGTGCGCGCCGATCTCGCCGCATGCCTTCTGGAAATGGGTGACCGTGACGCCGGCGAGGCCAATCTGCGGCTGGCCTTGCGCGGCAGGCCCCAGATGCTCGGTCGAGCCGCCCACGCGCTGGTCGCTTCATCGCATGGGCGCTTCTTCTTCCGCCCCAGTGCTGCAGCGAATTACCTGCAGAGCGGGCCGGCCTGAGCCGTCGAAAGCGTTTTCGAGCGAGGTGGAAACCGGCTCGCGTCAAGAAAACGCGCCAAACCAGCCTAAAAAGCGCGATGGGATTAGGTTGAATCGCCATCGGGCTTTAGGACTTTGATTGAGCATGATCTTTTCGGAAAACCGCTACACACTTTTCCGGATCATGCTCTAACTAAGCACGAAACTTCCGCCGGTAGAGCCCCGGCTCGCGCACAAGCGCCGTGGTCATGTCGTGCACCCGCTGCGTCTCCTCCGCGGTAAAGGGCGCGATGTCGGCAACCCAGTTGTCCCGCTTGATCGGCAGGCATTGCGCGACCGGCGTCCCCCTCGGCACCACGCCGCTGAAATTGATATCGTGCCAGTGCGCCGGAAAATGGATCCAGCCGTCGCGGAAGCGGTCGCAATCGACAAGGCCGCTCAGGGTCGTGAACGGCAGATCGAGGCGATTGAGCGGATGGGTGAACAGCAGCGCATACCCCTCCGGCATCTCGATGTTCCAGAGATTGTGAAACTTGATCAGGTAGCGGTCCGGCTCGTACAGCGGCGTGTCGATGACCTGGCTCGAGTCATGGAATCCGACCGGAGAGCGAGGGAATTCGAGCGACCTGCCCGGCGGCAGATCATTATCCCAGGTGATCGTGCCGTTTTCGACCCTGAGATCGCAGATCAGCGGAAGCAGGAAGCCCGAGGTCATGGCATCCACGAACGGCGGACACCGCTTGATCGTATTCTCCTCGCGCATGTTGATTGCATTGAAGGACTGCGCCGACATCGCCTTGAGCCAGCTCGGAAGGCCGAGCGTCGCGCGCACCGGCGGAGGCAGCACGCCCTCGAGTTCGGGCGGACAGCGGAATTTGATCGTCATCGATTCGTTATTATTGAGCACGGCTCTTCTCGCTTCGTTGCTGGTTCGGAGCGGCCTGCCGGCTGATAGCATGGGTCGCCACGGCCACGAAGAGCAGTCCCCGAGGGGGACATCTGCGCTGACAGCATCACGGAACGCCGCTGCTCCGGACCGCAGGACCGGCGTCAAGGCCCATCCGCCGAACGCGCTGCAATGGCTACGGAGCCGACGCTGTCTTATTGCTGGTTGGCGCAGGCGCGCGAATAGGCTTCGCGGTCGCCGGGACCAAGTCCTGCGGCGGCGGCGTCATCAAGGCAGCGAACGGCCCGGTCACTGAACGAAGGCCGCGATGGCGGCTGATAATTCGGCGTCGCAGGCGCGTCCATCCTGGGCACGACGGGCACTGTGATTTTCGGAGGCGGCGGCGATGGCGGCGGGGGCGGAAGATTGAGTTGCGGCACGCTCCGCGGCACGATGGTTTGCGCCGCCACGGGATTCGCGCCAACCAGCAAGGAGATCGCGGCGCCGCCAACGATGAATATCTGCTTCATGATCGACATCCCGCGATCCATAACGGATATGTCGGGTCGATCGGCTTAAACCGCAACGTGAATTCTTGGTTATTCTTCAGGCGCGTTTTCGATCGGGTCGAACCTGCTCGTTTCCAGCCCCAAGAGATTCCAGGACTGCAGCATATGCGGCGGCAGCGGCGCCGTGACGTCGATCACGCCGCCGCGAGGATGCGGGATCACGATCCGCCGCGCCAACAGATGCAGCCGGTTCTGCAGGCCGCCCGGAAACTCCCAGTTCTCGCGATTGAAATATTTGGGATCGCCGACGATCGGATGACCGATATGCGCCATATGCGCGCGCAATTGATGGGTGCGTCCGGTCACCGGCTTCAACGACACCCAGGCGAGCTTGCTGCCTGCGGTTTCCACGACCGCGTAGTACGTGACGGCGTGGCTCGCGCCTTCGTCACCGTGCGCGGCAACGCGCATGATGGTGTCCTCCTCGCCCTCGTCTTTCGCAAGATAGGTCGAGATGCGGCCCTGCTTCGGCTTGGGCACGCCCGCGACCAGCGCCCAATAGATCTTGCGCGCGGAACGGTGGCGGAAGGCGCCGGTGAGCGCGGTGGCGGCAAAGCGCGTCTTGGCGACCAGGAGACAACCCGCGGTTTCCTTGTCCAGCCGATGCACCAGCCGCGGCTTCTGGCCCTTTGCATCGCGCATCGCTTCCAGCATCTGGTCGACATGGCGCGTGGTGCCCGACCCGCCCTGCACCGCAAGACCTGCCGGCTTGTTGAGCACGAGAACGTCATCGTCCTCGAACAGCGTCATCTCCTTGAGCGCGGCGAGCGTCTTCTTTTCGGCCTCCGAAAGCGAGGCGGCGAGCTTCGGCGCATCCAGCCGCAGCGGCGGAATGCGCACGCTTTGCCCGGTCTGCAGCCGGTCCTTGGAATCGGCGCGCTTGCCGTTCACGCGCAGCTCGCCTTTGCGGACGATGCGCTGGATGTGGGAGAAGGACAGGCCCGGAAAGCGCGCCTCGAGAAAACGATCGACGCGCATGTTGTCTTCGTCCGGCGTCACCACGACAGTCTGGACCTTGGTCGGAAGGACTGCCGGCTCGGCCGCCTCCTTCGGTTTTGCCGGTTCGGCGAAGGCGCGCTTTTCGCTGCGCTGGGCGGCAAAGCGCGCAGGCTTGGCAGCGGCTCGGAAGGCACCCTTCTGCTCGCTCTTCGGACGCTCGCGGAAAGGGCGCGGCCCCTTGCGATCTTCGCGCGCACGGGAGTTTGACTGGGTTCGCTTGATGCGGCGGCTCATGACGCCTCCTAGCGCAAAAGCCGCAAATCGTCACGGCGAAATCGCTATAAATCCGCGCCTCCATCGGGCATGCTGGGCAAAAGGCTTCAAAACGTCCGGGGAATGTCCTTATGCGATCAGCGAAATTCGCCGCGGCGGTCGCCGCCTTGATCCTGGCGGTCGCGGCACGGGCCGAAGGTCCGATGCCCGAGGACATTGCCTGGAAGCTGGTCGAGATGGGCCGGACCATCGATCCGCCGAAGACCGCCGCACTCTACGCGCCGCTCCAGCAGAAAGAGCCCTACGCGGACGTGAGGGTCGAACGCGACGTGCCATATGGGCCGGCAGAGCTGAACCGGCTCGATATCTTCGCGCCCGAAGCCACATCGAGCGCCCGCCCGGTGCTGATCTTCGTTCGCGGCGGCGCGTTCATCACCGGCAACAAGCACCCGCCGGGCAGTCCGTTCTATGACAACATCATGCTCTGGGCCGTGAAGAACGGCTTTGTCGGCGTCAACCTCAACTATCGGCTCGCACCGCAATCGCCCTGGCCCGCGGGCGCCGAGGATGTCGCCGGAGCCACCCAATGGGTCGTCGACAATATCGGTGCGCGCGGCGGCGATCCCGCGCGGATTTACCTGATGGGGCATTCCGCCGGTGCGGTGCACGTCGCGACCTATGTGGCGCATCCCGAATTTCGCAAGGTGAACGACAGCGCGCTCAAAGGCGCGATCCTGGTGTCCGGCATCTACGATCTCACCGCAACGCCGCTGGCCAATCCCGAGAAGGCATATTTCGGCACTGATCCGGCCCGCTATGCCGAGCGATCCTCCTTGGAGGGCCTTACGACCACGAAGATCCCCCTCATGATCGTCACGGCGGAGTTGGACCCGCCCGGATTCAACAGGCAGTTCGATCTCTTGAAGGAGGCGCGATGCAAGGCGGAAGGCGGCTGCGTCCGCGCGCTGCTGCTGCCGCAGCACAGCCACATGTCCGAGGTCTATTCGATCAACACCACAGACACGCGGCTGACGGACCAGATTCTGGAGTTCGTGAAAAAGGGGAAGTAGCGGATGCGGTCCACCTCTCCCCAACTGGCAGGGCGACCGCGTATGTCTCCACCGAGCTAAATTAGCTAGCGAACTTGCACCGTCATTCCGGGGCGCCCGAAGGGCGAACTATGATGCGCAATTGCGCACCTGAGAATCTCGAGATTCCGGGTCTGGTCCTTCGGACCATCCCGGAATGACGGTGCCAAAGGTGACGCGCAGATGCCCGGCACGGCAGCGTGATCCGCACATGCGATAGCCCTGCCCCAACTGGGGAGAGGTGAAGAAGAGTCCGTGAACGAGGGCCCCGGCCCTGTTACTTCCCTGCCCGTTCGCGCCTGAGCTTGGCCCAGTAATCCAGCCGCTTTCGGATCTCGCGTTCGAAGCCTCGCTCGGGCGGATCGTAAAAAGTCTGGCGGCCCAGGGCTTCGGGGAAATAATCCTGCCCCGAAAAAGCGTCGGGCGCGTCGTGGTCGTATTCGTAGCCTGAGCCGTAGCCTTCTTCCTGCATCAGCCGCGTCGGCGCGTTGAGGATGTGCTTGGGCGGCAGCAGCGAACCGCCGTCTTTCGCCACGCGCTTGGCGGCGCCGAAGGCCACATAGGCGGCGTTCGATTTCGGCGCGGTCGCCACATAGATCACGGCCTGCGCGATTGCGAGTTCGCCTTCGGGCGAGCCGAGAAAATCATAGGCATCCTTGGCGGCGTTGGCGATCACCAGCGCCTGAGGGTCGGCCATGCCGATATCCTCCACTGCCATCCGCACCACACGCCGCGCCAGGAACAGCGGGTCCTCGCCGGCATCGAGCATGCGCGCGAGATAATACAGCGCAGCATCCGGATCGGAGCCGCGCACCGCCTTGTGCAGAGCGGAGATCAGGTTGTAATGGCCGTCGGCGAATTTGTCGTAGATCGGCGCGCGTCGCTGCAGGATATCCTGGAGCTGCGCGGCATTGAAAATCTCGCCCGAACGCGCGGCGCGCCAGACCTCTTCGGCCAGCGTCAGCGCGGCGCGGCCATCGCCGTCGGCCATGCGCACCAGCACAGCCCGCGCTTCCGCATCGAGCGGCAGCTTCCTGCCTTCCACGTCTTCGGCATGGGCAAACAGCTTTTCGATCGCGGCAGGGTCGAGCGAGTGAAACACCAGCACCCGCGCCCGCGACAGGAGCGCCGCATTGAGCTCGAAGGAGGGATTTTCCGTGGTCGCGCCGACCAGCACCACGGTGCCGTCTTCCATCACGGGCAGGAAGGAATCCTGCTGCGCACGATTGAAGCGATGCACCTCATCCACGAACAGAAGCGTGCCCTTGCCGGTCTCACGCCGCGCTCGCGCGGCATCGAACGCCCTCTTCAGATCGGCAACGCCGGAAAACACCGCGGAAATCTGCTCGAAATGCAGGTCGGTCGCATCCGCAAGCAGCCGCGCCACGGTCGTCTTGCCGGTGCCCGGCGGTCCCCAGAAGATCAGCGATCCCAGCGTGCGCGTCTCCAGCATCCGCGTCAGCGCACCGTCGGGGCCAAGGATATGATCCTGGCCGACGACCTCGGATAATTTGCGCGGCCGCAGGCGGTCGGGAAGCGGATGCGGGGCGTCCTGCTCCAGCCCCGCGGCGCCAAACAGGGTGGCGCCGCCCGTGCCTTGGCGTGGTCGTTTCGCGCTCATCCACCCAGCGTCACGTTGATCTGCTGGCCGGCGCGCACCAGCGTGATGCGCCATAGCCGCGCCTGTTCGCGCGAGGCCTTGTCGAGATCGCCAGTCCTGGCGATCTTCTTGTTGTTGACGGCCTGGATCACGTCGCCCTTCTGGAAGCCGACACTGGCGGCGGCTGAATCGTCGGCGATCGCGGTCACCACCACGCCCTCGGTATCCGTATCCAGATGCAGCTCGTCGGCAACCGCCGGCGAAATATTGGCCACCGTTGCGCCCTGGAAGGGCGAACGACCCTCGAGCTTGATTTCGTTGCGGTCGGTGTCGGGCGCCGTCTCGAGCGCAACCGTCAGCTTGAGCGGCCGCCCGGCACGCACGACGTCGATCTGCGAGGTGCCGCCAAGCGGATGGGTCGCAAACCGGTAGTCGAAGGCGTTGGGATCGTCGATCGGCTGGCCGTCGATGGCGGTAATCAGATCGGAGGCCTTCAGACCGGCGCGCGCGGCCGGACTGTTGGGTACGACGCTCGCAACCAGCGCCCCGCTCGGCGTCTTGAGCCCGAGGCTTTCCGCAATGTCGGGCGTCACCGCCTGCAAGTGCGCGCCCAGCCACGGCCGCTTCACCGCCTTGCCGCCGCTCTTGGCCGAGGCGACGACGACGCGCACCATGTTCGCAGGAATCGCAAAGCCGATGCCCTGCGATCCGCCGGAGCGCGAATAGATCGCGGTGTTGATGCCAGCAAGGCGACCGGTCATGTCAACCAGCGCGCCGCCTGAATTGCCGGGGTTGATCGCCGCATCGGTCTGGATGAAGAACTGGTAGTCGGTGATGCCGACTTGCGTGCGCGCGAGCGCCGAAATGATGCCGTGGGTCACGGTCTGCCCGACGCCGAAGGGGTTGCCGATCGCGAGCACCACGTCGCCCACCATCAGCTCGTCGGAATTGGCGAAATCGAGCGTCGGGAATTTTTCGTGAGCATCCTTGAGCCTGAGCACCGCAAGATCGGAGCGCGGGTCCTTCAGGACGATCTCGGCCTCGAATTCCCGCTTGTCGGAGAGCGAGACCTTCACCTGGTCAGCCCCCTCGATGACGTGAACGTTGGTCACCACGAGGCCGGACGGATCCACCATCACGCCGGAGCCCAGCGAGCGCTGCATCTGCTCGGGCTGGCCTGGAATGCCGAAGAATCGGCGGAACAGCGGATCATCCAGGAACGGGTTGTGGTTCTGCACCATCTTGGCCGCGTAGACGTTCACCACGGCCGGCTGCACGTGCTGCACGATCGGCGCATAGGAGAGCCGGAGTTCGGCCGCGGAGCTCGGCACGCGGCGGTCTTGCGCGCTTACGGGCGCAACGGCGAGCGCTGAGGCGAACAATACGGCGACGAAGCGGATCAGCATCATGCGAAGAAGTCCTGGAGATGGGAAAGCCTCTGATATGGGAGGCAACTTGGCTGGGAGAAGTACGACGGTCATGCCGCGCGGTCGGAAGCTCCGGCGCTTTCCGGCGCGCCTGCGCAGGATAGCCGTTCCTGATGGCTCTCGCCCCAGGCTTTCAACGTATCGATCACCGGACGCAGGCTCTCGCCGATCTCGGACAGGCAATACTCCACCCGCGGCGGCACCTCGGCATAGACCTTGCGGATGATCAGCCGGTCGCCCTCCAGCGCGCGGAGTTGCTTGGTCAGCATGCGCTGGGTGATGGCGGGCATCCGCTTGCGGAGCTCCCCAAAGCGCTGCGTGCCCTGCTGCAGGTGAAAGAGAATGACGCCCTTCCACTTGCCATCGATCAGGTCGAGCGCCGCTTCGACGGCGCAGCCCGGCCGATGCGCGAAATTCCGCCTTTTCATGGAGATTTGTCCAATAGTATCCAAACGGTGACTATATCCCTGAAATTACAGTACTTGCCAAGTCGGCGCCAGCGCGACAGTTAGATGTTCCCACCGTCGATGCTCTCAAAGGAGACACCAGCCATGAAGGCCGTAGGATACAAGAAATCGCTGCCGATCGACGCGGCAGAGGCTCTGATCGACTTCGAGACCGCCAAGCCAGAACCGACAGGCCATGACATTCGGGTCGCGGTGAAGGCGATCTCGGCCAATCCGGTGGACTACAAGGTGCGCAAGCGCGCCGAGCCCGCTGAGGGCCAGTTCAAGATCCTGGGCTTTGATGCGGCCGGCATTGTGGATGCCGTCGGGCCCGGGGTCACGCTGTTCAAGCCGGGCGATGAGGTCTTCTATGCCGGCTCGATCCTGCGCCAGGGCACCAATTCCGAATTCCACCTGGTTGATGAACGCATCGTCGGCAACAAGCCGACGTCGCTGTCCTTCGCGCAGGCGGCTGCGCTGCCCCTGACCTCGATCACCGCCTGGGAGCTGTTGTTCGACCGTCTGGGCGCGGTGCCGGGCAAGAGCGTCGATCCGCGCACGCTCCTGATCGTGGGCGGCGCCGGCGGGGTCGGCTCGATCCTGATCCAGCTCGCCCGCCGGCTGACGGGGCTTACGGTGATTGCGACCGCGACGCGGCCGGAGTCGCGAAAGTGGTGCCTCGACCTTGGCGCGCACGCCGTGATCGACCACGGCCGGCCGATGAAGGAGCAGATCGAAGCGCTCAAGGTGCCGCCGGTCGCGCTGGTCGCAAGCCTCACCGCAACCGACCAGCACTACAAGGCCATTGCGGAGTTCATGGCGCCGCAGGGCAAATTCGGGCTGATCGACGACCCCGCCGAATTTTCGATCGGCGCATTCAAGGGCAAGGCGATCTCGATCCATTGGGAGTCGATGTTCACCCGCTCCTCGTTCCAGACCCCCGACATGATCGCCCAGCATCATCTCTTGAACGATGTCGCCGACCTGATCGACAAGGGTGTGCTGCGCACCACGCTGGACCAGATTTTCGGCACCATCAACGCCGCCAATCTCAAACGCGCGCATGCACTTCTGGAGAGCGGCAAGTCGCGTGGCAAGATCGTGCTGGAGGGGTGGTAACGATAAGGATGGGCATGGCGCTGACGCAGCTTTGCCCACCCAACTCCGGTTTCTACGGTTTCGATTCAGCCTTCTCGATGAATCCCTTGGCGAGGGCGTGGTAGACGCCCTCCTCGCAAACGAGCCGCGAGGTGGCATGAGCGATCAGCGCGGCCGCCATCAACGGCACCACCATGGCGTGATTGTCCGTCATTTCCGTCACGATGACGAAGGCCGTGATCGGCGCCTGGACCACGCCCGCGAAATACGAGACCATGCCGAGCAGCATGATCGCGGCCAATGGCGCGCCGTGGAACAGCGACGCGACATTGGCGCCAATTCCGGCGCCGACAGCGAGCGATGGTGAGAAGATGCCACCGGGAATGCCGCTGACGGCGGCAAAGGCGGTCGCCAGGAACTTGAGGGTCGCGAAGTCGGCGGGCAGCGGCGATCCGCCCTCCAGCGCGGCTTTCACCTGCGAATAACCGGTGCCATAGATGGTATCGCCGGAGATCACGCCGCACACCGCAACGGCAAGCCCGCAGAAAAGCGCAAACAGCAGCGCATGGCGCTTGATCGCCCGCCCGATGGCGCCCGGCAGGCCGCGCGCCATCGTAATCAGAATCCGGCTGAACAGCCCGCCCGCCAGACCGCCGGCGACGCCGCAAGCCGGTATCGCCAGCCAGTCAATGCCGTTGCGGAGCGCCATGTCGCTAGTGCCGAAATAGGTATAGTTGCCCATCAGGGCGATCGACGTCAGGCCCGCCGCGATGACCGTCCCGATGATGAGGCTTGAGGTGCGGGTCTCGAAGGCGCGGCTCATCTCCTCGATCCCGAACACGATGCCGGCGAGCGGGGTGTTGAAGGCGGCCGCAACGCCGGCCGCCGCTCCGGCCAGGATCAGGCCCGGCTGGCGGCGCGGCGAGACGCGGCCCAGCGCAAACATGATTGACGCGCCGACCTGAACGGTCGGCCCTTCGCGCCCGACGGAGGCGCCGCACAACAACCCGAACAGCGTCAGGACGATCTTGCCGATTGCGATGCGGATCGAGACGAGACTCTCGCGCGCCGACTGGTCCGTCAGGTGGCGCGCCGCGATCGCCTGCGGGATGCCACTGCCCTGGCTGTTCGGAAAATAGCGATGGGTCAGGAACACCGAAGCCGCAAATCCAAGTGGCGTTACGAGCAATGCGGCGTAACGCGATTTCGACAGCAGGAGTGCAAAGGCCACTTGCGCCTGGTCGGCCAGTACTGCGAGAGCGACGGCGGCGCCGCCGACCACGATGCCGCCAAGAAGAAAGATCGCGCGGCGCTGCCACTGGGCCGATGTGATCTTCAGTCGTCGTCTGGAGCGGGCGGACAGCGCGGGAAACATGGAATGAAATTGCCGATTGTCGCGAGAGATGCAAGCGCTACCGACAGCGCCCGCTGCCCGCTTTCCGTGCAGTGGGCCCGTGCGCTTTGCGATCAAGCCGCAGCGGGAAGGCGACATCGCGGCCACGCCGGCGGTGAGATTGATCTACAGGACGCCCTATGTGCGCTCCGACCCCGCGATCGTCATTTACGATTTCGGTCGCGAGGACGGGCGCTGGCGCATCGCCAACATCAGGACCAAGACCCTGGTCGGCGCGGCATCTCCTGCAGCTGTGGCTGGACGACTCTCCCGCCGACACGCCACATGCCGAGTAGCTTCAGGCGATGGTGTTGACGATGCCGCCCTCGACCTTCATCGCCGCGCCGTTGGTGGCGGAGGCCTCCTTCGAAGCGATATAGACGACCATGTTGGCGACCTCGTCGACGCTGGCAAAACGCTGCAGCAGCGAGCTCGGACGATGCTGCCTGACGAAGTTTACCGCCGCCTGCTCGACCGACTCGCCGCCCTGCCTGGCGAGGTCCTTGACGAAGGTCTCAACGCCTTCCGACATCGTCGGTCCTGGCAGCACCGAATTGATGGTGACGGCCGTCCCGCTGGTCAGTTTCGCGAGCCCTCGCGAGATCGCAAGCTGCGCGGTCTTGGTCGTGCCGTAGTGAATCATCTCGGTCGGGATGTTCAGGGCGGATTCGGAGGAGATGAAGACGATGCGGCCCCAGTTGCGCTTGAGCATGCCCGCCAGATAGGCACGCGACAGGCGGACGCCCGACATCACGTTGACCTCGAAGAATCGCGTCCAGTCCTCGTCGGGAATCTCGAAGAAGTCTTTCGGCTCGAAAATCCCGGCATTGTTGACGAGGATGTCGACCTCGGGCAGCGCGGCCACCAGCGCCTTGCAACCCTCGGCGGTCGAGACATCGGCGGCAATCCCGCGAACCTTGCTGCCGGGGATGGCTGCCCTGAGCTTTGCGGCAACCGCATCAACCTTCTGTTGCGTGCGACCGTTGAGCACCACCTCTGCGCCCGAGCCGGCGAGCCCCTTCGCGATCGCGTAGCCGATACCGGCGGTGGAACCGGTCACCAGTGCGGTTTTTCCCGAAAGATCGATATTCATGCGCCTTCTCCATCCGTGAAGACTGAAATATCGGGCGCGCCTGTTGCTGTCACCATTGCCGCTCGAAAAATTCGGTCGCCGTCCCGGCGAACGCCGGGACCCATAGCGCGGAATCTATCGATAAGGCGCGATGGCAGAGAGCATTCGCATAACCGCGGCCTGGGGTCATGGGTCCTGGCCTCCGCCAGGACGACAGCCGGTATGTACCAAGCAAAAGGCGGCGCTGCCCGGCGCCGCCTTTGAAAATTCCAATTGGAAACCGCCTTAGGCCGCTTCCGCCGACTTCTCGGCGACCGGACCGGAGTCCTGGCCCTTGGCGTCGACGTCGCGGTCGACGAACTCGATCACCGCCATCGCAGCGTTGTCGCCGTAGCGGAAGCCGGCCTTGATGATGCGGGTATAGCCACCCTGGCGGTCCTTGTAGCGGGGAGCGAGCGTGTCGAACAGCTTCTTGGCCATGTCGACATCGCGCAGCTCGCTGATCGCCTGACGGCGCGCGGCGAGGCCCCCCTTCTTGCCGAGGGTAACCAGCTTTTCCACGATCGGGCGCAGTTCCTTGGCCTTGGGCAGCGTGGTGACAATCTGCTCGTGCTTGATCAGCGACGCGCACATGTTCGCGAACATCGCGCGCCGATGCTCGTGCGTGCGATTGAGCTTCCGATGAACCCTGCCGTGACGCATAGTCTACTCCTCAATTTCGATGTGCCGCGACGGTTCGTCGGACATGTTGCTCAGGTGGGCTTCCTGCGTTCGCCCGGTGACGTCATTCCGGACGTCGCGAAGCGGCAATCCGGAATCTCGAGATTCCGGGTTCGATGCTTCGCATCGCCCCCGGAATGACGATCAGTAGTGATCCTCGAAGCGCTTGGCGAGCTCGTCGATGTTCTCCGGCGGCCAGCCCGGCACTTCCATGCCGAGATGCAGGCCCATCTGCGCCAGCACTTCCTTGATCTCGTTCAGCGACTTGCGGCCGAAGTTCGGGGTGCGCAGCATTTCCGCTTCCGACTTCTGCACGAGGTCGCCGATATAGACGATGTTGTCGTTCTTCAGGCAGTTTGCCGAACGCACCGAGAGCTCGAGCTCGTCGACCTTCTTGAGGAAAGCCGGGTTGAAGGCGAGATCGGGGATGATCTCCTGGGTGACTTCCTTGCGCGGCTCTTCGAAATTGACGAACACGTTGAGCTGATCCTGCAGGATGCGCGCGGCATAGGCCACCGCGTCCTCCGGAGTGATCGCGCCGTTGGTCTCGATCGTCATGGTCAGCTTGTCGTAGTCGAGGATCTGGCCCTCGCGGGTGTTCTCGACCTTGTAGGAGACCTTGCGCACGGGGGAGAACAGGCTGTCGATCGGGATCAGCCCGATCGGCGCATCCTCGGGCCGGTTGCGCTCGGCGGGCACGTAGCCCTTGCCGGTCGTGACCGTGAACTCCATGCGGATTTCGGCGCCATCGTCCAGCGTGCAGATCTGCAGCTCCGGATTGAGCACCACGACGTCGCCGACCGTCTGGATGTCGCCGGCGGTGACGGCGCCCGGCCCCTGCTTCTTCACGACCATCCGCTTGGGGCCTTCGCCCTGCATCTTGATCGAGATGTCCTTGATATTGAGCACGATGTCGGTCACATCCTCACGCACTCCTGCGATCGAGGAGAACTCGTGCAGGACGCCGTCGATATGCACCGACTGCACGGCCGCGCCCTGCAGCGAGGACAACAGAACACGGCGCAGCGCGTTACCGAGCGTCTGGCCGAAGCCGCGCTCGAGCGGCTCGGCGACCAGCGTCGCAAAACGCGCGGCATCCGAGCCAGGCGTCACCTGGAGCTTGTTGGGGCGGATAAGTTCCTGCCAATTTTTCTGGATCGTCACTGTTTCACCCTCAGGCCAGGCAATCTGCCATCTCGATTGCCGGCGTTGGAAACCTCGCGGATCGCTTTCCGCGTATCATCAAAAAAAATTCCAAACGCCGCAGGCGAAGGCAGCGCCTGCGACGCGAACGTCAAACCCGCCGACGCTTGCGCGGCCGGCAACCATTATGCGGGATCGTCGTTACGTCACGGATCGAGGTGACGGTGAAGCCCGCGGCCTGCAGCGCGCGGAGCGCCGATTCGCGGCCCGAACCGGGACCCGCGACCTCGACTTCCAGCGTGCGCATGCCATGTTCCTGCGCCTTCTTGGAAACGTCCTCCGCCGCGACCTGAGCGGCATAGGGAGTCGATTTGCGCGACCCCTTGAACCCCATCGTGCCGGCCGACGACCAGGCGATGGTGTTGCCTTGCGCGTCGGTGATGGTGATGGTGGTGTTGTTGAACGACGAATTCACGTGCGCCACGCCGGAGGCGATGTTCTTGCGTTCGCGACGGCGGACGCGGGTGGCTTCCTTGCCCATTTCAAACCTTTCCTACGATCTCATCGCCGCCGTAATGCCAGCGGCTACACCAGACAGGCGAGTAGCGGGAAGCGAATGGCGAATAGAAATCTATTCGCTACCCCCTATTCGCTATTCGCTTGCTTACTTCTTCTTGCCGGCGATCGCCTTGGCCGGCCCCTTGCGCGTGCGCGCGTTGGTATGCGTGCGCTGGCCGCGCACCGGCAGACCACGGCGATGACGCAGGCCGCGATAGCAGCCGAGGTCCATCAGCCTCTTGATGTTGATGCCCGTCTCGCGGCGAAGGTCGCCCTCCACGACGTAGTCGCGGTCGATCACTTCGCGGATCTGCAGCACTTCCTGGTCAGTCAACTGGTTGACGCGGCGATCCGCTGGGATCTTGACCTTCTCCATGATCTCGGCCGCGATCTTCGGACCGATGCCATGGATGTACTGGAGCGCGATCAGCGTGCGTTTGTTGGTCGGGATGTTGACGCCGGCAATACGGGCCACGGAATTTCTCTCCTGTCGCCGATCCCTTAAAAGGAGGCGGCTTTAAGTTCTTGCTATCTCGGGCAGGGTCCGCAAACGCGAACACGACGCCGAGCCCTTCTGTCTTCGGGGCGAGGCATCGTCTGAAAAGCTATCCGACTTGGATGCCGCGCTTATTAATGGATTCAGGGGCGTTTCGTCAACCGCCCCTAGGCTTTGGCTCGCTTTTTCGTGACCTTTTTCGCCACCCGTCGGGTAGCGGCTTTTTTGCCCCCCTTGGTTCCCTTCCGGGCCGCCTTGGCCCCCTTTCGGACTGAGCCGGACGCCCGCTTGGCGGCCCTGCGGGCGGTTTTCGCGGCCTTTTTGGCCGGAGCCCGGCTCTTGGCTGCCGATTTGCCCGCCCGTCCTGCCGGCTTTTTGGCGGTTTTCCCGGGCCGCGGAGCGCTTTTCTTGGCGGAGCGGCTCTTGGCGGAGCGGGCCTTTTTGGCCGGCTTGCTCTCCGCCGCAGCGACGGCGTCCAGGATGCGATTAATTTCGCGGGTGACCTCCTCGATGCTCATCATGCCATTGACGGTCGCGAGCTTGCGGCGTTCCGAATAGTAGTGGATCAGCGGCTCGGTCTGGGCGCGGTAGCTTGTCAGCCGCTTGGTCAGGACTTCCGGCGTGTCGTCGGCCCGTACCTCCTCGCCGCGTGAGCGCATCTGCGCCACCCGCGTTTCGACTCGCTCCAGGAGCGCGCTCTCATTGACGCGAAGCTCGATCACTGCGTCCAGCTTCATGTGCTTGCGCTTCAACAGTCCGTCGAGCGCCTCGGCCTGCGGCACGGTTCGCGGGAAGCCGTCCAGCACAAAGCCGTTTTTCGCATCGGGCTGGTCGATTCGGTCGGAGATGATGCCGACCACGATTTCGTCCGGCACCAGGCCGCCGGCGGCCATGATGTCCTTCGCCTGCAGCCCGATCGGCGTCCCGGCCGCAACCGCGGCCCGCAACATCTCGCCGGTCGAAAGCTGGACGATGCCGTAGCGCTGCACCAGCAGTTGCGCCTGGGTCCCCTTGCCCGATCCCGGCGGTCCCAGAAGAATCAGTCTCATCGGTGTTCGCCCCCCGGCGATCGGTGAGCGAAACTCACCCGTTGTGTCAGCCGGCGACAACCGCCGTTCAGCGGCGCCGCCCTCTCAATTTCGACTTCCTGATCAGCCCCTCATATTGATGAGCGAGCAGATAGCCTTGAACCTGCGCCACGGTGTCCATGGTCACGCTGACCACGATCAGAAGCGAGGTGCCGCCAAAGTAGAACGGGACCGAAGCGTAGGAAATCAGAATTTCGGGAATCAAGCAGACGATCGCGAGATAAATCGCGCCGATCACGGTGATGCGCGACAACACATAGTCGATGTATTCCGCGGTGCGCTCACCGGGACGGATACCCGGGATGAAGCCGCCGTGCTTCTTGAGATTATCGGCAGTCTCGGTCGGGTTGAAGACGATCGCCGTGTAGAAGAACGCGAAGAACACGATCAGGGCGAGATAGAGCACCAGGAACAACGGCCGTCCGTGGCCGAGCTGGGTCGTGATCCATTGGAACCATTCCGGTCCCCTGCCTGCATTGAAGTTGGCGACGGTGGTCGGCAGCAGCAGCAGGGACGATGCGAAGATCGGCGGAATCACGCCCGAAGTGTTCAGCTTCAGCGGCAGATGCGAGGACTGCCCTTCGAACATCTTGTTGCCGACCTGGCGCTTCGGATACTGGATCAGGAGCCGGCGCTGTGCACGCTCCATGAACACGATGAAGGCGATCACCGCGATCGCCATCACGATCACGATCAGGATCAGCCCCGTGGACAAGGCTCCCTGACGGCCGAGTTCCAGCATGTTGGCGAGCGCCGACGGCAACTCCGCCACGATGCCGGAGAGAATGATCAGCGAAATGCCGTTGCCGATGCCACGTGACGTGATCTGCTCGCCCAACCACATCAGGAACATCGTGCCGCCGGTGAGCGTGATGGCCGTGGAAAGTCGGAAGAACATGCCGGGATCGCTGACGACGTTGCCGGCGCCCTCCAAACCCACCGCGATACCATAGGACTGGAACGCCGCGAGCAGCACCGTGAGATAACGGGTGTACTGGTTCAGCGTCTTGCGGCCCGCCTCGCCTTCCTTTTTCAAGGCCTCGAGCTGCGGCGAGACCGTGGTCAGGAGCTGAACGATGATCGAGGCCGAGATATACGGCATGATGTTCAGCGCGAAGATCGCCATGCGGTGAATGCCGCCGCCGGCGAACATGTTGAACATGCCGAGAATGCCGCCGGCCTGCGTCCGGAACACCTGCTCCCAGATGTTGGGATCGATGCCCGGCAGCGGAATGTAGGTGCCAAGCCTATAGACCAGCAGCGCGCCGAGGGTGAACCAGATGCGCTTCTTCAGTTCATCGGCCTTGGCGAGCGCACCGAAGTTGAGGTTAGCCGCCAGTTGTTCCGCTGCTGAGACCATGTTTGGCTTTCTCCCGCCGCCTCACGCCGTCATGTCAACCGAAGCGGGACATCAGGCAAACGCCGGACAATATTTGGTGCGCGGCGCCGATAAGTCCATCGCAAAGCTCCGGTCATGGTCCGCGAAAGCGGACGATGACGCAGTTGTTACGCAGCTTCGCCGTCTTCCTTCGCAGGTGCGAGAATCTTCACCGTGCCGCCTGCCTTCTCCACCGCAGCGACTGCCGACTTCGAGGCACCATGAACCTCGACGTTCACCTTGGCCTTGATCTCACCGCGGCCGAGCAACCGCACGCCGGCCTTGGCGCGCCTGACCACGCCAGCCTTCACCAGCGACTCGGCGTTGATGACGGCGTTGGCATCGAGCTGCTTGGCATCGATCGCCTGCTGGATGCGGTCGAGATTGACTTCGGCGTATTCGAGGCGGAACACGTTGTTGAAACCGCGCTTGGGCAAGCGGCGGTGCAGCGGCATCTGGCCGCCTTCAAAACCCTTGATGCGCACGCCCGAACGCGCGGTCTGGCCCTTGCCGCCGCGGCCCGAGGTCTTGCCCTTGCCTGAGCCGATGCCGCGGCCGACGCGCATGCGCTTCTTGCGCGAACCGGCGTTGTCGGCGATCTCGCTGAGCTTCATCGCCCTTCTCCTTGCTGACTATTTCTCGTCGACGATGCGGACGAGATGTTGAACTTTTTCGATCATGCCGCGAACCGCCGGCGTATCCGGCAGTTCGGCGGTGCGGCCGATGCGATTGAGCTTCAGCCCGATCAGCGTCGAACGCTGCGAGTGGTGGCGGCGTATGGGGCTGCCAGTCTGCTCGAGCTTGATCGTCTTTGCGGCCATGGTCCTGAACTCCGAAAAGCGTGATTAGTCCGCGGCCGCCTCGGCATCGCCGCCGACGCGGCGGGCCTGGAGCGTGGACACCTTGATGTTGCGGCGTGCCGCGACCGAACGCGGGCTATCCTGGTGCTTCAGCGCGTTGAAGGTCGCGCGCACCATGTTGTACGGGTTGGACGAGCCGACCGACTTCGCCACCACGTCCTGGATGCCGAGGGTCTCGAACACTGCGCGCATCGGGCCGCCGGCGATGATGCCGGTACCGGCCGGGGCGGCGCGCAGGTAGACCCGACCTGCACCATGGCGGCCGGCGATATCGTGATGCAGCGTGCGGCCTTCGCGCAAGGCCACACGGGTCAGGTTGCGCTTGGCCGATTCCGTAGCCTTGCGGATCGCCTCCGGCACCTCACGCGCCTTGCCATGGCCGAAACCGACCCGGCCCTTCTGGTCACCGATCACGACAAGTGCCGCAAAGCCGAAGCGCTTGCCACCCTTGACGACCTTCGCCACGCGATTGATGTGCACCAGCTTGTCGACGAACTCGCTGTCGCGCTCCTCGCGCTCCCTGCTCCGTTCGCGTCCGCCGCGTTCGCGTTCCGCTGCCATGGTTCTTTCCAATCTCTTAAGTCGAGGCCTCTGCCTCTGCCCTTTGTATCCGTTCCAACCGTTTAGAAGCTGAGCCCGCTCTCGCGCGCCGCATCCGCCAGCGCCTTGACGCGCCCGTGGTAGAGATAGCCGCCGCGGTCGAACACCACTTCCTTCACGCCGTTCTTCACGGCGCGCTCCGCCAGCAATTTGCCGACGGCCTTGGCGGCGTCAATGTTGGCGCCGGTATTGCCGGTTCCGCGCATGTCCTTCTCAAGCGAAGAAGCGGACGCCAGCGTCTCGCCCTTCTGATCGTCGATCACCTGCGCGTAGATGTGCTTCGACGAGCGGAACACCGACAACCGCGGGCGGCCGCCGGCGGACCGGCGCAACGCCAGGCGCACGCGCTGCTTGCGCCGGGCATTCGTGACCTTGTTTCTCGACATCACCGGCTCCGTTACTTCTTCTTGCCTTCCTTGCGGAAGATGAATTCGTCGACATACTTCACGCCCTTGCCCTTGTAGGGCTCCGGCGGGCGGAAGGCGCGGATCTCGGCGGCGACCTGGCCGACGCGCTGGACGTCACTGCCCGTCACCGTGATCTCGGTCGGCTTTCCGACCGCGATCGAGATGCCTTCCGGGATCGGGTAGATCACGTCGTGGCTGTAGCCGAGCGCGAGCTGCAGGTTCTTGCCCTGCATCGCGGCGCGGTAGCCGACGCCGGTGATCTCGAGCTTCTTTTCGAAGCCCTTGGTGACGCCGGCGACCAGGTTGGCGATCTGCGCCCGCGCCGTGCCGTAAAGGGCACGCGCGCGGTTGGTTTCGTAGCGTGGCGCGACCGTCACCACACCCTTGTCGAGCTTCACCTCGACGTCGTCATGGACGACGAACTGAAGCTGGCCCTTGGGCCCCTTCATCTTGACGGTCTGCCCCTCGACGGTTGCGGTCACACCGGACGGCACCGCCACAGGCCTCTTGCCAATGCGTGACATGGCGTAAAAATCCTTCCTCAGAACACCGTGAAGAGAATCTCGCCGCCCACGTTCGCCTCGCGCGCTTCGTGGTCAGCCATGATTCCCTTCGGCGTCGACAGCACCGAAATGCCGAGACCGTTGTTGACCCGCGGCAGGTTCTTCACCGAGGTGTAGACCCGCCGGCCCGGCTTGGAGACCCGCTCGATCTCGCGGATCACGGGCTCGCCATCGAAATATTTCAGCTCGATCTCGAGCTCGCTGCGGCCGGACGAATGCTCGACGCTGGCGTAGCCGCGGATGTAGCCCTCGGCCTTGAGCACCTCGAGCACGCTCTGGCGCATCCTCGAGCCCGGAGTGGTGACCTTCGACTTCGAACGCATCTGCGCATTGCGGATGCGGGTGATCAGATCGCTGATCGGATCGTGCGTTGACATGCTTGCGACCCTCCTTACCAGCTCGACTTCACGAGCCCGGGAACCAGGCCCTTGGAGCCCAGTTCACGCAGCGCGATGCGGGACAGCTTGTTCTTGCGATAGGTCGAGCGCGGCCGGCCGGTCAGCTCGCAGCGGTTGCGAATCCGCGTCGCCGACGAATTGCGCGGCATCTCCGCAAGTTTCAGGGTCGCGGCGAAACGCTCTTCCATCGGCTTGGTCTTGTCGGCGATGATCGCCTTCAGCCTTGCCCGCTTGGGCGCGGCGTTCTTGGCCATCCGCTTGCGCCGGTTGTTCTTCTCGACTGAACTCTTCTTTGCCATGCTTGGCTCCTAGGTATCCGCGTTTGAGAGCTTCTTCAGCGTCTCACTGCCGGAACGGGAAATTGAAAGCGGTCAACAAGGCCCTGGCCTCGTCGTCGGTGCGAGCGGTCGTGCACACCGTGATGTCCATGCCCCACGACTCCCCGGCCTTGTCGAAATCGATCTCCGGGAAGATGATGTGCTCCTTGATGCCGAGCGAATAATTGCCGCGGCCGTCGAAGCTCTTCGGGTTCAGGCCGCGGAAGTCGCGCACGCGCGGCAGCGCGACGTTCACCAGCCGGTCGATGAACTCGTACATGCGCGCCTTGCGCAGCGTCACCTTGCAGCCGATCGGCTGGTTCTCGCGCAGCTTGAAGGTCGCGATCGCGATCCGCGAATAGGTCA
Source organism: uncultured Bradyrhizobium sp. (assembly GCA_964454955.1). Lineage (GTDB taxonomy): Bacteria > Pseudomonadota > Alphaproteobacteria > Rhizobiales > Xanthobacteraceae > Bradyrhizobium. Next base: position 1,450 of record CAYVVB010000522.1, on the reverse strand, counting down.
CGACGGCCTTCTGGCCCGCGATCAGCGACAGGTCCGCCGCCGCCGTTTCCGCCTTTTTGCGGTCGTTGACGGCTTCGCCGACGCCCATGTTGAGCACGACCTTCTCCAGCCGCGGCACCTGCATGACGTTGCTGTAGCCGAACTTCTCGGTCAGCTGGCTCTTGATCTTGCGGTCATATTCCGCGCGCAGGCGCGGCACGTAAGCGGTCTCAGCCATCGATCTCTGCTCCCGAGCTCTTGGCGACGCGGACCTTCTTGCCGTCCGCGTGAATCTTGAATCCGATGCGCGTCGGCTTACCGTCCTTGCCGAGATACGCGATGTTGGACAGGTGAATCGGCGCCTCCTTGGAGATGATGCCGCCCTCCTGGGACTGGGTCTGCTTCTGGTGGCGCTTCACCATGTTGACGCCGCGCACGAGCGCGGTGCCCTCGGTGGGGCGCACCTCGAACACTTCGCCGGTGCGGCCCTTGTCACGGCCGCTCAGCACGACGACCTTGTCGCCCTTGCGAATCTTGGCGGCCATCACAGCACCTCCGGCGCGAGCGAAATGATCTTCATGTGATTCTTGGCGCGCAGCTCGCGCGGCACGGGCCCGAAGATACGGGTGCCGACCGGCTCCTGCTGGTTGTTGATCAGCACGGCGGCGTTGCGGTCGAAGCGGATCACCGAACCGTCGGGACGGCGGATGTCCTTGCGGACCCGCACCACCACGGCCTTCATCACGTCGCCCTTCTTCACCTTGCCGCGCGGGATCGCTTCCTTGATGGACACGACAATGACGTCGCCCACGGTGGCATAGCGGCGCTTGGAGCCCCCGAGCACCTTGATACACATGACACGGCGTGCGCCTGAATTGTCGGCCACGTCGAGGTTGGTCTGCATCTGAATCATTGATGCACCTCGTCCTCTTCAATCTGTTGCGCAAAGGAGCTTGCGCTTGAATTTTCAAAATAACCGGTTCGGCTTCGCGCCGGACCCGGCTTTAGGCGGTTTTCCTGTGTTCGCCCCGGACCACGGTCCAGCGCTTCAACTTCGAGATCGGCCTGCTCTCCTCGATCCACACAGTGTCGCCCGGCTTGAACTCGTTGTTCTCGTCGTGCGCATGGTAGTTCTTCGAGCGGCGGATCGTCTTCTTGTAGATCGGATGGGTGAAGCGGCGATCGACGCGCACCACCACCGTCTTGGCTTGCTTGTCGCTGACGACCACGCCCTGCAGCGTACGTTTCGGCATACTTTAGCCCCTTACTTCTTCTTCGCGCGCTGTTCGGCGGCGATGGTCTTGATGCGGGCGATGTCGCGGCGCGCTTCGCGCAGCCGCGAGGTGTTCTCCAGCTGCCCCGTGGCGCGCTGGAAGCGCAGGTTGAAGCGCTCCTTCTTCAGATTGAGGACCGCATCCTCCATCTGATCGGGGCTCATCGCGCGGATGTCGGAAACTTTCATCTGGGCCAT
>CAYVVB010000521.1:0-7386 GCA_964454955.1 uncultured Bradyrhizobium sp. | reverse complement strand
GGGTCGAGCACATGCTCGCAATTGTCCATCACCAGGATCGCGCGCGCATCGTTCAGACGTTCCAGCACCTGGATCTGCGGATGTACGCCGGGCGATGGCGTGATCAGGAGCGCCTCGGCAATCGCCGGCCAGACGTCGCCGTCCCGTTCGAGCGCGGAGAGATCGACGAACCAGGCGCCATCGGAAAAAGACGGCTCCAGCGAGCGGGCAAACTCGATGGCGAGCCGCGTCTTGCCGATCCCTCCGGGGCCCACCAGCGTGAGCAGCCGCGATCCCAGGGCCAGCGCGGCCAGTTCGTCGAGCTCGCGCTCGCGGCCGAGAAAGGAGCTGAGATTGGCCGGCAGGTTGCCGCTGGCGCTCTCCCGCTTCCCGCCGATCGGCGGGAAGGTGCTGGGCAGGCCCGCGGCACAGACCTGGTGGACGCGGATCGGCTCGATGCCCTTGAAATGGTGCTCGCCCAAATCAGTGAGTTGAAACTGCGTCTGCCCCGCCTCGCCCGGCAGCCGCCGCACGGTGACGTCCGACAACAGGATCTGATCGGCGTTGGCGGCGCTCTGCAACCGCGTGGCGGTCGGCAGGGCGGGACCAAAAAAATCGTTCTCGCCGCGCAAGCGCGTCAGGCCCGTATGGATGCCGAACCGGACCTGAAGCCGTCCTGTCGGGCCCCACTCGATGCGGCGCATCTCGCGCTGCGCCTCGATCGCAGCCATGACGGCATCGAGCGGGCGATCGAACGCCGCGAGCACGCCGTCGCCCGTGCTTCTGAAGGGATCGCCGGAGTGGCGGCGGATCGCGGCATGGAGGAGATGGTCATGCAGATCCATCGCCGCCATCATGTCGTTTGGAAAGCGGCGCAGCAGCGCCGTGCTGCCCACGATGTCGGTTGTGAGAATTGTTCGTTCGCGGCTGTCGGATGAATCCGTTGACAGGGCCCTGGTCATGGATAGGCGCTCAACGAATGGGTCCTGATTTCCCGCTCCCGCCTTCCGGCAGGAAGCATCTCGGCCATCTGTTGGGCTTACACCGCTGGACACCCGGTTCGAACGACGGTGTCCCCCCGAATACAGCCCCCAGGCTGCAGTACTTTAGGTGAGATCAGAACGCGCTGCAACATTCCAGCGGGCGGTTCATTGTTCGGCCGACTCGCCGGCGGCACCCGATCAGCTCGTTGCGGTATTTTGTTCCAGCCTAGATCAACGGAATCGGGCCGGCCTGCCGCCGGATCGCCGCACCATCGGCACAAGGTACTCGCCGGCAAAACGACCGGCTTCTTAGGATGCTTGCTGGTCGGTGGCCGCCCACGCAAATTTTTTCCATAGGTGATCGGGTATCGCCGAATTCAGCCGATCGATCTGTTCCGCGGTGAACTGTTCGCTCCAAGGAGCACGCGGCGCAGTACGGAAGTGCGTGCTGTTGTTCCGCGGCGCCGGATTCAGGGGCGTCGCCAGATCGTAGAAATCCAAAATCCTCTTGAAGAAGTTCTCTTCGTTGCTTGCAAGATCCGTATAGTTCAGGATCAGGAATTCCAGATCGCTGTTCTGCTCAAGACAACGAATCCAATCCGATAGCCAGTTCACGGCCGGCAAATAAAATTCTTGAAAATGATGTTCGAATCTCTCCTCCTCGCTCATCGAGCGGTAGACGCCATCGAGGTGAGGATCAAGCTGGTGATGCAGCTCTTCCTTTGCATAGAACTGCATCCAGCTCTGGAATGAAGCACGTGGATCACGCGTCTGTAAGATACCCTTGGTAATGCCAAAGTGGCGCAAAGCATTTATGTTAGCGTTATCCGGCTCCATGTGGGTAGTACAAACCATGCCGCCGCGTTTGAAATCACGCGCGACGGCAGTCACGATGACGTTCTTCCGGACATGCTGCCCAAGAAATAGCACGGGTCCGTAGTGATAGCCGAGCGTACGTTCCAGCGTTGACCCTATGTATACGGTGCCCGACCGCGGCAGCGTCACGACCAAGATGCTCGGACGGTCCGCTACGGCAGACAATTGCTCGTTCGAACGCGGGAGAAAAGCTCCGGCGTTTCTCAGGACTCCAATTTCCTCCGCCGCCGTTTCGTAAGCTTGGCGATACCCGTCGCGGTCGCACCGAAGTTGCCCAACTTCGCTTTGCAGCGCCTCGTAAGCCTGGCGATACCCGTCCCGGTCGCACCGAAGCTGCCCCACCTCGCTTTGCAGTGTTTCGTAGGCCTGGCGATAGCCGTCCCGGTCGACCCGAAGCTGCCCGGCTTCGCCCTGCAACGTTTCGTGAGCTTGACGGTACCCGTCTCGGTCACCCCGAAGTTGCCGGACTTCGCGTTCCAGTGCTTCGTAAGCTTGGTGATGCGCGTCCAGATCAGCCCGGAGCTGCGCGATCTCGCTTCCCGCCTGCAGGCTGCTCATGCGCGTCAGAAATTTGGGGTACAATTGTCTTCTCCCAGCCAGACGATCCCTTGCCCGACGACTGGAAAAGCCACGGGTGGTGGAACTCTAAGAACAAAATGTGGCGCTAATAGCTCGACCCGCGGTCCTGACCATCGGTTCGCAACCAACCGGGCAGGCTTACCTGAAGACGAGGTCAACCGAATCGAGGGTGCGAGACCGATAGCCACCGGCATTCGAACAGACCTACCCCCGCCGGTAGTCGTCCTCGATGCGGATGATGTCATCCTCGCCGAGGTAGCTGCCGGTCTGCACTTCGATCAGCTCCAGCATGATCTTGCCCGGGTTTTCCAGCCGGTGCACCGCGCCCATCGGGATGTAGACCGACTCGTTTTCGTGCACCGTCTTGACGAGCTCGTTGACGGTCACGCGCGCGGCGCCTCGCACCACGATCCAGTGTTCGGAGCGGTGGTAGTGCTTCTGCAGGGAAAGGCGCTGACCCGGCTTGACGATGATGCGCTTGACCTGGTGCCGCTCGCCATCGTCGACCGACTGATAGCTGCCCCAGGGGCGGTGCACCTTGAGGTGATCCTCGGTGACTTTCGGCGCGACCTTCTTCAGCTTCGCGACAAGCCGCTTCAGCCCGTCGGCGTCCTTCTGCCTGGAGACCAGCACGGCGTCCTGGGTTGCCACCACCACCAGGTCGTCGACGCCTTCCAGCGCCACCAGGGCCTTGTCGGTCGCCACATTGCAGTTGCGGGAATCCTCGAACACCGCGGCGCCCTGCGCGACGTTGCCTTGCCCGTCCTTTTGCGACAATTCCCATACCGCGTGCCAGGAGCCGACATCGGACCAGCCGCACGCCACCGGCACGACCGCGGCGCGCGCGGTCTTCTCCATCACCGCATAGTCGATCGAGATCGCCTTGGCGGCGCCGAAGGCGTCGGGATCGAGCGTGACGAAACAAAGATCGCGTCCCGCCTTGCTCACGGAATCGGCGACCGCCTCGATACTCTTTGCATCGACCCTGCGATACTCGTCGAGCAGCACGGCGGCGCGGAACATGAAGTTGCCGCTGTTCCAGAGATAGCCGGCCTTGATGTATTGCTCGGCCGTGGCTTGATCCGGCTTCTCGACGAATTTTGCGACGCTGCGGACGTCGCCGGAAACCACCTCACCCGGGTTGATATAGCCGTATTCGGTCGCGGGGCGCTCCGGCTGGACTCCGAACGTCACGATGCGGCCGCTCGCGGCGGCAGCCAACCCCTCGCGGCAGGCAGCCAGAAAAGCCCCGGTGTCGCGCACGATATGGTCGGCGGCCAGTGCGAGCACGATCGCATCAGCGTCGCGCGCCTGCGCGAACGCCGCGCCCGCGGCAATGGCGGGGCCCGAGTCCCGCCGCATCGGCTCGAGCAGCACGTCCGCCTCGATGCCGATTTCGGCAAGCTGCTCCAGAACCATGAAACGATAGGCGCCATTGGTGATCACGATCGGGCGCTCGAACAACGCGGGATCCGAGACCCGCAGCAGCGTGTCCTGGAAGGTCGAGCGCGCTCCGAACAGGGGCAGAAACTGTTTTGGGCGGCCCTCGCGCGAGGCGGGCCACAGCCGGGTTCCAGCGCCGCCGCACATGATCAGGGGGATGATTCGTCTGCTCATCGGCTTTGACCCTTATATCCTGTGAAACTCACGATACCATTTCGCAAAGCGGGCGATACCATCTTCGATCGGGGTTGCAGGCTTGAAGCCGATGTCGCGTTCGAGCGCCGTGATATCGGCGTAGGTGGCTTCGACGTCTCCGGGCTGCATCGGCAGCATTTCCTTCTCGGCCGCCTTGCCGAATTCCTTTTCAAGCAGCGAGACGACGTGGGTCAGTTCCTCGGGGTGGTTGTTACCGATGTTGTAGATCTTCCAGGGCGCCCTGCTCGCCGCGGGATCAGGCCTGCTGCCGTCCCAGTCCGGATCGCCCGTCGGCGGCCGGCCGATCAGGCGGAGGATGGCTTCGCTGACGTCGTCGACATAGGTGAAGTCACGCCGCATCTTGCCATGGTTGAACAGCTTGATCGGCTCGCCCGCCAGGATCGCTTTGGCGAAGATGAACATCGCCATGTCCGGCCGGCCCCACGGTCCGTAGACGGTGACGAAGCGCAAACCGGTCGCCGGCAGCCGGTAAAGATGGCTGTAGGCGTGCGCCATCAGTTCGTTGGCCTTTTTCGACGCCGCGTAAAGGCTCACCGGGTGGTCGACATTGTCATGCACCGAGAACGGCAATTTGGTGTTTGCGCCATAGACGGAGGACGAGGACGCGAACAACAGATGCCTGCAGCCATTGTGGCGGCAGCCTTCCAGCACGTTCAGGAAGCCTTGAATGTTGGCGTCGATATAGGCGTGGGGATGCTGCAGCGAGTAGCGTACGCCAGCCTGCGCGGCGAGATGCACCACTTCGGCAAAGCCGCCTTGTGCAAACAGGGATTCCGTGGCTGCGCGATCCGCAAGATCGAGCTTCACAAAGCGAAATTTTGGATGACGCCCAAGAAGCTCGAGCCGCGCTTCCTTCAGCTCCGGATCGTAGTAGCTGTTGACGCTGTCGACGCCCACGACCTCGCGGCCCAGCGCCAGCAGCCGTTGGGCGACGTGAAATCCAATGAAGCCGGCAGCTCCGGTAACCAGGATCGCCTGCTTGGCCAAGTCGGCTGCCATGTCAGCTCCGGCTAAAGTCGCCACAACTCGATGCCATCAGGCTTCGAGCTGCGATCGAGTTTCATCTTGACGTCAAACACGAGGCCCGCCCTCTCGCGGAGCAATCGCTCCACCAGATGCCAGCCGCCCTCGATATAAGCTTCGTGGGCAACGGCCATGATGACCGCATCGGACGGCTCGAGCCTGTCGATGTCGGTGAGCGCGACGCCGTACTCCGCCTCGACCGCGGAAGGATCGGCAAGCGGATCGGCGATCTGCACTGTGATGCCAAACGACTGCAGCTCGCGCACCACGTCGATCACCCGGGAATTACGGATGTCGGGCACGTTTTCCTTGAACGTCACGCCGAGGATCGTGACCAATCCGCCCTGTCCCTTCCGGCGCAACAGGCCGCGGATGCATTCGCGCGCGATCCGCCGGCCCATTTCGTCGTTGATGCGGCGGCCCGCCAGAATGACTTCGGGATGATAGCCGGCCTTTTCGGCACGATAGGTCAGATAATAGGGATCGACGCCGATGCAGTGGCCGCCGACGAGGCCAGGCTGAAACGGGAGAAAATTCCATTTGGTGGCGGCGGCGGCGAGCACGTCGCCGGTATCGATGTCGAGCGCCTGGAAGATCAAGGACAGCTCGTTCATGAAGGCGATGTTGAGATCGCGCTGCGTGTTTTCGATCACCTTGGCCGCTTCGGCGACCTTGATCGACGGCGCACGGTGAATGCCGCCACGGACCACCGAGCCATAGACATCGGCGACGATATCGAGGGTCTTGGCGTTCTGGGCCGAAACCACCTTGGTGATGGTTTCAAAGCGATGCGTCCTGTCCCCGGGATTGATGCGCTCGGGCGAATAGCCGACACTGAAATCCGAACCCGCTGTCAGGCCGGACGCCCCCTCCAGGACCGGTACACATTCCTCTTCGACCGCGCCGGGATAGACCGTCGATTCATAGACCACGACATCGCCCCGCTTCAGTGCGCCGCCGACCAAGCGCGAGGCCTCGAGCATGGCGCCAAGGTCGGGCCTTCGTGCCCCGTCGATCGGGGTCGGAACCGTCACGATGAAGAAATCGGCGGGGCGAAGCGCACCGACGTCGTTTGTGAACGTCAGTGAATCCAGCTTGAGGTCGACCGCGTCGACCTCGCGCGTGCGGTCCTGTCCGCTCTTCAGTTCCTTGACGCGCCCGGCGTCGATATCGAAGCCGACGACCGCGCTACCTGCACGCGCGAACGCTGCGGCGACGGGCAACCCCACATAACCGAGCCCAATGACGGCAATCTTTCGGCCGTGCCACATAAATTAATTTTCCAGGCTTTTCGAGACGCCATTGACGGCACACTTCCGACTGTTTAGCCACCCTATGATGGAGATCGCAAGGGCTAAGACCCTCGGCACGGTCAGGGATGCTCTTGCAAGAGGGTCTTCGAAGCCATTCCAGGTCGGGACCATCTCAGCAGCGCGCTCGCCCTGGAATGATTGAAATCTGAGCGAACCCGGTCTGGCATGCGCGGAATTTTCATCTTCACGGTCCGAGTTCTGGTGTCGCTGGCGCTGCTTTACCTTGCGCTTCGCGGCATCAATTTTGCCGCCATTCAATCGCGGCTGAGCCAGATCAACCTGGCGTGGATCGGCTTTGCCGTGCTGGTCACGATCGTCCAGATATTTCTCGGCGCGCTGCGCTGGCGCGAGATTTCCGTGCTGTGCCGCGCACCGCTCTCCGATCTGCAGGCGTTTCGCTACAACATGATCGGTTCGTTTTTCAATCAGACGCTGCCCTCATCGATCGGCGGCGACGCGGTCCGACTGTGGCTCGTCAACCGTACCGGCGCGGGCTGGCGTGCGGCGACATATTCGATCCTGACCGATCGCGCGGTCGGGCTGATTGCGCTTGCACTGATCATCGTGGCGAGCCTGCCCTGGAGCTACGGCATGATCGCCGACGGCAAAGGCCGGCTCGCCCTTGTGTTCGTCGATTTTGCCGCCCTGCTCGGCGGGTTGAGCTTTCTCCTGCTCGGCCATCTGCCGTGGCCATGGCTGAAGAGCTGGTGGCCGACCAGACATGTTCACGCGTGCTCGGTGATCGCCAACCAGGTGATCTTCGACAGTCGGAGCGGACCGAAGATCGCCGTGCTGTCGTTGTCAATTCACGTGCTCACGGTGGTGATCGCCTGGGGCGCCGTTCGTTCGATCGCGGCGCCCGCGAGTTTCGAGCAACTGTTCATGCTGATACCGCCGATCATGCTGATCACCATGCTGCCGATTTCGATCGCCGGCTGGGGTGTGCGCGAGGCGAGCATGATGGTGGCATTCGG
>CAYVVB010000520.1:0-22602 GCA_964454955.1 uncultured Bradyrhizobium sp. | reverse complement strand
GGCGGCGAAGCACAGCAGGAACCCATACATCGTGAGCTGATGGAAGCGGCGGCGCCACAGAGTGAAAGCATCGTCGTCCTCGTTGCAGCCGTCGCCGTGGCCGCCGCCGAGATATCGCAGCCGCGCCACGTCGGCGAGCGCCTCGCGGGCGGCCGGAACCCGCGCCATGGCCGCCGCCGCGACGTCCCGAGCGTCGCCACCCCTCGTCGGAGAGACCTCGCGCCAGAATCTGGTCACGCCTATGCCGAGCGCCAGGATTGCGAACAGGAGGACGATGCCGAACATGACGGCCAGGAAGTTATGCGGGAAGATCGCGTAGAAATTTCCTGCCATCGGGGCATGAATAAGCGAGCCATGCACCGCCGCCGCCAGCACCAGGAAAAGCGCAATCCCCCCGGCCAAGGCGAGCGCAACAGTCAGGCCTGCACGCTCGTAGAGCCGACCGAGCGGTCCCGGCCACGCATAGTCCTGATAAGTACGAACACGCAGCTTGGCCATCGCCTTGGGCACGTTGACCGCGAATTCGTGCGGCGGGGCATACTGGCATGCGTACAGGCATGAGCCGCAGTTGTGGCAGAGATTAGCGAGGTAATGGGTATCGGCCCTGTCGAATCCGAGCCGTCGCGTCATCGCTGGGAAAACGGCACAGAAGCCTTCGCAGTAGCGGCACGCGTTGCAGATTTGCATGAGGCGTGCGACCTCCTGCTCTCCTGCGGACATGGTATCAGCCAGATCAATCCCGCCTGCGCAGGCACCGTCAACGGCGACCGGTACGGCGGTGTCAGTGGGCGATAGCATAGGCCAGTTCCTCGTTGAACGTCGGGTGTCGGAATCCCGCGCTCTTGGCGGCATTGACGCCGGCGATGCGGCCGAACGCCGTCCCGATGCTCATGCCGACGCCGGCGGTGTAGCCCTTGCCGAGCACGTTGCCTGCAACCATCTCGCCGGCAGAAAACAGATTGGAGCTCGGCACGTCGTTGAACCGGATCGCCGCGGTGTGATCGATCTTCATGCCGAGATAAGTGAAGGTGATACCCGGCCGCAGCGGGTAAGCGTAGAACGGCGCGGAATCGATTGCGCGTGCCCAGTGCGTCTTCGCGGGAGCGACGCCTTCCGTGCGGCAATCGTCAAGCGATGTATGATCAAAGGTACCGGGGCAGCACGCTTCGTTGTACGTCCGGAGCGTCCGCACGAAGGTCACAGGGTCGATTCCGATCTTGCTCGCGAGCTCCTCCGGCGTATCGGCCTTGGCGCCCTCGAACACTGGCGGCATGAAGCGGCCAATGGCCTTCTGATCGATGATCGACCAAGCGGTCTGACCGCGCTGCTGTGCAACGAGGCGTCCCCAGATTGCGTAGCGCTTGGGCCAGAAGTCCTCGCCTTCGTCGTAGAACCGCTCGCCGTCGAGGTTCACCACAATGCCGAGCGACACGCAGTCGATGCGGGTGCAGATGCCGCCGTCGTAGAGCGGCGCACGGGCGTCGATCGCGACGCAATGCGCCTGGGTCGGATCGCCGATAGTAGCAGCCCCTGCATCGATCATGAATTTGAGCATCACGCCCTGATTGAAGCGGGTCCCGCGAATCAGAAATTTTTCGGCAGTCCATTCGCCGCGCTCATTCTGCCCCCAAGCCTCGCGCTGCCACTCGAGGTTTGACTCGAAGCCCCCGCTCGCCAGCACGCAGCTCTTCGCCTCGATGCGCTCGCCACTCTCGGTGATGGCAGCGCGGAATTCACCCTCTTGAAGATCGAGCGCCTTCACTGGCGTGCCGTAGCGGATACCGATCCCCAGCGCCTCGGCGCTGCGATAGTAGGCGTTCACCAGTGCCTTACCGCCGCCCATGAAGAACGCGTTGGTGCGCGCGACGTGCAGCGCTCCCGACAGCGGAGGCTGAAAATGCACGCCATGCTTGCGCATCCAAGGCCGGCAGCGCGATGAGTGTCGGATGACAAGACGCGCCAACGGCTCATTGGTGAGGCCGCCTGTGACTTTCAGCAAGTCCTGCCAGAACTCTTCTTCCGGATAGGATTCAACGAGCACGTCCTGCGGTTCATCGTGCATGCAGCGCAGATTGCGCACATGCATCGAGTTGCCGCCGCGCCATTCCCGTGGCGCCGCTTCGAGCATCAGAACCGACGCGCCCGCCTCGCGCGCCATCAGCGCCGAACATAGCGCGGCGTTGCCGCCGCCGACGACGAGGACATCGGGAATTTCGGTTGCCATCAGTAGTTATGCCCTTGGGATGACGATAAATCTGCCGCATCGTTTCCGATTGGATGGGCGGCCGCCCCCATTCAGCTGGGACGTCTGAGCAATGACCCGGCGCATCGCGCCCTTGGACAGTTCTGTCACGATTTGGCCCGCGCCGACGGCTTTACCGACGCCGACTTCCCGCTTTTTCGCCTGACCGCCGCCGCGCCTGTGTCGACGAGCGACCGGTTTTCGGATGCCGAGGGAAGAACTTCCGTTGTGGCCACAGGCTGGTCCAGCAACCCGCGCAGATGGGCCGCGGCTTCTGGCCCCTTGATCGCACCGCGCCACATCTCGCTGACGGTCTTTTCGTGCAGAGCGATCGCCTCCGGAGCCGACGTGATCATCGCGACGCCGAGCCGGATGTTGGGCTGTTCGCCCAGACGAAAAGGACTGAGCGTCAGCATCTTGGTCTCGGCCATCCGGAATATCTGGAAGTGGGTGTGTGGCAGCGACTCCGTCACAACACCGATCTGCACGCCGATGGCGTCCTCCTCGATGACCTTCGCAAAATGCTCAATCTCGGCGCGGGCGAGAGCCTTGCGTCCGGCGAGTTCTGCACCCGTGATCGACGGATTGCCGACAAAACCGCTCTGCGCGAAACGGCGGATCTCGCGCGCCGACATGAGATTCAGAATGCCTGGCTTGCGCCTGCGATAGGTCGCCTTGCGCTGCGCAAGGATGTCCATGATCTGGTCAACCTGCGCGAGCGTCTTTTCGCGGTCGGGTATATTGAGCGGAAGACTCTCCGTCAGCACCTGGCGGAGCATTTCCAGGAAGCGATCCGACGCCAGAAGGAAGGAGATCGGACCGGAAAGCACCATGATGTGTTCGGCGGTCTCCTCGAATTGCCTCATGCGCTCGAAGTAGCTGACCGCGGAGGGCATATATTCGATGCCCACGCCGAGCAGCGTCGGCATCGAGACATTGAGGAGTTCGGAGAGCTTTTCGAGAGTCTCGATCTTGGCCAACTCGCCTTTTTCAAAGCGGTACAGTGCGGTTCGGGATATCCCGACACGTCGGGCAATCTCGTCCGCGCTCAAGCCAGAACCGATCCTGAATGCCCTCAGCCTGTTCGCAATTTCTTGGTACTGGATCGCCAACGAAGCACCTATCGTCCGGTTGCGAGGCGCACCTGCGCACTCCGCACGATGGTATGCCAAATTCGTTCCAATTTTGGAACAAAAACTGCGCCCGATCGTGTTTGCGGTCGTTCTGCCTTCATCGACAGGTCTCCATTTCAGTCGAGGTCGAGCACGATGCGCCCTTTGGCGGTCCTGGCCCGGATTTGGCCAAGCGCCTCCGCAAAGCCTTCCAACCTTCGGACCGAAGTCACCGGAGGCTTGACGAGACCTTTTTCGTACAAAGCGAAGATCTCTTCGAAGCATTCGCGCATGCGTTGCGGCATCTTCTTACGGTAGTCGCTGACCTGGAGGCCGCTAACCTCGATGTTCTTCACCAGCAGGTAATTGACCTTGACGGACGGAATCTCGCCTGCGGCAAAACCGACCACGACGAGACGGCCACACCAGGCCATCGCCCGCAGCGCAGCAGAAAAGAAACGGTCGCCGAGGGAGTCGATCACGACGTCGGCCCCCTTCCCGCCGGTCACCGCGTGGACCTGGCTGCGCAGCCCTTCCCGCAGATCACCGACCGACAGGTCAACCACTTCGTCGGCGCCCGCCTCGCGCACCGCGGCCGCCTTGGTCATTGACGAGACGCCCGCGATCACCTTGGCCCCGAAAGCCTTCGCCAACTGGACCGCCGCCAAGCCAACGCTTCCGGTGGCGCCCAACACCAGCACGCTTTCGCCGGCCACCAGCCGTCCCCGCTCCCGCAGCGCGAACCATGCCGTATCGAAGGCCAGAGCCATTGCGGCCGCCTCGGTGAACGACATCGTGGCAGGGATCCGGTAGGAGTGCTCCGCCAGCGCGACAGCCTGCTCCGCATAACCGCCCTGTTCGGCGGTCGTCAGCACCCGGTCGCCGACCGAGAACCGAGTTACGTTAGAGCCGACCGCCACGATTGTGCCGGCGGGGAGCTTGCCGGGGATAAACGGCCTCGGCGGCAAGAACTGGTAGGTGCCGCCGATCACGAGCAAGTCGACGAAATTGACGCCGACGGAACGGACGTCGATCAGTATCTCGTCCGGTCCGGGTTGCGGAGCCGCCGTGTCCTCGATCCGAAGACTTTCGGGCGTTCCGAATTCATGAACGACGACCGCTCGCATTTGACGACCTTTCTGATGCCCAAGGGCGCGGGCTAGTTTTCTCTGGTGCTGAAAGCACCGCGGGCAACGGCGACGGTCTTGCCTTCCGAACCGACGATCTCGACGTCGGCGCGGCCGATCGACCTGCCGACCGTCAGGATGCGGCCGCTAGCGATCAGATCTCCGGCGGATGCAGCGCGGAGATAATCGACTCGCAGATCGATCGTCGGCACCATCCGGCCCAGCCGTACGGCGATCGCCGCGTGAGCCACGATGTCCGCCAGCGAAGCGATCACACCGCCATGGTAGAATAGACTCTCGCGTCGTCGGGCAAATTCAGGACGGAACGAGAGGTGCACGACCACGGAGCCATCTGCATGGACGTCGACCGGGCGGGGTTGGAGGACGTCGTGAAACGGCGGATCGGCCATCTCCTTCGCCAGACGCGCCAAGGCGTCTTCCCGATCAAACGCGATGTGCGCCTGCTGCCCTATCATGCCGGAGCCTGTTCGGGCGGGACGAAGCGGATCGGCGCGGGAACGACCTTGCCGTCGGTGATCTGGGACGCGATATCGCGCTTGAGAATCTTGCCGCTCGCAGTGAGCGGGATCTCGTCCAGCTTGAGGAAATATTCCGGCATGTCGTAGCGCGACAATCCCGAGCGATCGAGGTGCGCCAATATCTCCTCCGGAGCGACGACCGCGCCATTCCGGAACATCACAGCCAGGCAGACCTTCTCCCCAAGCCGCTTATCCGGAACCGGCAGAGCTGCCGCGCGGGCGACTTCCGGATGCTGCATGGCCAGGTTTTCGATGCGGGCGGGATAGATGTTGTGACCGCCGCGGATGATCAGGTCCTTCTTCCGTCCGGTAATTTGAAGATATCCGTCCTCATCGACGCGACCAATATCTCCGGTCATGAACCAGCCTTCAGCGTTGAACGCCTCGTCGTTGGCGCTCTGATCGTCGAAATATCCAAGCATCAGACTTGCGCCGCGGCCGCCAATCTGACCGATCTCCCCGACGGGCATTTCCACGTTCATGTCCTCGGTGGAGAAGATTTTCACTTCGTAGCCATCGCAGGGGCGGCCCGAGGTCTGCACGACGCGGTCCGGGCCATCGTCCATCCGCGTGTAGTGGTGCGAGCCCGCCTCGGTCATGCCGTAGCCGCTCTGCGGGACCACGCCCGTCGCGATCAACTCGGCGATCACCTCGCGGGGTGCCGAGGCGCCGGAAATGCGGAAACCCCTCACGGCGCCGGGCGACGACATCTTGCGCGCCTTCATCTCGCCGAGAAGATCCATCGCATGTGTTGGCACGCCAACGATGAATGTCGCCCCGACCTCGATGATGCGGTCGAGCGTGCTGGCGCCACGCGGAAGATCGTGCACGACCACTTCTCCGCCGATGGCAAGGGCCATGATGAGAGAGCCGATTCCGAGATTATGACTGAGCGGGCTCATGGTGTAGATGACGGTCCGCTCGTCGAACTTCCAGTCGGCGACCATGGCCCTAGCGTTCGCGAGCAGCGTATTGTCGCTGTGCATGACCCCTTTTGGCTGTCCGGTCGTGCCCGACGTGAAGGCGAGATAGACCACGACGTTTGGGTCCGCATTGACGACGTCGGCGCCGCCATCGACCGTCAGCGCCAGAATGTCGTCTCCCGGGCTACCGACGGCGCCGAGTCTAAATACCGACTTCAAGGTCGGGACTTCCTCTAGAGCGGCGAAGATGTCGCGACGTCTGGCATCCGCGCCGTAACCGACCTCGCCGATGAAGGAGGCAGCCCGCATCCGTTTCATCAGTTCAATGATATCGCCGACGGTGTGGTCCCTGTGAAGCGAAGGGCAGCAGACGTAGCCTCCCCGCGAACACGCGACGAGAGCGACCGCCGTCTCGATCCGGCTGGAAAGCCAGACCGCCACGCGCTGACCTTTGCGGACGCCCGACTTGGCCAGGTGCTTCGAAAGCGTCTCCGCTCGTTCCGCGAGCTCGCCATACGTCAACGCACCCGAGCGGTCCCGCACGGCAATCCGGCCGGGATCGCGGTCCGCATGCGTCCGGACGAGCGAGAAGATCGTATCGTCCCGCCAGTGACCGGAGGCGTAGGTCTCCCGTAGTCTATCGTGGGAAAGGAGGGTGAGCACCGGATTCGACATTACTTGCCTTCGTTCTTGCCGCGGAACAGGCCGACGATGGCCGCCCACAACACGTTGATCATCAGCGAGAAGCCGCCGATTGGTTTGGCCGCCGGCTGGAGCGGCGCGGACGCGGGGGTGCGTTCCAGCTCGTTCGCGAGGGTTGGGTACTCGGTGGTCGTCGCTTCGCCCCCCGCAGCCACCAGCGGAATGGAGGCCACAACCGTTTCGGCCGGAGACTGCGCGATCTGCTTCTCCAGCGACTTGCTGAACTGGCCGATAAGCTGCGCCGCGATGGTCTGGATCATGCCGGCGCTGCGTCCGTATTGAGCGACAGACCCCGAAAGATTGAGATCGGTATCGATCACTACCTTGGAGCCGGCGCTGGACGGCTCGAGCCGAAAGTTGACGAGAGCATTGGCTCCGCCCCTGCCCTTCGCGTCATTACCCTGCGCCTTGACGCGCGCGGTATGCTCGACATCATCGCGCGCCTCGAATCTCGCCGTCCCGGCGAAAGCGAGAACCACCGGCCCCATCCGAACGGCGACCTTGCCCTTGTAGGTGTCCGGATCGACGACTTCCGTCAGTTCTGCACCAGGCATGCATGGCGCGATCTTCGGAATGTCCATGAGGGTCTTCCACGCCGCTGCCGGCGGGAGGGATACTTCGAAGGTGTTCGAGAATTGCATATTTTCTCCTAGCCCGGACCTTGCGGAACGGTCGGACCACGGTCGCGCATGATCCACCGCGCCAATCGCAGCAAGGCGGCATCTTCGTGACGGCGTCCGACGAACTGTACGCCCACGGGCATACCGGACCGTCCGACGAAGAGCGGCAGCGTGATCGCCGGCAGATGGAGGATGGTCCAGATTTCCTGAAAGGATGCGTCGCCCGTGGACGTCAGGCCTTCAGGCGCCTCGCCGTTCACGGCGGCCGTCAGGATGGCGTCATGCCGAGCTCCCTCGCCATCGATCCACGCTCTCCAGCGCTCCGCGATACGGAGGGCTGCGCAATATCGATCGTAGGAGAACGATCGCCCCTCCGTGACGACGCGCGCCAACGCCGGGCTGAGACGATCAGCATGGTGCTCGAATTCCCAGGCAAGCGCGCGTGTCCTTTCATAGCCGTTGATGACCACCCGCGCGTCGCTGAGTTCGGCGAAGCCGTCCGGCACCGGCATTTCGTTAACGACAGCGCCGGCCGCACGAAGCTCTTTCGCAGCCGCTTCAATCGCGGCGACGCTATCCTCGGACGCGCGACTCCAATGATGGGTCTTGAACAGCAACAGCCGCGGGGCGGCATCGAGCGAGGAGGACCGCTCCGCCGTGCGACCGACAAGAACGTTCCAGAAGAGCTCGATATCGTCCACGTCGCGGGCCAGCAGCCCGATGGTATCGAGACTCTCGGCTGCGAACTTGAGACCGGCGCGATTGATTGACCCGAAGCTCGGCTTGAAACCGACAATGCCGCAGAATGCGGCGGGCCGCAGGATGGAGCCCCCCGTCTGAGTGCCGAGAGCGACAGGCACCATGCCGTCCGCCACGGCGGCAGCCGAGCCGCTCGATGAGCCGCCGGGAGTCCGACCGACCGACAGCGGGTTCGTCGTCGCGCCGGGAAAGACACCGGCGAACTCGGCGGTGACGGTCTTTCCCAGGATGACCGCTCCGGCGGCGCGCAGCGCCGCGATGCATGCGGCATCACCAAAGGGGCGGTAGCCGTCGTAGATCGGCGATCCCATTCCGGTTGGCATGCCGGCAACGTCGATCACGTCCTTGACGGCGACCGGCAGACCCCGAAGCTGCCCCGCACGATCTGCGGCATCGCATGCAGCGGCCTCCTTCAGTGCCGCGGCAGGATGAATGTAGGACCACGCCTTTACGGTCGCATCGCGACGCTTGATCCGATCAAGGCATGCCTCGACCAGCTCCACAGACGTGATCTGCCCCGCAGCGATCATGCCGGCCGCGCGTCTCGCCGGGAGACTGTTGAGGGGGACGACCATGTCGGGTTTCATCTCATGCACATCAAGCCGGAAGGGCAGTTCTAAAAATAGTAATCGTCGCATTTTTGGTACGATGCAAGCGGATTCTTCGAATTTCCGAGCCACGATTGGGCAAGGCAGAATTTTTCAGGACAACCACCGCCGCCTTGGTGCAACAACAGAGGCGAGCGCAAAAACGCTGTTTTTTGCACGTAATAAAGCGCTTTTGCGACAACTTTCCGGACCGATACCCTGCGGCTGAACGCCGGTGAACGACCTGAAGGAAGCACCGTACCATTTTTCGTACATTTGCCTTTACAGCGGTTTTTCGCCCGTCCTAAAAGATGCAAGCGGTCGAGGTTCCTCACGCGGACCAGGATGCAGCTCCGTCAATCGTGACGGTCCGTGAGACTTGGCGAAGCCATTGAGCAAAGCGGTTTGCTGTCGGCGGCCGGAGCGAGGCGGTGCCGAACGATTGGCTGAAGGCATACGTCGATCGCGCAACGGGGCTTCGCCCCTCACGCAGGGAACACCGATATGCGACTCAAGAGCCACGGCCGCTACGACTACTCGCCAATCCACGAACGTCCTCAGTTCACCTGGCCGGACGGCAAGAAACTCGCGTTCTACGTAGCGCTGAATGTGGAGAACTTCAGCTTCGGTGAGGGCCTCGGTCACACGCCGACGGCACTCGGGCCGCCGCCCGACACACGCAATTTCGGATGGCGCGATTACGGCCTGCGCGTTGGAATCTGGCGCATCTTCGACATGATGGATGAATTCAAACTGCCCATGAGCCACCTGATCAACGCCTCCGTCTGCGAGGGCATGCCGCAGATCTGTGAGCGTATCCGACGGCGTGGCGACGAAGTGATCGGCCACGGTTATACCAACTCCGAGCGGCAGAGCGACATGGACGAAGCGACCGAGGCTGCCATGATCCGCCACGCCACCGACACGCTCGCCGCCCATTGCGGGCAGCGGCCATACGGCTGGATGGGGCCCTGGATCGCCGAAACCGCGACCACCCCCGATCTCCTGAAGGAGGCCGGCTACACATTCGTGATGGACTGGCCGGCCGACGATCAGCCGTTCTGGATGAGGACGCGCTCCGGGCCGCTCCTTTCCGTGCCCTACCCGATCGAGATCAACGACAGCCCGACAATGCTGAGCCGGCAGCAGCCCGCGACCGATTTCTACCAGATGATCGTCGACCAGTTCGAGGAGATGCTGTTGCTGTCCGACCAACAATCCCTGGTCTTCGGAATCTCGCTGCATACCTTCGTCGCCGGTCAGCCGTTCCGGCTCCGCCAAATCCGAAAGGCCATCAATTACGTTTTGTCTCACGCGCGCTTCTCTGAAGTCTGGGCGACGACACCCGGTGAGATCGCCCGCTATGCGGCCGAACTGCCGGACCACGTCATCGTCTGAAATGCCGGACGGGATCGCGGTCGCTAGATTGCGGCCACGATCCCCGTCTCGGCGGCAAACTTGGCAGCGAACTTGTTGCCCAGATATGCTTCGATGACCTTCGGATCGCGGAACACTTGCTCCGTCGATCCTTGGCTCGCCACGGCTCCGTGGTGAAGAACCACCGCCCGCTGCGCCAGCGCAGTCACGACGCGCATCAGATGCTCGATCACAATGATGGTGATGCCCCGCGCGGCGATCGCCTTCACCATCTTGATGGCTTCATCGATCTCCGATGAATTCAGCCCGGCATTGACCTCGTCCAGCATCAGGATACGAGGCCCCATCGCCAGGCTCTTCGCCAGTTCCAGACGCTTGCGGTTTGCCAGGGCAAGCTCCGACGCCGGCGTATCCTTCATCTGCAAGAGCTTGGTGAACTCGAGGTTTTCCATTGCTCTGTCTCGCGCCTGGCGCATGCTGCAATGCCCGGCATAGATGGCGCCGGCCATGACGTTTTCGAGTACCGTCATTCGTGCGAACGGCTGTACGATCTGGAATGTGCGCGCCACGCCCATCTGCGCAATGGTGTGGGGCTTGCTCCGGATCAGGCTCTTCCCCTCGAAGATCACGTCACCGCTGCTGACACGGAGAAAGCCTGAGATCAGGTTGACCAGCGTGGTCTTGCCCGCGCCATTCGGTCCGATAAGGCCGACGATCTCTCCGGGGAAGAATTTCAGGCTGACATCATTGACCGCGCGGACGCCGTCGAAGACGCGGGAGACATTCCTGAGTTCAAGAATGGGATTCGCAGTCGCCGTATTCATGATGCAGGACTCGCCAGGTCGCGCGCCGTCGATCCGGAGGCCCCGGCCAAAACGAGCTTTCTGAAGATGGACTTCCAGTTCAACCCGAGCACGCCGCCGGGAAGGAAGTAGATGACTGCCACGACGATGACGCCAAGGATGCCGCTATGCCAGTTGATGAAATAGGCCCAGACGAATTCGCGAAGGACCACGTAGAAGACGCCGCCGATCAACGGCCCGAAGATCGTCCCCATGCCGCCCAGCATCGCCATGACCGGGATTTCAATCGTCATGACGAGATTGAACGCGTCCTTCGGCTCGATGAATGCGACCATCGATGCGTAGATGGCGCCTGCCGCCGCGCCCAGCGCACCACAAAGCACGAAGGCGCCGACCTTGTACTTGAAGACATCGATGCCGACCATCGATGCCGCCTGCTCGTTCTGACGGATGCAGCGGAGCCCGAAGCCGAACCGGCTACGATCGACTACCACCGTGACAAGAAAGGAGATCAAGCCAAGGCCGAGCATGGCAAGATAGAAGAACCTGCCGACGTCGTCCGGGTCGCCGGCGGTGAGCGGGATATTGAGGCCGACTGCCCCGCCCGTCAGTGACTCCCAGTTGTTAGCGACCTCCCGCAGCACTTCAACGCTGGCGATGGTGCCCACCGCGAAATAATGGCCCTTCAGCCGCAGGAGCGGTACGCCAAGCAGCACCGCGAAGAGAGCGCCCACGCCTGACGCGACGATCCATGCTGCATAAATTGGCAATCCCTGCACCTGGGCGATAGCGCCGGCATAGGTGCCGATGCCGAAGAAGGAGATCATGCAAAGTGCCGGATAGCCCATGTATCCGCCGACGAGGTTCCAGGCCCAGCAGAGCACGCAGAGCATTGCGAGCGTGGTTCCGACCTGGAGGTAGTAGTTATCGAGCACGCCGGCCATCGCAGCGCCGATGGCGAACAATGCGAGCCCGAAGACGACCTTCAAGACAATTGCGCGGTCGAGTGTCATTCGTAGCCCTTCTTTCCTGCGATCCCCGTCGGAAACAGCACGATCACTGCCATCATCATGAGGAAGCCGACGGAGGTCGACCATTGCTGCCCCAACGACAGCGTGCCGATGCCTTCGACGATGCCAAGAACGATGCCGCCGATGATGGCACCCGGAACACTGCCGAGACCTCCGAGCACGCAGATGACAAAGGCCTTCCCAAGGAACACGCCCGACATCATCGGCGTCACGGGATAGATTAGCGCTATGGCGCATCCCGCGGCGCCTGCCATCAAAGCACCGATACCGAACGTCAGAGCGTAGATGTGAGGTATCCGGATTCCCATGAGCGCCGCCGCGTGCCGATCCATCCGGACCGCGATGATCGCGCGCCCGACCTTGGAATGCCGGAGCAGCCAGTAGAGCAGCAAGGTCAGGGTGCCGGCAACCAGCATGCCTCCGACACGCACGACAGGAACGCGCATGCCCGCGAATTCTATCATCCCGTAATTGGTGACGAGCGACCGCGGCGTGGCGCTGAACACCTGCAGCAGAAGGTTGTTGAATATAAGGTCCAGCCCGAATGTCAGGGTGAGTGTGATCAGGATCGGCTGCGTGATGACCCGGTTCATGAGCCCGCGCTGGATCGCGTAGCCCAGAACGAATAGCAAGCAGCAGACGACGGGTGCGACCGCGTACAGCGAAAGCCCAAGTTGCTGCACGCCGTAGAGGCAGAGATAGGCGCCAAGCACCACCATGGTGCCATGGAGCATGTTGATGACGTTCAACACGCCCCACACCAAGGAGAAGCCGACCGCAATGCAGGCGTATAGTCCGCCGATCAGCAATCCGTTCACTAAATATTGGCCAAGCATGGCGCCTACCTACCCCGACCAGCCGCGCTGGTTACTTCTTGACGAGCCCGACCTGAAGATCGCCCTGCTTCAAATTCTCCGGAGCCAGAACGATGAGCTTGTTGTTCTGGATCTGCATGACGAGAGCGGCATTCACATCGTTCTGACCGGTCGTGCCGTAATGGATAGGACCGTAAAACGTGTTGAAGGTCTTCTCATGCATGACCTTGCGTACGGCGTCAGCCGAGGTCGACTTCGCCTCCTCGATAGCCATCGCCAAAGTCTCGCATGATGCGGTCGCTGCCGCCTCGAGGTAGGTCGCGTCGCGCTTGTAGCGCTCGTTAAACGCCTCATTGTATTTCTGTGACGAGCCGAAGAGGAAGGAATCCTCGTAGTTGGCGTTCTGATGCCACCACGAGTTGGTCGTGACGTTCTCGGCCAGGGCCTTCACGTTGTCCTTGAATTCCGGGTAGGACGGACCCGCTGTCATCGTGAGGATCTTCACGTCGATGCCGAGATCAGCCATCTGCCGTCGGATCAGGATAAGATCCTGAGTATATCCGGTAGCGTAGATCCAATCGGGATTGAGGGACTTGATTTGTGTGAGGACGTTCGAGAAGTCGGACGTGTCAGGCGAATAGATTTGATTGAAGACGACGTCCAGGCCCTGGGCCTTGGCAGTCTCGGCTAGGTCGCCGGCGATCGCTTTCGGAAAGAGGCTGTTGAGCGCCAGAACCGCAACACGCTTCAAATCCGGAACCTTCTTCTTGTAATAGGCGACTTCGGCTTCCGTAATCATGTTGTTCGGAAACAGAACGCCGAACAGGTTCTGAAAATGCTGGTCGAACACCGACTTGGTGGCCGCAGCGGCGGCGATCATCGGGACACCATAACGTTCCGCGACGACGGCGGCCGCCTTGGTGTCGCCGGAGCCGTAAGGCGACATCAGGAATGGAACCTTGTCGACGTTGATGAGGCGCTGGACGATTTGGACTGCGCGGTTGGTCTCGCTCTGATAGTCGTAGTCGACAAGCTCGAACTTCATCTTTTTGCCGCCGACATCGACGCCGCCTTTGGCATTCACGGCCGCGATGCAGATGTCGTAGCCCTGCTTGGACTTGGCGCCCGCGTCAGCAAGCGGCCCGGTCAACGCGAGCGGCGCGCCGAGTTTGATGGTCTCCTCCGCCAGGCCGGGCGTCGTGGCCAGTCCCAACAAGGAAATGGCCGCCATGATCGACTTTGTTGTCTTCACGTTATTCCCCTTTTCGGATGAAATCTGTGGGCGTGATGCCCTGCGAGAATCATACGGCCGCTGCCCCAGGCGATGGGGCGACGTTGTGTTCAGCTTTCGAGAGTTGTGCCGCGGCCTGCTGCACCGCCTTCACGATGCCGGCGTAACCAGTGCACCGGCAGATGTTGCCGGCAAGCGCCTCGCGAAGATCTTTCTCGTCCGGCAAACCGTAGCGAGCGATGATGTCGCGCGCCGTGATCAGCATCCCTGGGGTACAATAGCCGCACTGCAGGCCGTGGCAGGTATGGAAGCTGTCCCGAAGCTGGATGATGGCCGGATCGTCCGGCAGACCTTCGAGGCTCCAGATCTCCGCGCCGTCCATGGCCGCCGCCAACGCGATGCAGGATCGGGCGATCTTGCCGTTGATGATGATCGTGCATCCGCCGCAGACACCGTGCTCGCAGCCTAAATGGATGGATCGGACATCCGCCTGCTCGCGCAGGAAGTCCGCCAACGTGGTCCGCGGATCGATCGATGCCTGGATGCTCTCACCATTCACCGTGAGATTGATCGTCTGCATCAGAGACTCTCCAGCCGGGTTGGCTCGGTGCCGAGGCTGATCTGCACCGAGCGCAGCAGGCACGTTCGCGCCTGCCAAAGTTGAATGTCGGTGAACTCGCGGCCGGATTCGGCGACATCGGCCGCCATGGCTTCCGCCAGAACTGTGACCATCGAGGGCGACCAGCTTTTCAGGTCCGCGACGACGCGTTCCGCGTTGGTGAGGTGAATGGGCGCCCCTTCGGTCGCCCCCAGGAAGACCCGGGAGGATTTCCCGGCAGCGACGACCATCGCCATCGCGTGTGCGAACTCGCCGATCTTGCGGCAAAGCTTGTACGTGCCCCAGGTGGCATCCGGCGGCAGCCGCGGGATACGGATACCCGTCAGGACGTCCGACATTCCCAACTGAGTCGTGTAGGCGGCCACCACAAACTCGTCGGCGCGGCATTCGCCCTTTCCGTCGGGCCCTTCCCATTCGATCGTCGCACCAAGCGTGGCCGTCGTCGTGAGCCAGTCCGCCGAGGGATCGGCAAGAGCGAGGCTTCCGCCGATGGTGCCCCGGCTGCGCACCGCCTGGTAGGCGATGTGCGATGCGACCTTCGGCATCAGGCCATTCGACGGGTCCGCGACCTCGCCTATCTGTATCTGTTCGTGCGTCGTCGCGGCGCCGATCCAGACTTCGCGGTCGTCCGCGGTCCAACATGTCATGCTGGGAATCGCGCTGACGTCTACGAGCCGCTCGGCCGACACCATCCGAAGATTGAGCATCGGCACCAGCGATTGACCGCCGGCGATGACCTTCGCCTCCATCCCGCCTTCGGCCATCTGCGCGATGGCATCGGGCACGTTGTCCGGCCTGAAATAATTCAATGCACCCGGCTTCATGGCTGCGCCTCCCGCAGTCCGGCATCCATCAACGCGCGGATAATCCGGTCGGGCGTCATGGGAGTCTCGTTGATCGAGGCTCCCCACGAGCGGAGCGCGTCGTTGACCGCGTTGCAGAGCGAGGCCGGCGGAGGAATCGCTCCGCCCTCTCCCATTCCCTTGATGCCGTAGCGGGTAATCGGAGACGGGAGGGACAGATGCTGGATGCGGGTCTGCGGCATCTCCGATGCGCCCGGAACCAGATAGTCCATGAAGGTCGATGCCAGAGGCTGACCGTCCGCATTGTACGGCATCTCCTCGTACAAGGCGGTGCCGATGCCCTGTGCGAGCCCCCCCATCATCTGACCGTCCACGATCATCGGATTGACGATGGTGCCGCAGTCGTGGGCGATGACGTAGTCAAGGATCTTGACGATGCCGGTCCCTCGATCGACGGCAACAATCGCGGCGTGGGTGCCGTACGACCAGGCGCCAGTATCTTTGGAAGTCCTGTAAGACGCGACCACCGACAGACCGGGATCGACGCCATCGGGCAAACGCTCTGGGCGAAGGAAGGCAGCGACCGCGATCTCGGCGAGCGACACCATCGCTCCCGACTTGTCGTTCGCAACAACAAAGCCGTTCTCGAGACGTACCACGTCTTCGGCGACCTGCAGCAGATGCGCGCCGATCTTGCGCAGCTTCTCGGCCAGGAGGACGCTTGCGCATCCGACCGCACCGCCCGACATCACCATCGAACGCGAGGCGAACGTCCCCATGCCATAGGGAGCCAAACTGGTGTCGCCATGACGGACCACGACCTGCGACGGATCGATCCCGAGTTCTTCGTTGGCGACCTGTGCGAGCGTCGTCTCCAGCCCTTGACCGTGATTCTGAATCGGCACATCGATGATCAACATGCCGTCCGGCGTCATTTGCAGCGCGGCCTGCTCATAACCAAACACGACCGGCAGTCCGCGCTGCACCCACTCGGCGGTACCGTGAGCGGTCTGTTCGAGATAGGTGGCGTATCCCAGGCCGATCGCGTAATCCGTCCCTTCATACCGCTTGCGTAGTTCCAGCACCCGTTCGGGCCGGATCAGATCGCGCGCGGCGATGGCGCTCGCAGCATAGTCGCCGTTGTCGTACGTCTTCCCACCGGCAGATTTCCAGGGAAACTGGTCGGGCTTTACGTAGTTGCGCAGCCGGACCTCGATCGGATCGAGCCCGAGATGCGCCGCCAGTTCCTCGATGGTCCGCTCGATGGCGAAGCACGCGCCCGGCCGGCCAACGCCGCGATACGGCCCCATCGGAGACTTGTTGCTCGCGCAGGTCCGCGCCGTAGCGCGGTAGTTCCTGATCGCGTAGCTGCCCGGAAGAAAGCCGATCGCCATGCCGGATTCCATCGGTGCGGTCCACGGCCAGACCGAATAGGCGCCGGCATCAACGTCGATGGAAGCTTCGAGACCGAGGATCCGACCTTCGCGATCGGCGTGGACCGTAACCTCGTAGCGATGCTCGCGCGCGTGCGGCGATGCCGTGAGATGCTCCCGGCGGTCTTCGATCCACCGCAGCGGCTTCCGGATCTTGCGGGTCAGAGCCGCCAGCGCGATCTCTTCCGGATTGAGGTTGTTCTTGACGCCGAACGATCCGCCCACTTCCGGCGCGACGACGCGGAGCTCGCGCTCCTTCATGCGCAGGCAGTGAGCCAGAGCGGTCCTGATCACATGCGGAAACTGCGTCGACGAATACACGACGAGCTCGCCGGTGCGCTCGTCCATGTAGCTCATCACGCCCCGGCCTTCGAGCGACACGATGGCCTGTCGGTTCATCCGGTAGTTGCGCGTCAGCGTCACAGATGCCTGAGCCCGGGCGGCCTCGACGTCACCGACATCGATATGGGTCTCAAGGAAGACATTGTCGGTCCAGCCGGGATGGATGGCGGGGAAAGCGGGATCGCGGCATTGCGACAGATCGCTGACGGCCGGCAGCTCGTCGAATTCCACGAAGACGGTGTGAGCGAGGTCTTCCGCCTCCGCCCGCGTCCTACCGAGGCAGATGGCAATCGGTTCACCCACGAAGCGCACCTTGTCGTTCGCCAAGGCCGGATAATCCGAACGACGGAATCCCTTCGCCTGCGAATCCGCTTGGATCGGCAGAATGTCGCCGAGATCGGCGAGCACGAATACGCGGTTCTCGAAGCCTTCCGGTTTATTGACGCTCACGATGCGGGCGTGGGCGACGGGGCTGCGGAGGAAGGCGACTTCCCAGGTCCCGGGCTGGCTGATGTCGGCAATGTAGGAGCTTCGGCCGGACAGGAGGCGCTCGTCCTCGTTCCGGAGGATCGAGCTTCCGATGCCTTTCTTCGAAGACGTCGTGGCGATGGCGTCCATGCTCTACAGTCCCATATAGGCAGCCTGGACGGCGGGATCCTGCATCAGCATCTTGGTGTCACCGTGCATGCGCACCTTGCCGGACTCTAGGACGTAGCCCGTGGTGGAGAGTTCGAATGCCGTCATGACGTCCTGCTCGACGAGGAGGATCGAGATGCCCTGCTTGTTGATCTGAATCAGGCTGTCTGCGAGCAATTCGACCGCTTTCGGCGCCAGGCCCAAGGACAGTTCGTCGATCAGCAGAAGCTTCGGGCGCGCCATGATGCCCCGACCGATGGCGCACATCTGCTGCTGGCCGCCCGACATGGTCGTTGCGCCCTGATTGGCGCGTTCGGCGAGGATGGGAAAGATGGAGAACACCAGATCGAGATCGCGTGCAATCTCGGTCGCGCTGTCAGTTCTGGCATAGGCTCCGAGCATCAGGTTATCGCGGACACTCAAAGTCGGAAACAGCCGACGGCCTTCCGGCACGTGAATCAGCCGCTTTGCGACGATCTTGTCGGCGCCGTGGCCTCTGATCTCCTCGCCATCGAAGCGGATACTTCCCGTTCGCGCGCGCACCATGCCGGAGATCGCGAGCAACAGCGTCGTCTTGCCCGTGCCGTTCGGACCGACGATGGAGACGATCTCACCCGCGGGAACGACGAGATCTACGCCCCACAGCACCTGCACATCGCCGTAGCCGGCCGTGAGACCTGAAACGGTGAGGATCGGCGGCATGGAGGAGACCTGGGGCATTTCGATCGGAGCCGCAGTCATGCCCTCACTTCCTGGACGACCGGATGGCCGACGCGGTTCGCGCGCCGGGACGCTGCGAGTTTCACGGCTTCGATGATCTCGGGGTAGGTCGAGCAGCGGCAAAGGTTGCCAATAAGATAGTGGCGGATGTCATCTTCCGTCGGATCCGGCTGCGTATCGAGAAGCTCGCGTACCATCATGATGAATCCAGGAGTGCAGAATCCGCACTGGAACGCGCCCGCGTCGATGAACGCCTGCTGTACCGGATCGAGTTCGCTCGCCTCGCTCAAGCCCTCGATAGTCGAGACGTTCTTCCCTTCGACGAACTGACCGAGATAAAGGCACGAAGATACGGACTGGCCGTCGACGTAGACGGTGCAGCAGCCGCACAATCCCTGACCGCAACTTTCGCGAGCCCCCTTCAGATCGAGCTTGTGCGTCAGGATATCGACCAATGTCTCGTGTGGCATCACGCTGACGGACACCGGCGCTCCGTTGAGCTTGAATCGTATGGTCCTGGCTTCGGTCATTCATCATCCTCCGGCAGCGGAGTGCCGTTCTTCTTCTGGATGGCGCGGAAGATCGATTCAGGCGTCAGCGGCAGATCGGTGAGGTGAACGCCGATAGCGTCTGCGATCGCGTTTCCTATTGCCGGCGACAGCGCGATCGTGGAGCTCTCGCCCGTGCCCTTCGCACCGAAGGGACCGGTGGTTTGCCGCGAATCCACGTACTCGTTGACGAACTCGGTAGGCATGTCGAGGAGAGACGGAATTTTGTAGTCCGCAAGCGAACCGTTGGTGAGCTGGCCGTCGCGGAAGACCATGCTCTCGGTCATGGTGAGTCCCAACTGCATGATTGCCGCTCCCGACACCTGTTGCTTGACGAGGCGCGGATTGATGGCGACGCCGGCGTCCACCACGTTCACCAGCTTTGTGATTTTGACCTCGCCGGTCTCGGTATCGACCTCCACTTCGGCGCCATTTGCGCCCACTCCCCAGAATGGAGTCGCCTTGGTCGTCTGGCCGGTCGCGGGATCAGGCTTCTTGTAGTCCGGAATAAAGCTGCCAGTGCCGATGATGTTGCCCGCTTGCATGCCGTACTTCTTGCGGAGCATCTCGCTCACCGGAAGGTTGCTGTTGGGCGGAAGACCGAGCTCCGCGGCCAACTCGCCGATCTTCTTCAGGGCGTCCTCCGCCGCCAGGCGAACGGCGGTGCCCATATGGAACGTGGAACGGGAGCCGAGCGTACCCATATCGTACGGCGTCACGTCGGTGTCCGGATGGATCACGTGGACCGCTTCTGCACTGAGACCCAGCACTTCGGCCACGATCTGCGCCATGACCGTGTCGGATCCCTGCCCCATATCGACTGTGCCGATATAGAGGCCGCAGCTCCCGTCGCCGTAGAGGTTGACGATTGCCACCGAGGTCGTGGGAGCGGTGATGCCTTTGATGCCGACGCCGACGCCCCGTCCCCGGCGGATGCGTCCGGTGCCGCGGTCGAGCGGCTTCTGCCAGCCCAGCCGATCAAGGACCTGATCCAGGCATTCGCCGAGCGCTGCATCGTGCACCGGCGTGCCGGACGCCTGAGGCCGCCCCTCCTTCAGGAGGTTCTTGCGACGGAACTCGATCCTGTCGAAGCCGAGCGCGGCGGCTATCATGTCCATGTGCTGTTCGTAGGCCCACGCGGTCTGCGGCGCTCCGAAGCCCCGAAACGCTCCCGCGGGCGGTCGATTCGTATAGACGGCGAGAGACTCAATATGGACGTTGTCGATCTCGTATGGACCGGCAGAGGTAAAGCCCGCCTTCTGTGTCACGCGGGGGCCGATGTCGGCATAGGCACCGCCGTTCCAAACAATGACGCATTTGCGCGCGACCAGCCGTCCATCATTGTTCACGCCGCTCTTGATGACGATCGTGCAGCCGTGCTTCGTCACCATGAAGAACTGCTCTTCCATGGTGAGCGAGATTTTCACCGGGCGCTGAACCAGCAGCGAAAGAGCCGTGACAAGGGCTTCGAGCTTGATGTACAGCTTGCCGCCGAAGCCGCCGCCGAGGTGCGGGACCCGGACACGGACCCTGTTCTCCGGCCAGCCAAGCAGCCTGGCCATTTCGATGCGCACGAATGACGGCCCTTGCGACGCCGTGTGCAGCGTCATCCGTCCGTCGCGCACGTCCGCAACCGACACGAATGGCTCCATCGGGGTATGCATCGCCTGCTGGCAGCGGAACGTATGCTCGAACACGTGATCGGCAGATGCGAACCCGGCCTCGACGTCGCCGCGCTCCAGCCGGTAGTCCAGAGCGACATTGGTGCCGCGACGACCTTTAAGATGTTGCAGATCCGGAAACGTCGCAGCAGGCTTGAGCTCGTCATGAACGAAAACGTCCGAGTCTCTCGCCTCGACCTCGTCCAGTACCGCCGGAAGCTCTTCGTACTCGGCGGTTATCAGGCCTGCCGCGTATTCTGCGACGCGCGGATCGGACGCAAGAACCACCGCGACCGGCTCTCCGGCGAAGCGCACCTTGCCGTCCGCAAGGATCGGCTGATCGTGAAATGCCGGCCCGTAATACGGATGAGGAATGACCTTGCGGATATCGTCGATGGTGACGACCCGGAACACCCCCTCCACCGCGCTGGCTTCGGACGTGTCGATGCTCTTGATCAATGCATGCGGCAGCGTGCTGCGGAATATCTTTCCATACAACATTCCGGGAAGCCGGAGATGATGGATGTACTCGGCGCGTCCGGTCACTTTGTCCCGCCCTTCCAGGCGAGCCACGGACCGTCCGACGTTGTTGACAGGCATTAGAGCGTCCATCGCGTCAAGCTCCGACCAGGGACGTGAAGGCGCGAGCCAGGTGGACCCCCAGCAGATGATTCTTGTAGGCGGCCGAACCACGGCTGTCGGAGTGGATGTCGACCTCCGCCACCGCCGCCTCTCCGACACGCTGCAGAACCCGCCCGTCGATCTCCGCGCCGCGAAGAACCTTCTCCGCACCCTCGAGCCGTGTCGGGCGATCAAGAGCCGCACTGAGCACAATCTTGACGTCCTTGACGAAACGTCCAGCAATCTCGGTCGAAATCGCGATCCCCAAAGCTGGCCAGTCATGCGCAGCGCGCGTCGTGACCTTGACGTATTTGGCCCGCCATGACGGCCGCACCGGAACGCGGAGCTCCGCGATCAATTCGCCGTCCTCCAACGTCGTTTCGTAATAGCCTGCAAACAGCTCATCGACCGGGATGACCCGTTCTCCATCCTTGCGGATGATGCGCACCGAAGCTCCATGGGCCATCCAAACTGGCGGCAGATCGAGATGCGGATCTGCATGCGCGAGATTGCCGCCCACCGACGCGACGTGCCGTACGCGGACGTTGGCGAGCGTCTTCATGGTTTCCACGACGGCAGGCAGATGACGCTTAAAGATCGGCGAATGCTCGATCGTGGCAAAGGTCGTCATGCCGCCCACGCTGACGTGCCCACCGTCCGGAGACAATGAAAGTCCCTCGAACGGTCCGCCCACGTGCCGAAGGCTCACCAGCCGGACCGGCTTGTATATCTGCGCCTTCATCATCAGCATCAGCGCCGTGCCGCCGCCCATCGGCCGGACGCCCGGATCACCCTGACCGAGAAGAGAGAATGCCTCATCGAGCGTGCGCGGCTCGCGGAGATCGAAGCCCAACATCACTCAAACTCCGCAGAACCAGGGCGATAGGCCCCATTCGAAACTAGACCGATCATGATCTTCAGCATCGCTCGTCATGCTGGCAACGTTTACAGAGCTCCCCCCGCGTGTCAACTTTTTAGGACATTTCGCATTGCGACGCAGCCAACTCGCTTCAACAACTTGATATTACGACTATATTTTCGTTTCAAAATTGGTAATTACGCGCCAAATGACAATACTCAATGCAGTTTGCTCGTCGCATGAGCGCGATTTGCACAGCAAATCAGCTCCAGCCGCGCGGCATGTACAAAAAATGGGATAACAAGGCTTGTCCTACGCATGCCGGCCCCTGGCTCGCAAGCCTTGGCATGATCGCTGCAGCCTCGGACCGAATTGCTTAAGAGCTGCAGCCAAAGCGGAACCCCAGCTTGGGTGCGCCGGTTCGTCCCGGTTACAGCGGCCGTGCTGACCTATGCCACGCTCTGGCCGACTCAGCGGCCCCGCGCTGAAGGA
>CAYVVB010000519.1:0-1540 GCA_964454955.1 uncultured Bradyrhizobium sp. | reverse complement strand
GGCGCCCTGACGGCGCTGGACGCACAACGCGATCCGCAATCTCGAGCGGCGTCCCTGTATGCGCCCTTGCGATCATGAGCAGAAAGAGCAGCGTCGTCTTTCCGCCAGAGCTGGGACCTGCGACCCCGACCATGGTGCTTGCTGCTGCGTAGCCGTCCCACGCATACTCGGTCGGTCGTGCAGCAAGCTCGCGCACACGAGCAGCGCCGTACATCGCCATCTGTGGAAGCAAGCGGAGCCCCTGCAACGGATTCGCTGACGTGGGGCCCAGCGCCGTGATCGGCGCCGCCTCCGCCGTCGCAGTATTCATTTCGCGCTCCCCGTCCGCTGGATGCACTCCCAGCAGAGCCGGCGGCCCTCGACGCGCTCACCAACGACACAGACGACGCACCGATGGTGCTTCTCAAGAAGACTTTCGCGCCTCGCACGCAGCTGACCGATGCGCGTGTTCAGGCGCCCTACGCGG
This sequence comes from uncultured Bradyrhizobium sp., assembly GCA_964454955.1. Lineage (GTDB taxonomy): Bacteria > Pseudomonadota > Alphaproteobacteria > Rhizobiales > Xanthobacteraceae > Bradyrhizobium. Next base: position 1,074 of record CAYVVB010000519.1, on the reverse strand, counting down.
TAGGCCACGTCGCGGCGACGCTGCCTTGACTCAGTCGCCGCAGGATCACATGATTTGTGGGACATCTGAAACTTGCACTTTCGGGTGTCGAGAGAAGCGCGGGTGTTGGCCCCGCGCTTTTCGCATTCAGGCCGTCGGACCACGCAGGCTGGTGATGAGTCCAAGCTTCGTGGCTGCGACGAGAATTGTTCCTTCACGGCACGGAAGACCCGCGGCGATCCGAATCAGAGTCTCTCGCTTGATGCCGAGCCTCCGAGACGCCTCGGCGACCCCGAGCGAGTGGACAATGGCAGCAACACGGGTGTGAACGAGAGTGGTGTCGAGATCCATTCCGAGAGGATGGTGACCGTTATGCGGATACGCCACATCGGGTGCCGGGACGCTTGCCGGGATGGGCGCTTACGCGCGTCGAATGGGTGGCGCCCCTTGAAACGAGCGCGCCTTCGGCTCTAGACACCCGAGTGGATGATAAGGCGGACGCCGCCTGAAGAGCTCGAGCCCACGCCCTCCGAGTGGGCCTTCATCGCTTGGCGGAACGATCCCAGCGCGGATCCATCGCGGTACCTCTGGCACGATGGCTCGTGGTGGCCGGCGGATGCGCCTCAGCAACGGCCGAAGCGCGACCGCGGTGCCCGCAACCTTCAGGTCACCGCCTTCGTCTGCGCCGCCGATGTGATCCGGGCTCTGGGGTGTTCGCGCTCGCAAGCTTATCGGCACCTTCGCCGCGCGGGAGCTCGGCAGGATTCGGAGGGACGGGCGATTCGGATTTCCATCGGCGCCTGGGAACGGTACGTGAATAGCGCCTTCTCAAAGGATCCCTCATGTCCGACGACAAGCACCTCAGGAAGCGCGGCGGGATTTGGTACGCGACCGTCTACGACTCGAATGGCGTCCGGCGCGAAGCCAGCACCGGCTGCACCTCGAAGACGGCAGCTCGGGCCGTTCTCGCCGGGTGGGAACAGCAAGCCGTTGCTCCGGACAACGGAGCGACGACGCTCAACGAAGCGCTGACGGCGCTCATCGACGATCGAAAGGCACGAGCGAAAGAGGGACGTTGCTCGCCGGCCACGGTGC
>CAYVVB010000518.1:0-8206 GCA_964454955.1 uncultured Bradyrhizobium sp. | reverse complement strand
CTTGGTCACCCGACGTCGCTTGCACTCTGATTTTCGGATGACTACAAGCACGGGCGCTGATGTTGGCGCGCCGCCAGTTTTTCAAGACTCGAATCCATGCGGTCCTGCCTCGTCGGGTGATGATACGGACGAGACGGCCGTGAACGAGACTATGCTGGCGGACGACGAGGGGCGCGGGGCGAGCGCGCTGAGCAAGTTGCGCGCGGCAACCATGGACATCTGCAACGTCATTCCGCTCACGGCGGAGGGGGATTTCCAGATCACCAACACGACGATGATGACCGGCAATGCCTTGCTGGTCGATTCTCGTGGGACCGCGCTGGAGTACGATCGGACGCCCGCCCACATCGCCCGCGGCGGCCTCGATCACTATCACGTCACTCTCTGCCTCGAAGGCGAGATGTGGTTCGGCTCCGGACGCCGCGAGGTGACGCTGCATTCCGGCGACATCGGCCTCGTCGACATGGCGCAACCGAACCGGACGGTGCTGACGGCTGCCGACGGCGCCCGCTACCGGCTGATGTCGCTCATCCTGCCGCGCGCGCTGATGGCGCCGCGCCTGGCGCATCCGGATTCGGCGACGACGACGCTGTTGCCGGCGAGCCATCCGCATGCGCGCCTGCTGGCCAGCCAGTTCGCCGCGCTGTGGCAGCCGCCCGCGCCCGAAGCCGGCCGCCCGGAAGCCATCATCGAGGCGATCGCCGATATCATGGCCGCGGCCGCCGGCGGCACCGCCGATACCGAGCGCGCCGAGCATCATCTTTATCTTGCGATGATCAAGCGCCATATTGCGCAAAATCTCGAAACGGCGCTCACCACGCAGGAGCTATGCCGCCATTTCGAGATCTCCCGGGCCAGCCTCTATCGCCTGTTCGAGGCCGACGGCGGACTTGCGCGCTACGTGCAAGAGCAGAGACTCAATCGCGCGCTGATGCTGCTGATTTCGCCGGCGGCACGAGGCGAGCGGCTGATCAATCTTGCCGTCGACCTCCAATTCGCAAGCGACTCCACCTTCGTCCGCGCGTTCCGCCGGCAATTCGGCGTCACTCCGGGCGAGGTCAGGAAACTGGCTAAGGCATGGGTTCGCGAAACAGGAGCGGTGCCGGCCATCGACAATCTGCTGCACAAACTCGCCGGACGTTGAAACCGGCGGCCACGCCGACCATCTTCGCGAAACTGTCACGAAGGTGCGCTGTCATCCGGTTCGAGACGACCGCATGTGGCCCGTCTAAGAGATTAAACGCTATTCTGGTAGCGGGGGAGGGACTCGAACCCCCGACCCCAGGATTATGATTCCCGTGCTCTAACCAGCTGAGCTACCCCGCCACGGCGCTCTCCCGAGGGCGAATATCAGCCCTGGGGGATGCGAACGCGCGGCATATAAGGAGCAGCTCTTCCCGCTGTCAAGCAAACCGCACCGCTCGTCCAAGCCGTTGCAAACCCGCGTCATTTGGGCTGGGTATTCGGATTGCCTCCGGGGCTGCCGGGCGGCGGGATCACGGGGGTATTGCCGGTATCCGGCGCCGGCGCCCGCATTTGTGGATCGACTTCGGCTGGCGGGCATAACACCCCGTTCGATCTTGCGAGCCTGTCGCCGAGCGGCTCGTTCGCCTGGCCTGTCGTCGTCCCCTCGGAACTGTTCAGGCCGTGCTGCTGGCCGGGCTTCAAGGGAGCACATTCGGTCGAGCGCGGCTGCGCCGGAGGGGCGGTCTCCGCCATGGGGGTCGCGGGCGCGGGCGGCGCTTGCGCGTGCGCCTCGCCAAGGACTCCCATTATTGCGGCAAGGAACAGGATCGGTTTCCATCGCATACAGCGAAAACGACGCCGACAAGCGGAGGTTCCCGCCGCGGGCATTACGTTTTGCGGTAGCGGATTAGCGAGAAATGTCCCAGGGGCGGCATCGGGCGGCGCTCGGCCAAGCTCACCCCGCCGTGCTTTTCGGCCCAGCGGACCAGCCGCTGCCAGGGAAATTCAGGCCGCCAGCCGAGCCGGCGCGCCAGCGGCGCAAACGCGAGTTCGAAGATACGGCGCACGCCGTGTTCGGCGCCGATGTGATTGACCAGGATCAGCTCGCCGCCCGGCTTCAGCACGCGGACGAAATCGTCGAGCGTCGCTTCCGGGTCGGGCACCGCCGTGATGACGTACTGCGCCACCACCGCATCAAACGAGCCATCCTCGAACGCCAGGTTCTTGGCGTCCATCACCGAGAGCAATTCGACATTGGAGAGGCCGAGCGCGCGCACCCGGGCTTGCGCCTTGCGCAGCATCGGCTCGGAAATGTCGACGCCGCAAATCCGCGTCGTACGCGCATAATCCGACAGCGACAGGCCGGTGCCGACACCGACGTCGAGAATACGTCCGCCGATGCGATCGGCTTCCGCAATGGTCGATTGCCGGCCCTGATCGAAGACCTTGCCGAACACCAGGTCGTAGACCGGCGCCCAGCGCTCATAGGCCTTTTCGACCCCAGCGCGGTCGATATCGGTTGCCATCCCCCCTGCGCCCCGATTGTTTAGCCGCGCATCGCCTCGACCAGCGGCCGCGTTGCGCCTGCGGCCCTCCTCGCTGCGGCGCTTTGGATGAATCCGCCGCCCAGCACGCGCGCCTGCCCTGACGGTGCGTCGTAAAACACGCACGCCTGGCCGGGAGAGACGCCCTCTTCTCCGGCGATCAGTTCAACCTCATAGCGGCCGTTCGCACCGCGCAGCCAGGCCGGCTGAGGCGGGCGGGTCGATCGCACCCGCACGAAAATCTCGAGCCCGCCTGCCAGCGCAGCATCAAGCTCGCCGTCGCCGATCCAGTTGATATCGCGCAGCGTGATTCGGTCCATCCGCAAGGCTTCGCGCGGTCCGACCACGACACGGCCTGTCGCAGCGTCCAGGCGCACGACATAGAGAGGCGTGCCCGCCGCGATCCCGAGTCCCTTGCGCTGGCCAACGGTGAAATGCGCGATGCCGTGGTGGCGGCCGAGCACGCGGCCGTCGAGATCGACGATGTCGCCGGGCTCCATCGCATTCGGCCTCAAGCGGGTGATGATGTCGGTATAGCGCCCGGTCGGCACGAAGCAGATGTCCTGGCTGTCGTGCTTGTCGGCGACCGAAAGCCCGAAGCGTCGTGCCAATTCGCGGGTCTGCTGCTTGGTCATGTCGCCGAGCGGAAAGCGCAAATACTGGAGCTGGTCGCGGGTGGTCGCGAAGAGAAAATAACTCTGGTCCCGCTCGGCATCTGCAGCACAGACCAGCGCGCGCGATCCGTCCGCAAGGCGCCGCGAGGCGACGTAATGGCCTGTGGCAAGCGCGGCCGCGCCAAGCTCGCGCGCGGTCTTGAGCAGGTCGCGAAACTTGATCGCGCGGTTGCACTCGATGCAGGGTACCGGCGTTTCACCCGAGGCGTAGCTTTCGGCGAAATTGTCGATCACCGACTCGCGGAAGCGGTCCTCATAATCCAGCACGTAGTGCGGAATCCCGATCCGCTCCGCCACATTGCGAGCATCGTGGATATCTTGGCCGGCGCAGCAGGCTCCCTTGCGATGGATGGCCGCGCCATGGTCGTAAAGCTGCAGTGTGATGCCGACGACGTCGTAGCCTTCCGACTTCAACAGCGCGGCCGTCGTGGAAGAGTCCACGCCGCCCGACATGGCGACGACGACCCTTGTGTCCTGCGGACGGCCTTCAAGATCGAGACTGTTGAGCATGGTATGGTCACACTGGTGATCGCGAAGAACGCCGTTGCCGGCCGGCGGCGATCAAAAAGCCAATTTGCGAATAGGTCCTTCAAGTCCGGGAACCCCTCGGGCGGTTCCGAACAAGGAGCTTGAAGCGGAAGCGGCCTGGGAGGCTCTCCTTTTAATATAGGCGCTATTCCTGGGAGGCAATCGCATGCATGGGCGAATGCGGCAATTCTTGCCGCTCGGCAGAAAAGGCGCTGGTCGCGGCTGCTGCACAGCAATGCAAGCACTTGAAAATTATGGATATTTTTGGAGATCGCGGCTGGCCCGCTCCTTGCTGACTGAGAGCCGGAGTGTCATCGCAAGAGGCCGCCGTGGTAAGCGTAACGTCAGGTGCCGCAAGAGGCACGTCCTTTGCCCAGATGCAACCGACGATCGGCGAGTCCGCCTCATCCCCGGCGAGCCAGAGTTTCGCCGCGCTGATCGACAGCAATACGCCCGCCGATTTTGCCGGCGCTTCCGCCCCGACGCCCGCCTCTCGATCCAACGCGAGCAGGCAAGCGCTTTCGAACAACGCGTCCTCGCGCACCACGGCCGCCGACACACAATCGAAATCTGCATCCGGCCCGAACGATGGGACAGGCCAAAGCGGTCAGCAGGCTGACGCCAGCGCAGCGGGCGCCACCACGAGCGACGGAAGCAACGTCGCGGCAACCTCCACCGCCAAATCCGGCCATGCAAGAACGCGCGACGGCAAGCCTGGCGACAAGTCTTCGGCCAAGTCTGCGACCGATGGATCGGACTCCGATTCGGACACGGCGGCGGCCTCAAACGGAACCCTGATCGCAGCGACCAACCCGGCGGCAATGGTTGTCGTGGTGGATGCGACCGTTGCGGCCGATTCTGCGGCACCTCAATCGACCGACGATTCCGCTACGCCGCCTGTGACCGCGACGGCGGCAGTCGCCGCAAGTTCGTCCGCTGCTGCCTCGCCGGCGACGGCCGCTCCATCCAAAGCCGACCCCGCAACACCCGCCGCCGCGTCGACGGCGAGCGGCACAGCGGAGCAGGCTCAAGCCGCGGCGGTCGCGACGCCGGGCCAGCAACCGGCAGCGCAAGCCGCGGAGGACGCCGCGTCGGATGACCTGCCGGCGCCTGCGGCCGCGCCTACGCCGGTCACCACGAAATCGGCGTCACCCAACTCGACCGGCCCGCAGGCGAAGACCGCGACAGCCTCGGCCCAGCAGCCAACCAGTGCAAGTACCGCCCCCACATCGGCAACGCCGACGGGGAACGATCCCAACGCGGCATCGCAGCCGGTTGTCAGCGGCAAACAGGATGCGGACGCAGTGCCCACCGATGCGGGCAAGGCAGACAAGGCCGCCAACACGCCTGCGACACCGGCCTCTTCGACATCTCACGACAGGTCACCCAGCGCGGCAGCCGCGCAGCCGCAGACCCCTGCTCCCGATCCGAGCGTGCTGGCGGCACTGACACCACAACATTCCGCCCCAGCAGCAGCCCCGACAAGCACGCCGGTCGTCACCGCGGCAACCGGTGCGGCCGTTCCGGTGAGCGGGCTGGCGGTCGAGATTGCTGCCACCTTTCAGAGCGGCAAGAGCCGTTTCGACGTACGGCTCGATCCCGCCGACCTCGGCCGGATCGACGTGCGCATCGACATCAGTCGCAACGGCCAGGTGACGTCGCATTTGATCGTCGAGAAGCCGGAAACGCTTTCGATGCTGCAGCAGGACGCGCCGCAACTGCAGCAGGCGCTGAACGATGCGGGGCTGAAGATGGGCAATAGCGGCCTGCAGTTCAGCCTCCGCGACCAGTCTTCATCCGGCCAGAACAATGGCAACCAGGCCGGCAGCCATGCGCAGCGGCTGATCGTCAGCGACGACAGCACCATCCCGGCAGCGGTCGCGGGTCAATCATATGGACGCATGCTCGGATCGGGCGGCGGCGTCGACATCCGGGTCTGAAGACAAATGCACGGCACGCAGGCAACCATCGCAGCGGCCCCGTCCTCGGTCTCCCCTGCAAGCCCCTCTTCGAGTGCGGCCGGCATGCAGACCGTCGCCGGAAACTTCCAACTGTTTCTGGCACTGCTGTTGATGGAGGTATCGATCCAGAATCCGCAGCAGTTGGCGCAAGCGAGCCGGACACCCACCCCGGTCGACAAGGCCGCAGCGGGGAGCGGCAGCACGACCGTGCTCTCCAACTCCTCAGCGACGTGGGACCTCGATATTCCCACTGATTCCAGCCTGACCATCTCGATCGCCAACTGCGCCGGACGAACGGTCTTTACCGGAAGCTATCCGGCAGTCGCCGGCGGCAACCAGCCCTTTTGCTGGGACGGCAAGGGCAACGACGGCACTCAATGCCCCGATGGCGAGTACAGGCTGACCGCGATCGACAGTTCGGGCAATCCCGTGAGCGTCTGCGGGCCGAAAAGTTAGCGATTGATTAACGCTTTCCCGCGTCGGGGCGCCTGAAAAGCCGGGGCGATCCGTTAGGAGGAGTATTTCATTGAACCATCGGGCTTAGGCAAATTTTAAGCCGCTGAGCGTATTTTGGATCGCGTGAGTTCAGTGGTTAAGAGTTTGTGAGTACGCCATGACCGAACCCCATCGCCCGAGGGTGAAATATGTCATCGGGCCTGACGGCAGCCCCCTAACGATTGCGGACCTGCCCGCACCCGGAACCAAAAGGTGGGTGATTCGCCGCAAGGCCGAAGTCGTTGCGGCAGTCCGCGGCGGCCTGCTTTCCCTGGAGGAAGCCTGCAGCCGCTATACGCTTACCGTCGACGAATTCCTCTCCTGGCAGTTCTCGATCGACCAGCACGGCCTCGCCGGCCTGCGCACCACGCGGATCCAGCAATATCGCCAATAAGCCGCGACCCCGACCCCACCTGATTTGACGAAAATCGGCCTCGCCCCGCGAGGCCGATTTTTTTCATGTCTGCAGAAAGTGGTCCGACTCTTAACCGCCGTTAACCATATCGAAACCATACCCTAGGCAATATTTGCCCACTTCGTCGGAGCCGAATCGCTGGGGTAGTTGGTTTTGCAAGGTCTTGTTGACTTCCTGAAAGGTCTGGGTGCCTCGCGCTTGCTGGCCATGGTCGCGGTCACCGCCGCGCTGATCGGCTTCTTCGCGTTCGTCATCATGCGCGTCACGACACCGCAGATGACCACTCTCTTCACGGATCTGAGCCTGGATGACTCCTCCGGAATCATCAAGGATCTGGAGCGCCAGGGGATTCCATACGAGCTGCGCAACGACGGCAGCGTCATCCTGGTGCCCAAGGACAAGGTCACGCGGCTGCGCATGAAGCTCGCCGAGGGCGGCCTGCCCAAGGGCGGCGGCGTCGGCTACGAGATCTTCGACAAATCGGACGCGCTGGGCACCACGAGCTTCGTCCAGAACATCAATCATCTGCGGGCGCTCGAAGGCGAGCTCGCCCGCACCATTTCTTCCATCGATCGCATCCAGGCTGCCCGCGTCCATCTGGTGCTGCCCGAGCGGCCGCTGTTCTCGCGCGAGACGCCCGAGCCGTCCGCATCGATCGTGGTTCGGGTGCGCGGCAACCTGGAGGCGCCGCAAATCCGCGCCATCCGCCATCTGGTCGCATCCTCGGTCAACGGCTTGAAGCCGCAACGCGTGTCGATCGTCGACGAATCCGGCCAGTTGCTCGCCGACGGCGCGGCGTCCGACGTCGACCAGGCAGTCGGCGACGAGCGGCGTGCCGCCTTCGAGAAACGGATGCGCAAGCAGGTCGAGGACATCGTCTCTTCGGTGGTCGGCCAGGACCGCGCCCGCGTCCAGCTCTCGGCGGATTTCGACTACAACAAGATCACCCAGACCTCCGACAAGTTCGATCCCGACGGGCGCGTGCTGCGCTCGAGCCAGACCCGGGAAGAATCCTCGAACTCCGCCGACAACAACGCCCAGGTCACCGTCAACAATGAATTGCCGGGCAACCAGCAGAACAACAACAACCAGCAGGCCGCCCGCGACCAGAGCAAGAAGACCGAGGAAACCAACAACTACGAGATCTCCCGCACCACCAAGACCGAGGTGACCGAGGCGGGCAAGGTCAACCGCATTTCGGTCGCGGTGCTGGTCGATGGCAGCTACAGCAAAAACGAAAAGGGCGAGCTGGTTTACAAGGAGCGCAGCAAGGACGAGCTCGACCGCATCGCAGCGCTCGTCCGCTCGGCCATCGGCTTCGACCAGAAGCGCGGCGACCAGGTCGAGGTCGTCAATCTGAGATTCGCCGAGGCTCCGGCGGTCGCCCCGATCGCCGAGCCGACCGGCTGGCTCGCCATGGTGCAGTTCACCAAGGACGACGTGATGTACGTCATCGAGCTCGCCGTCATGATGGTGCTCGGTCTCGTGGTGCTGTTCATGGTGGTCCGGCCGCTGGTCAAGCGGATCGTCGCCTCCGAGGAAATCGCGGCACTCGCTCCGCCTGCGCCGCAGCCCGAGCCCGCCGCGCCCACCGGACAAGCGCTGGTGCCCAGCGGCGTCCAG
>CAYVVB010000517.1:0-3527 GCA_964454955.1 uncultured Bradyrhizobium sp. | reverse complement strand
GATCGGCGTGAAAGCGCATCTTGCACCATTCCTTCCGGGTCACCCGGCCACCGACGGCGGCAAGCCTCACGCGACCGGGCCGGTGGCGGCCGCGCCGTTCGGCTCGGCGTCGATCCTGACCATCTCCTACATCTACATCCTCTTGATGGGCGGCGAAGGGCTGACACGCGCGACGGAGGTGGCGATCCTCAATGCCAACTATGTCGCCGCGCGCTTGAACGCGCATTTCCCGGTGCTCTACCGGAACGAGCGAGGCCGCGTCGCGCATGAATGCATCGTCGATCCGAGGCCGCTGAAAACCTCGTGCGGCGTTACCGTCGACGACATCGCGAAGCGCCTGATCGACTACGGCTTCCATGCGCCGACGATGAGTTTTCCGGTGCCGGGCACACTGATGATCGAGCCGACGGAGTCGGAATCGAAGGCGGAGCTGGATCGGTTCTGCGACGCCATGATCGCGATCCGGCGCGAGATCGCGGACGTCGAAAGCGGGCGTTTCAAGATCGAGGCCTCGCCGCTGCGGCATGCGCCGCACACGGTGCACGACATCGCCGACGATGCGTGGGCCCGCGCCTATGGCCGCGCCGAGGGCTGCTTCCCGGACGGCGTCTCGCGTACGGACAAGTACTGGGCACCCGTGGGGCGCGTCGATAACGTCTATGGCGACCGCAACCTGGTGTGCTCGTGCCCGCCGGTCACGGACTACGCGCAGGCGGCGGAGTAGTCGCCTGGCACCGTCATTCCGGGGCGGCGCAAGGCGCCGAACTACGGTGCGCAATTGCGCACCTGAGAATCCCGAGATTGTTGGACTCGATTCATCACGTGCAACGGGCTGAGAAGCTACCGAGGCTGACCGCCTTCACGGCGCGATCAACGCGCGCTTTGCCGAGTCCCAACGCCACAGGCTTTCGTTGGTGAGTTCAGTGCCGCCCCACCAGCGATGGATCGGGTTGTGGCGGCTGAAATCGTCACGCCCGGCCAGGATGGCCTCGCCCAGCGGTGTCAGCGACAATCTGCTTTGCTTGTATCGCTTATAACGTTCACGATTGTCGTGCATCTCCAACGTGAACGGCCCCTCGTCCAGTCCGGCGATCGCGGGCGCTGGACAATGTGCAAGGCCGTCGAGCAGCGCCCCCAATTCCCAGTATTCCAGCACGCGCCGACCGCTGAGCACCTCGGTAAAGACGTGGGAGGGATGCGTGCCGCCCCTGCCGATCAGCTCCAGCACCACCATTTCCGTCGCGCCCAGGCCCGTCGCATGCCACGGAAGCTCTTCGAGCAGTTGCACGACCGCCTGCCGAAGCCTGGGAAGGACGCCCAAATCCCCTGTCAGCAGGTTGAAACAATCCTGCGGCGTCGGCGCGCGATAGGCCTGCCACGCCACGCAGCCCAACTCGAGATGGTCATTGAAGATCGGGATGGCCGGCAGTCGCCACGCGGCCAGGTCTTCCGGCGCTTGCTCACCTATCCTTAAATCCGCCTGGACCAAAGTCAGCTTCGGAACAGTCTCTTCGTGAAGGCGAAAATAGTCCAGGAGCCAGAGCAGTAGCAGTTGCGCCTTCGGCTCCGCATCGATCCACAGTTCAACCGACGCGGATGTCATGCAGACCTCGGCCAATCCAAGGCCTGTCACGCCGAAGCGATCGAGGCGCCATTTCGGCCCACAGTCTTGCCAGTGGAGGCCTTGCTCTTGTGTTGTCCGTGCCGTGAAGAACGCCGCCAACTGCTCATCCGAGGGGAACCGCCCCCAGATGAGTCGCCGCTCGAGCGGCAGCACAAGATCGATCGGAATCACAAGATCGGCGAGTCCGGCGACCTTGAGACTGCCCGCGGCGGAAGGGTCATTCGTCAAGATCAGCCGGGTCATGTTTTTCTACTCACGACTTCCTCAGGGCGGGCGCCCAGCGCCAAAGCTTGTCGTTCGTCAGTTCAGTGCCGCCCCACCAGCGACGGATGGGATTATGCCGGCTGAAATCTTCCTTATGTGCGACCAGCGCCCGGCCGAATTCGGTGAGCGACAGCCTGCTCCGCAGATAGGCCTCGTGGCGGGCCCGGTAATTCTCGTAAGGCAGCGTGCGCAGGACCTCGTCGAGACCGGCCACGGCAGGCGTTGGCCCCAGGCCAAGCCCCTCCAGGAACGCGCCCTTCTCCCACTCGTTGAACACACGCCGCTGCAGACGCGTCTCGAAATGGAAAAGAGCGCTCGTGTTCGCGTAACCGGCCGCAAGCAGCTCCAGCATGCGCATTTCCGTGGCACCAAGACCCGTTGTCTCCGAGGGAAGCTCTTCGAGCAGGGCCCGCAAGGCCGGACGAAGCTGCGGCAGAGCGCTTAAGTCCGTGCTGAGCAGATCGAAGCAGGGTTGCGGCGTCATCGCGCGATAGGCCTGCCAGGCCATGCTGGCCGTCCGGAGTTCGCGTTCTGCAACATCGGCGATCGGCACGTCCCATCGACCAAGTTCTTCCGGAGATGGCTCGATAAGGTCGAAATCAATGAGGCGTAGTCGCAACTTGGCCGCAGTTTCCGGATCCGAACCGAAGTAATCGAGCAGCCAGATCAATTGCAACTGGTCGTTCGGTGCAGGATCGAACCATAATTCGATTGTCTTGTATGGCTGACAGAACTCAAGCAACCCAAGGACCTTGCGGCCTTGGTTGGTCGAACGCCACCGGCCCACAAAATCCGACCAGTGAGAACCCGGGCCATGCGTTGCCGAGCGCTCCCCTACGTAGCGCGCGAGTTCGGCTTCCGACGGCAATTGGCCCCAGACGAAGCGAAAGGTGAAGGGTACGACAATGTCGGCGAGACCCGCTTGCATCAAGGTGTAGCCGGAAGTGCTGGTCAGGATTAGCCGGGTCACCTTGACCTCCCGTACAGGGTAATCGCCGCACGGTGCTTGCGCCTTCGCTCCAGAGCTCGCGCGAAGACAGTGTGCTCAATCTATCCCACGACACGTACATGCCCGGCACGGGGACGGCCGGGCATGACGCAACCTTCGCTGATGCGGCTCGCGAAGGTTTCAGAAGCTTTTAGTCTTCCGCGGGTTCCTCGCCGTCGCCGTCGCGCTCGGGGGTGCCGGCGAGAATCTGTTCGGCGATGAGGCCGGAGTTTTGCCGGATCGCGGTCTCGATCTTGGCGGTGATATCGGGATTGGCCTTCAAGAATCCCTTGGCGTTCTCGCGGCCCTGGCCGAGGCGCTGGCTGTCATAGGAGAACCAGGCGCCGGATTTTTCCACGATACCGGCCTTGACGCCGAGATCGAGGATTTCACCCATCTTGGATACGCCCTCGCCATACATGATGTCGAACTCGACCTGCTTGAACGGCGGCGCCAGCTTGTTCTTCACCACCTTCACCCGCGTGGTGTTGCCAACCACTTCGTCGCGCTCCTTGATCGCGCCGATGCGGCGAATGTCGAGGCGGACGGAGGCATAGAATTTCAGCGCATTGCCGCCGGTGGTGGTTTCGGGCGAACCGTACATCACGCCGATCTTCATCCGGATCTGGTTGATGAAGATTACCATGGTAT
>CAYVVB010000516.1:0-1660 GCA_964454955.1 uncultured Bradyrhizobium sp. | reverse complement strand
TGATCGCGGGCTTCCCGACCGAAACAGACGAGATGTTCGAGAACACCAGGGCGCTCATTGACGATGCCGGGTTGTCTTATCTGCACATTTTCCCATTCAGCCCCCGCAAAGGCACGCCGGCTGCGCGCATGCCGCAGGTCGCCAGGCCGCTGGTGAAGGAACGCGCTGCCATGTTGCGGGCCAAAGGCGATGAAGCCTTGTCCGCGCGCATGAGCACGCTTGCTGGCAGCGAACAAACGTTGCTGGTTGAGAAGAGCGGCCCCAGTTACAGCATGGGCCGCACGGCCTGTTTCGCGCAGGCGCGCCTTACCGGCGATGCGCAACCGGGCCAGATGATCCGCGTTCGGGTGACGGACGCCACGCAAACCCAATTGATCGCAGAACCGCTCCAATGAGAGATTTCGGCGAAGCGCCGCCGCCGGAGACATTCTTCGAGCGGCTGAAATCGGGCTTGTCCCGCAGCACCGCTGGCCTGTCCGATAGCATCGCAGGCGTTTTCACCAAGCGCCCGCTCGACCGGGAAACCGTCGCGGAATTCGAGGAGGCACTCATCCGCGCCGACCTTGGCGCGGCTTTCGCGGCGAAGATCGCGGGCGAGGTCGCGAACGGACGCTACAACACGCTGATCTCCACCAAGGAAGTGCGCGACATCCTCTCGTCGGAGATCGGCAAGGTTCTCAAGAAAGTCGAGAAGCCGTTCGCCATCGACAAGAACAAGAAGCCTTACGTCGTTCTGGTCGCCGGCGTGAACGGTACCGGAAAGACCACGACCATCGGCAAGATCGCCAAGCGCCTGACCGACAGCGGGCACAAGATCGTGCTGGCCGCAGGCGACACGTTTCGCGCCGCCGCCATCGAGCAACTCACGGTCTGGGGCCAGCGCACCCATTCGCAGGTCGTATCGCGCCCAACCGGCAGCGATGCCGCGGGGCTCGCGTTCGACGCCGTCGAGCAGGCCCGCAAGACCGGCGCGGATGTGGTGCTGATCGATACCGCCGGTCGCCTGCAGAACAAAGCCGGGCTGATGGATGAGCTGGAGAAGATCGTGCGTGTCATTCGCAAGCTGGACCCTGCTGCGCCTCACGCGACGTTGCTGGTCCTCGACGCGACCACCGGTCAGAACGCCTTGTCGCAAGTCGACGCATTCAAGGCCGCCGTGCCCTTGACCGGGCTGGTGATGACAAAGCTCGATGGAACCGCCAAGGGGGGCATTCTTGTCGCACTCGCGGAAAAATTCGGGTTGCCGGTGCATTTCATCGGGGTGGGCGAGGCCGCAACCGACCTGCAAGTCTTTGATGCGCAAGCTTTCGCGAACGCACTGACGGGCGCATCATGAGCCAAGTGACAAAAAACGGACAGTCGCCGCTCCTCAAGCTGGCGCTCGATCTGGGGCCGCTGATCCTGTTCTTCGCGGCGTTCAAGTTCGGCGACATCTTCAAGGCGACCGCCGTGTTCATGGTGGCCTCGCTCGCTTCGCTCGCCATCGGCTACGCCAAGACGCGGAAGATTTCTCCCATGCCGCTGGTGACGGCGATCATCGTGGTGATCTTCGGCGGACTGACGCTCTATTTGAAGAACGAAACCTTCATCAAAATGAAGCCAACGGTCCTCTACGCGACATTCGGCGCGATCCTGCTCGGCGGCCTCGCGTTCAACCGTC
>CAYVVB010000515.1:0-1926 GCA_964454955.1 uncultured Bradyrhizobium sp. | reverse complement strand
AACTGCTAGCGGGACTAAAATCCGTTGTGGGGCGGTCAATCCTGACCGCAGCCGCCTTTCCAGGCGGCTGGACTCGCTGTAAAGCGAGTCCGCGGGCAGTATTGCCCGCCCCACGGACTCACTACATAATGCACACTGTGTTTGACGCAGTACTCTAGGAGAACGCATGAGCACGGGCCTGAACATTCCTAAAGAAGCGGCGCTCGATTTTGTCTCGCTGGGCGCGCTGATACACCGGCTGGATCCTGGTATCATTCCTTTCCGCAAGGCCTCCGAGTGCCTGATCCACGTGAGCGGCGGCGAGTTCAATTGTGCCGCCAACCTCTCCGATTGCTTCGGCATGAAGACCGGCATCGCGAGCGCGATGGTGGATTACCCGATCGGCGACCTGATCGCGGAGCGCGTGCGGGCGATGGGCGTGAAGCCGTTCTATAAGCACTTCAAGCACAACGGCGTGAACGGCCCGAACATGGCAACCGTCTATAGCGATCGCGGCCAGGGCGTGCGCGCTCCCGTGGTGTTCTACAACCGGTCGAACGAAGCGGCGGCGCAATTGAAGTCCGGCGATTTCGACTGGAAGCAGATCTTCGCGGGCGGCGTCCGCTGGTTCCATAGCGGCGGGATCTTCGCGGCCCTCTCGGAGACCACCTCGGACGTGATCGTCGAAGGCATGCAGGCGGCCAAGGAGGCCGGCGCGATCGTCTCGTTCGATCTCAACTATCGCGCCAAGCTGTGGTCGATCTCGGGCGGCGAAGATCGCGCGGTGGCGGTGCTCGACCGGATCGTCAAGAACGTGGACGTGCTGGTGGGCAACGAAGAGGACCTGCAGAAGGGGCTCGGTGTTCCGGGGCAGGACGTCGGCAAGACATCGAAGCTCGATCCGAGCGCGTTCTTCGGGATGATCGATAAAGTCACGAAGAAGCATCCGCAGGTGAAGGTGGTGGCCACGACGTTGCGCGAGGTGCATTCCACGAACCGGCACAGTTGGAGCGCCGTGGCGTGGATCAACGGGAAGACCTACACCGCCCCGACCGCGGAACTCGATGTTTACGATCGCGTGGGCGGTGGCGACGGGTTCGCTGCCGGGTTCTTCTACGGATTGCTCACGGGCGAATCGCCCGAGGAAGCTGTGAAGCTGGGATGGGCGCACGGCGCGCTGCTGACCACGTTCCCCGGAGACACGACCATGGCAACCCTCGATCAGGTGCGCTCGTTCGCCAAGGGCGGATCGGCTCGGATTCAACGGTAATGGATATCTACGCGCAGGCTTCGAAAATCAAACTGCTGCTGATGGACGTGGATGGTGTGCTGACCAATGGCAAGCTGTACAACATTCCCGACCCGGACGGCAAGATGGTGGAGACCAAGGGGTTCGATTCGCAGGATGGAATCGGGCTGCAATGGTTGAGCTGGAAGGGCATCAAAACGGGCGTGATCAGCGGCCGGCTTTCCCCGGCGACCGCCGAGCGCGCCCGCCAGTGCAAGATGAGTTACGTCTACCAGGGCCACATCGAGAAGATCCCGATTCTCGAGGAGATCATGGCGGACGCGAAGATCGACTCGTCGGAAGTCGCCTATATCGGGGACGATTTCACCGACGTGGTGATCATGCATCGCGTGGGCCTCGCGATCGCGACCGCGAACGCCCGGCCTGAGGTCAAGCGTGAAGCTCACTACGTGACGAAGGCGGTGGGCGGGGAAGGCGCCGTCCGCGAAGTGGTGGAGTTGCTTCTCAAAGCCCAGAATCTGTGGACGGACATTCTGCGCCACTACGAGATCGCGGGAGACTAAGCCCCCCCTGTTGTGAGTTTCTTGCCCTTCCGGGCGCCCTCCCTATCGGGCGGCTCCTCTGTTGGTCTCAGAGGCGCGACCGTTAGGGAGCTGGGCCTTACTGTGCCAGCACCTCGTTGTAGGCGTTGACGAGGA
>CAYVVB010000514.1:0-4347 GCA_964454955.1 uncultured Bradyrhizobium sp. | reverse complement strand
TGAACGAATTGCCGCGCAACACCATGGGCAAGGTGCAAAAGAATATTTTGCGGGATACGTATAAGGACATTTACACGAAGGCGTAGGGCGTCGCGACAACGGCGAGATAGCGAAATGCGGCTGAAGCATCGGGGGGCGCTGTCGTACCTGCCGGCCAAGCTTCACTTGGCGTGTTCGACAGCATGGTGACGAGCACGCAACGGTCATTGGCCGGACCACAAGCTCATCACAAAGCGGCTGCCGACGATCAGGAGATAGCAGCCAAAGGCGATTTCGAGATTGCGTTTTGACAGCGCATGCGCCGCCCGCACGCCGAGCGGCGCTGTGAGCAGGCCGGTCGGCATCACCAGAGCAGCCCCGATCAGCGAGACGTAACCGAGCGCAAACGGCAGTTGCAGCGCCGTCACGTCGGGAAAGCGCGCGGCGGCCGGCCAGCCCGCATAGACATAACCGAGCGCTCCGGGAATGGAGATCAGGACAGCGAGCGCCGAAGACGTTGCGACCGCCTGGTGAATGGGGCGGTTGTAGAAGGTCATCAGCAGGTTGGAAAACAAGCCGCCGCCGATTCCCATCAGGGTCGAAAGAACGCCGACCAGCAGCCCGTAGAATTTCATCAGGGTGCCCTTCGGAAGATCGTCGCCGAACTTCCAGGTTTCGCGTGCGAACAGGAGCCGCGCCGCGGCGGAATAAGCGACGGCGACAAAGACGATCTTGAACAGCCGCTCCGGCGCATAGCGCGCGATCACGCTTCCCGCGACAACCCCGATCACGATCGGCAGCCACCATCTTCTGATCGTCGCCATGTCGACCACGCCACGGCGATAATGCGCGCGGAACGAGCGGATCGAGGTCGGGATGATCACCGCAAGCGATGTGCCCACACAAAGCGGCATCCGCACTTCGAGCGGCACGCCAGCCAGGCGGAAGCATTCGTAGAACACCGGAACAAGGATGGCGCCACCGCCAATGCCGAACAGGCCGGCCAGAAAGCCGGACAGGGCGCCGACCACGATCAGGAGCGCCGTCAGCTCGATCAGTTCAAAAGGATTCAGTCCGGCCACCGCAATTCTCCCGTCGGCATTCGGCGAGGACAATAGACTATTCTCGATTACGGGAGTATCATCCGACTTAGGGGAACAGTCTTCCTAAAACCGGAAGGATTGGGGCTTGGACCAATTCGCGGCTCTGGTAACCTTCGTGGAGGTGGTCGATGCCGGCAGCCTGTCGGCCGCTGCGAGATCGCTGCCGAGTTCGCTGACGTCCGTCAGCCGCCATGTCGCCGCGCTGGAGCAACATTTCGGCACCCAACTCCTCAAACGCACGACCCGCCGGCTCGCGCTGACCGAAGAAGGCCGCATCCTTTACAACCGCGCCAAGGTGATCCTCGAAGAGCTCAAGCAGGTCGAGCAGGCGCTCTCGGCCGGCCAGGAACAGCCCTCGGGCCGGCTTCGCGTCAGCGCGCCAACGCTGATCGGACGGCACCTGGTAGCGCCGATGCTGCCGGAGTTCCTGCGCCGTTATCCTTCGGTATCAATCGACCTCCAGTTGGTCGATCGGGCCGTCGACATGATCGAGGAAGACATTCACGTCGCCCTACGCATCGGCCATTTGCCGGACTCGCAACTGACAACGCGGAAACTCGCCGACATCCGGATGATCGTCTGCGCCTCGCCTGCCTATCTCGAGCAACACGGCGTTCCAATGTCGCCGGAAGACCTGAGCAGACATGATTGCCTGGTGTTCTCGGATGCGCCCGGGATCGGCGAATGGCGCTTCAAGAAGGAGGCGGGGCCCGAATGCAAAATTCCGATATCTGCCAAGCTCTGGATAAATAGCCTCGACGCGCTCGTCATGGCGGCAACCGAAGGGGCAGGAATCGTGCGGGTGCCGTCCTGGCAGGTGAGACGCGAACTCGGCTCCGGTCGCTTGCAGCGGATTCTGCGGGACCACGAACCGCAGCCCGCGCCACTGCACTTGCTGTTCGAATCGTCGCGCCTGGCCGCCCCGAAGACCCGGACATTTGCGAATTATCTCGTCGAGCAGTGGCGCGCGTCGGATGCGTTCGGGACGCGCCGTTGAGGGACGGCGGAAGTAGTAAATGTCGATTCGGATTTTGGGGCCTGGCTCACCTGGCCTGGTATACCAAGCCTGTTTTTCCAGTGTCCTGATGCGGGTCCATCTGATGAATTAGGATTCGCTTTCTAGGTATTTGGTCGTTGCACTGGCTGGTTCGACTCCGTAAATAGGGCGCAACTCACTGCGATCCCGGACGCGCTTTAGCGGGTCCGCAAACGAACGAAGCCGCTCATGACCGCCAGGATCGAACGACCGCTTTCGCCGCACATTCAAACCTATCGATGGACGCTGACGATGATGATGTCCATCGTCCATCGCGCCACGGGACTCGCGCTTTATATCGGCACCTTGCTGCTGGTGTGGTGGCTCGTTGCCGCAGCCTCGGGCCCCACGGCCTATGCTCATGTTCAGGCCTTCACCGGAAGCTTCATCGGCCGGCTGATCGTGTTCGGCTACACTTGGGCGCTGATGCATCACCTCTTGAGCGGCATCCGGCATTTCGTCTGGGACCTCGGCTACGGCTTCAAGCCGAACGAGCGTGAGACCCTGACCTGGGGAGCGCTGGTCGGCGGTATTTCGCTGACAGTGTTGTTGTGGATCGTGGCCTATGCGATCGGAGGCGGCCGATGAGCTATTCTGAATCGCAGGGCGCCGCCCGCGCTCGCACCTCGATGCGCACTCCCCTCGGCCGCGTCCGCAGTCTCGGCGCCGCCCATTCCGGCACCACCGACTTCTGGCGCCAGCGCCTCACCGGCGTCGCCATGACGCTGCTGATGATCCCGGGCATTGTCGTCGTGATGATGGTGCTGGGCCGCAACCAGGCGGGCGCCGCGCAGGTTCTCGGTTCCCCCTGGGTCGCACTGATCCTGCTTCTCTTCATCATTGCCTCGGCCTGGCACATGAAGATCGGCATGCAGGTGGTGATCGAGGACTACGTCCATAACGAGAAACTGAAACTCGCCTCCATCATGGCCAACAATTTCTTTGCGGTCGCGGTGGCGCTGGCGTCGATCTACGCCATCTTCAAATTGTCATCTGGAGTGTAATCATGGCCGCTGACGGCAACGGCAAGGCCGCGAATGGCGGCAGCGCCCCGGCCACGAACGGAAAAGCCTATCCGATCGAGGATCATACTTACGACGTCGTCGTGGTCGGTGCCGGCGGCGCGGGCCTGCGCGCCGTGGTCGGCTGCGGCGAGGCGGGATTGCGCACCGCCTGCATCACCAAGGTGTTCCCGACCCGCTCGCACACGGTTGCGGCCCAAGGCGGCATCTCGGCCTCGCTGGGCAACATGCATCCGGACGACTGGCGCTGGCACATGTACGACACCGTGAAGGGGTCGGACTGGTTGGGCGACCAGGACGCCATCGAGTACATGGTGCGGAACGCGCCCGAGGCCGTCTACGAGCTCGAGCACTGGGGCGTACCGTTCTCGCGCACCGAGGACGGCAAGATCTACCAGCGGCCCTTCGGCGGCATGACTCTCGACTACGGCAAGGGCCAGGCACAGCGCACCTGCGCGGCCGCCGATCGTACCGGGCACGCCATGCTGCACACCATGTACGGCCAGGCGCTGCGTCACTCCGCGGAATTCTTCATCGAATTCTTCGCGATCGACCTGATCATGGATGACCAGGGCGCCTGCCGCGGCGTGATCGCGCTCAAGCTCGACGACGGCACGCTGCATCGTTTCCGTGCCCAGACCACGATCCTGGCGACCGGCGGCTATGGCCGCGCCTACGCCTCGTGCACCTCGGCACATACCTGCACCGGCGACGGCGGCGGCATGGCGCTGCGCGCAGGTCTGCCGTTGCAGGATATGGAGTTCGTGCAGTTCCACCCCACCGGCATCTACGGCGCCGGCTGCCTGGTGACGGAAGGCGCGCGCGGTGAAGGCGGCTATCTCGTCAACTCGGAAGGCGAGCGCTTCATGGAGCGCTATGCACCGTCGGCGAAGGACCTCGCCTCGCGCGACGTGGTTTCGCGCGCGATGACCATCGAAATCCGTGAAGGCCGCGGGGTGGGCAGGAAGAAGGACCACATCTACCTGCACCTCGACCATCTCGACCCGAAGGTGCTGGCCGAGCGCCTGCCGGGGATCTCCGAGAGCGCCCGCATCTTCGCCGGCGTCGACGTGACCAAGGAGCCGATCCCGATCCTGCCCACCGTCCACTACAACATGGGCGGCATCCCGACGAACTACCACGGCGAGGCGCTGACCACGCTCAACGGCGAGGAGCAGGTGGTGCCGGGGCTGATGGCGGTCGGCGA
>CAYVVB010000513.1:0-1670 GCA_964454955.1 uncultured Bradyrhizobium sp. | reverse complement strand
GATATTCTGGTGCTGGGTCCCCGAGGTTCCACCCGTCGCATAGGCATCCACTGCTCGCAGGTCGGACACGAGCGTTGCACCGCCCCACACCTTGTCAGCGACTCCAAGGGTCGCCGTCATCAGGCCCATGTAAACAATCGGATTAACAACCGTCTTCATAGAGGCGTCCTCCGTTGCATCGGTTTAGTCGTCGCGTCGATGCCAGCGTGGCTGAACCAGTCCAACGACGGTCAAACATGCCAGAACCAGGGAACTCGGCTCCGGCGCCACCGTGAGAACTCCGGACATCGCATACATGGCGTACGGAGCGTAGGGCCGCAATCCGCATGCTAACGGCGAACGGGTACGAATCAAGAAAATTCATCTGCGGCCGAGTATTCCTCGCCAGGGTGTGCAGTTCCGCCGCATAAAACCCCCAAAAAATCTTCCTCCGCCCCCTAATATCGCAGCGCTTTCCGGCGTGGTATGGTAAGGGTCGGTTTCGGGTCGAGGCTTCCTGCGTTCTCGCCAGCACTACCGCGCGCGAGATCTTGCATCCCAAGGGGCTTCGGGGCAACTGGCTGCTGGGACAGCCGAGCAAGAGGACTCTTTCCATGGTGCAGTCTGCTACCCCGCCCGCCGTGGGCAATCTCAGTGATAACGATGTCCGCGCGATCGATGGCCTGCGCGAACTCTACGGTCGCCTGCGTGGCGAACTGGGGCGCGTCATCATTGGCCAGCACGACGTCATCGAGCGGCTGGCGATTTGCCTCTTCGCCCGCGGCCATGCGCTCTTGATGGGCGTGCCCGGCCTGGCCAAGACTTTGCTCGTGAGCAAGGTCGCCGAGACCATGTCGCTCAAATTCAGCCGCATCCAGTTCACGCCCGACCTGATGCCGATGGACATCACCGGCACCGATATCCTGCAGGAAGCTGCCGGCGGCAAGCGCGAGTTCCAGTTCGTGCATGGCCCGGTCTTCGCGAACGTGATTCTGGCGGACGAAATCAACCGCGCCCCGCCGAAGACGCAGGCCGCGATGCTCGAAGCCATGCAAGAGCAGAAGGTGACCGTGGTCGGGAAGACATTCCGCCTCGACTCGCCGTTCTTCGTCCTGGCGACGCAGAATCCGGTCGAGCAGGAAGGGACGTATCCGCTTCCCGAGGCGCAGCTTGATCGGTTCATGTTTTTGATCGAGCTCGATTATCCCTCCGAGGACGAAGAGGTCCTGATCGCGCGGACCACGACCGGTGATACGCTGCCGGACCTGACGCACATCATGACGGCGGCCGACATCGTCGAGCATCAGCATCTGGTGCGGCGCGTGCCGGTGCCGGATCATATCTATCGCTACGCGGCAAAGCTCGTGCGGAAGACGCGCCCGCAGAGCCCGACCGCGCCAGCGTGGCTGAAGCCGCTGGTGGGCTGGGGAGCCGGCCCCCGCGCGGTGCAGTACCTGGTGCTGGGGGCCAAAGCCCGCGCGGCGCTGCATGGCAGCTATATGGTGCGGCTCGAAGACGTCAACGAGGTGGCCGTGCCGGTGCTGACGCATCGTGTGATTACGACCTTCGCCGCCCAAGCCGAAGGACTCGACGCCAAGCAGATCGTCCGGCGGCTGCTGTCCGAGATGATCGAGGAGCAATAAGCCGCGCGAAAACGTTGTCGTGCAGGGCGGCCGCGCACGCAGCGCACC
>CAYVVB010000512.1:0-1918 GCA_964454955.1 uncultured Bradyrhizobium sp. | reverse complement strand
ATGGGTCCCGACGCGACAGCGTCGCGGCCGCCGCCATGCGCCATCGCGACGATGCCCCTGTGGCGGAATTGGTAGACGCGCCTGACTCAAAATCAGGTGGTGGCAACATCGTGCTGGTTCGAGTCCGGCCAGGGGCACCATCCTGCTTCGCACTTGCGGCCAGGGTCGCCAAGACATGTTTCCTAGAGCGCTGAACGGGAGACGCTCTTTTCTCCGCGACTATTGCGGAGATTAATCTTGCACCTGCGGAGATTAGAGGCCATATTCTCCGCATAAGGTGCGGAGAATGGTGACCTACATCCATGCGCTGAAAGACTGGCCGAAGTTCCGCTGGGACCGTCAAAAGCTGACGGAACCGCTGGCCGCCGTTCGTCACCGTCAGGGCCGTTTGATCGGACGAATGGAAGGGCTCGGCTTCAACCTGCGCGCCGAGGCGGCCCTGCGCACGCTGACCGAGGACGTGGTCACATCCAGCGAGATCGAGGGTGAGGTCCTGGACCGCGATCAGGTTCGCTCCTCGCTTGCGCGCCGCCTCGGCATGGATGTCGGCGCGCTCGCGCCCACCGATCGCCACGTCGAAGGCGTGGTCGAGATGATGCTGGACGCGACAACCAACTACAGCAAACCCCTGACCGCCGAGCGCCTGTTTGGCTGGCATGCCGCCCTGTTTCCCACCGGGCGCAGCGGCATGAGCAAGATCACGGTTGGAGCGTGGCGCACCGAAGCGTCCGGCCCCATGCAGGTCGTCTCCGGCGCCGCGGGCCGCGAACGCGTGCATTTCGAAGCGCCCAAAGCCGCGCGGCTCGATGCGGACATGCGCATCTTCCTCGACTGGTTCAATGCCGACCAATCGCTTGATCCGGTGCTGAAGGCGGCGATCGCCCATGTGTGGTTCGTCACCATCCATCCTTTCGCGGACGGCAATGGCCGCATTGCGCGTGCGATCGCCGATCAGCAGCTTGCGCGTTCGGAAGACAATGCCCAGCGCTTCTACAGCATGTCCGCGCAAATCCGCGAGGAGCGCAAAGCCTATTACGACATTCTCGAAGCGACGCAGAAAGGCGGCCTCGACATCACGCCTTGGCTTGAATGGTTTCTCGGATGCCTCGATCGCGCCTTCAGCGGCGCGGAAGCAATCCTGGCTTCTGTTCTGACGAAAGCCAGATTTTGGGAGCTTCACGCCGGCGAGTCCTTCAACGATCGGCAGCGCAACATCATCAACCGGCTGCTCGATGGCTTTGAAGGCAAGCTCACCTCTTCGAAATGGGCGCGAATCTGCAAGTGCTCGCAGGACACGGCGTCGCGCGATATCAACGATCTTCTCAAGCGCGGCGTTCTGATTAAGGACGCGGCCAGCGGTCGCAGCACCAGCTACTCGCTTGCCGAGGTCGAATAAGGCGCCTCTGCGCCTTCCCGTTCGCAAGAGCGCTTGAACGCCGGCTCAATTCTGCCGATGCTGCGCGCGGGGAGGCTTTATGAAAATTGCTGTCCTCGCTTGGGGCTCGCTCACCCGGACTCCCGACGCTCTCCCACGGCCGGTGCCGAACGAATTTGCGCTCGTCGCGGCCTGCTGCCGCTGGCCACACACCGCCGGCAGCATCGCCGACCTGCGGCGTCGCGCGGCAGGCCCGCTCGACTGGACCCTGGTGCGCGGCATCGCCGAACGCCACCGCGTGGCCGGGCTCGTGCACCACGCGCTGCGTGGCGCAGGCGTGGCCTGTCCGCCCGAGATCGAGGCGCAACTCGGCCGCAGGAGCCGCGCCATCGCGCGGCGCAATCTCGCGCTCCTGGCCGAAGCGTTGCGGCTGCAGCGGCGCTTCGACGACGCCGGCATTCCGGTCTTGATATTGAAGGGCCTGCCGCTCGCGCAGCGCGCCTACGGCACGATCGCGCTCAAGCACGGACGCGACATCGATCT
>CAYVVB010000511.1:0-5500 GCA_964454955.1 uncultured Bradyrhizobium sp. | reverse complement strand
TCGCTCGTCCGCTGGTCGAAGCCCGGCTGCGCGTCCGTCAGATCGCCGCCCGACACCAGCACCTGCTTCTTGACGACATAGGGGACCTTCGGTGCGGATGCGCTCATCAACAATTCGACGTCAGGCGGCAACCCGCCCTGCTGCGCCTGATCCGGCGACACGCTGGTGTCGACCATGCGGAATTCCATCTTGGCGGTCCTGCCAAGCAGTTCCTTCAGCCGCGTCGGGTCCTGCAGCCCCGGCACCTGGACCAGGATGCGGTCGTTACCCTGCCGCTGGATCACCGGTTCGACCGTGCCGAGCTGATTGACGCGGCGCTCCACGATCTGGATGGACTGCTCGATGGTCTGGCGGATGCGCTCGTTGATCGCGGCCTGCGGCACCGTGAGACGGATCAGCCCGCCGCCGGCATCACTGACTTCCAGCGAGCGCTGGCCGCCGGAGCCAAGCAACCCGCCGACCGGCTGGGCCAAATCCCGCAGCTTGCCGAGCGCCGTTTGCAGGTCGGTGTCCTTGACGCGAACCTCGACCGCATCGCCTCGTGAGGCGAGACCGGTATAGCTGATCCTGGCCTCGCGCAGCGTCCGCCGTACGTCGTCGCGGATCTGATCGAGCTTTTCCTTCTTCACATAGTTGGAATCGACCTCAAGCAGCAGATAGGAGCCGCCCTGCAGGTCGAGGCCGAGCACGAGCCGGCGCTGCGCCCACAGCGGCCAATTCTTGACGGTGGCCTCGGGAAAGAAGTTCGGCACGGCGCAAAGGCACACGACCAGCGCCGTCAGGATGATGCCGAGCGCCTTCCACCGCGTGAAATACAACATCGAGATGACTCTTCAGAACTGCAATCAGAGGGGAAGACAGCGATCAGCTTGCCGATGCCTCGTCCTTGGCTTCACTCTTGGCCGGTTCGCCCTTGGCGCGCACGCCGGAGATCATCTGCCGCATCTGCCGAACCCGGACGCCATCCGAGATTTCGAATTCGATCTGGTCGTCGTCGACCACCTTGGTGACCTTGCCCACGAGCCCGCCCGAGGTCACGATCGTGTCGCCGCGGCGGATGTTCTTGACCAGGTCGGCGTGGTCGCGCACCTTCTTCTGCTGCGGGCGCAGGATCAGGAAATACATGATCACGAAGATCAGCGCGAAAGGCAGAAGCGACATCAACATGCTGTTGGTGTCGCCGCCAGCCGCGGCCTGAGCATAGGCAGGGGTAATCAGCATCGGGCAATCCTTTGTGGGACGGCAAATGGGCCGGCACGGCCTCGAAAGAGGCGCCGGCTCCGGCAAATTCGCGCGGACTATAGCGGTCGCGGTCCCAATTGCAACGCCGGCCCGCCCCTCATTTGGGCCCGCTTGCGGGCCTTGAAAAGGCTCGATAAAGGCTGCGCGGTCAGGAAATTTACATATGTCAAAAAAGCCCCGTAAAAGCGCCTCCAATGGAGCCCGCAAGGCGATCGCGCGCAAACCCACGAAACCCGCGGCAAAACGTCCGGCCGCCCCGCCTCGCCAACATGACAACGCGGAAAGAATCGCCGCCGCGCTCGAAGCCATCGCAGCACACCTTGCCGCCGGTACGCCGGCGCCGCTCACGCCGCACTCCTTTGCCGATGCGGACGCCTTCGTCTGGCATCCGGACGGGCGACTGACCAAGGTCCCGCGCGTCAGCCGCGTCGAGCTGACCCTGCTCAAGGGCATCGACCGGATGCGAGACATCCTGATCGAAAACACCGAGCGGTTCGCGGGCGGGCTCCCCGCCAATAATGCGCTGCTGTGGGGCGCGCGCGGCATGGGCAAGTCGTCGTTGGTGAAGGCAGCCCACGCCACCATCAATCTCGATCGCAAGACGGCCGATCGGCTGAAGCTGATCGAGATTCACCGCGAAGATATCGAGAGCCTGCCTGCGCTGATGGAGCTTTTGCGCAGCTCCGAATTTCGCTTCATCGTGTTCTGCGACGACCTTTCCTTCGACGGCAACGATGCCTCCTACAAGTCGCTGAAGGCGGTGCTGGAAGGCGGCATCGAAGGCCGGCCCGATAACGTAATCCTTTATGCCACATCCAACCGCAGGCATCTGTTGGCGCGCGACATGATCGAGAACGAGCGCTCGACCGCGATCAATCCGGGCGAAGCGGTCGAAGAAAAGGTGTCGCTGTCCGACCGGTTCGGGCTCTGGCTCGGCTTCCACCGCTGCAGCCAGGATGAATATCTGGCCATGGTGAAAGGCTATTGCGGACATTTCGGCATCCAGCTCGGCGAGGAGGAGCTGGAGCACGAGGCACTGGAATGGGCGACCACGCGCGGCTCGCGCTCGGGTCGCGTCGCCTGGCAGTTCACGCAGGAGCTCGCCGGACGGCTCGGGGTCAAGCTCGCCGGGAAATGAGCTCGCCTCAGGCCCCGTTGAGGAATTGCAGCGGGTCCACCGGGTTGGACCCCTTGCGGATCTCGAAGTGGAGCTGCGGCGAGGCCACCTCGCCCGACTGCCCCGATTTGGCGATGACCTGACCACGCTTGATCGTGTCACCGCGCTTGACCAGCAGCTCGCTGGCGTGGGCATAGGCGGTCACATAGCCGTTGGCATGCCGCACCAGGATCAGGTTGCCGTAGCCCTTCAACTCGTTGCCGGCATAAGCGACGACGCCGTCTTCGGCGGCCTTCACCGGCGTCCCCTCGGGAACCGCGAGGTTGATGCCGTCGTTCGCCTTGCCGTTGGTCTTCGCGCCATAGCTCGCGATCACCTTGCCCCGCACCGGCCAGCGGAACGTGGGCAGAGCGCCGGTGGCCTCGCTGGCCTTGAGGTTTTCGGACGCGCCCTCCTCGGCCGAAGGGCCGGACTGCGCCAGACGCGCGGTCTGGATCGGTGCCGCCGACGCGAATTTGGGAGCGGCCACGGGCGCAGCGGCGACCGGTTGCGGCGCCGCGGCGGCGGGCGCCTGTGGCACCGCAGCCGCGGTCTTCGTGGGGACCGTCAGCTTCGCGCCAAGCTTGAGCTTGGCATTCGTTTCGAGATGGTTGGCGCGGGCAAGCTCGCCCACGGGCACGTGATAGCGTCGGGCAATGCTGTGCAGCGTGTCGCCGTGATTGACGACATGACTCATGCCATGATTGTCCGCGTGGACGCTGGGCGTGGCGATTGCGGCGGCGACCGGCTTGGCGGCAGGTGCCGCGGCCGGCGCGGTGGTCGGCGCAAGTGCCGCGGTGGCGGTTGGCTGCGGAATGATGAGCGACTGCCCCGGCGACAGCGCCCGCGGCCCCTTGTAACCGTTGGCGGCCAGGATCGCCGCGGGGGTCACGTGATAGCGGTGCGCCAGAACCTCCAGCGTATCGCTGGTGCCGACGATGATCTTGAGTCCTGCCGGCGGACGGGCGGCGGCGACCGAGCGCGGCGGCACAGTGGCCGTCGTCTCGAGCTTCGGCGCAGCCGGCGGTGTATAGGAGGCCACTCCGCGGCCGCCGCCGGAGACACCGGGACTGACCGGAGGCAAGGACTGCGGCGGCGAGATCACAGGCGGCGCGCCCGCGGATGACGCGTAATGCGATGGCTGCCCTTGCGGTGCGGGTGCGGCGGCTGCTACCGAGCCTGTGGCTTCCGGCTGATAGCCGAAGGGATTGGTGAGCGACTGGGACAGGCGCGTCGACATGTCGGCGCTGCAACCGGCGACAGCGAACGAGATCAGCGCGAGCGCCGCCACCTGCGGTACGCGGCGCGAGCAAAGCAACTCGGCGACACTGGACATGGTTACTCACTCGTACGCAACAAAATACCAATTTGAGTAAACACGCCCCCAGTAAACAACCGCTTAACCCTGCGAATAAGATGTTGGCGCAGCAGCTGATCCGGAGCTTTGCAGTTTGCTTTAGAGTTCCTTGGCAATGCCCGGAAGCGCCGGCACAAACCGCACGTCGACCAGCTCCTTGCGGTCGAATCCGGCCTCGGTCCTGGTGATGCGAACGAGCGTCTGGACGCCGTGCTGCGGCCCCACCGGCGCGATCAGGATGCCCTCCGGCTCGAGCCGCTGCATCAGGCTTTCGGGGATTTCGGTCATGGCCGCGGTGACGATGATGCGGTCGAAGGTGCCGGCCTCTTCCGGCACTGCAAACCCGTCTCCCACCATCACCTCGACATTGCGATAGCCAAGCGCCGCAAGTCGCCCCCGTGCGGCATCGGCGAGCGTCCGGAAGCGCTCGATGGTCAGAACATGGCCGGCGAGCCGCGACAGGATCGCGGCCTGGTAGCCGGAGCCGGTCCCGATCTCGAGGACGCGATGGCGCTTCTGCAGCCTCAGTTGTTCGGTCATGTACGCCACCACGAAGGGCTGGCTGATGGTCTGCCCGCAAGCGATGCCAAGGGCGCTGTCGCGGTAGGCGTCATCCCGATCGGCCTCGTCGACGAAGGACTCACGCGGGACCTCTTCCATGGCCCGCAGCACCGCCTGATCGCTGATGCCCCGCCGCCGCAGCGTGAGCTGGAACATCATCTTTTCGTTTTCGGGAGTGGCTTTCGCCGACATCTCGGCCTCGCTTTCCGCAACCTCTCCGAGAAAACTAATGATATCGGCCGTGCTGGTTTGATGCACCAGGACTTTTCCGGCTTTGATGAGCTGACAATTGCAACGGCATCTTCCCCCCCGAATCACCGTTCCACCGTCGGAACCCGGTTTGCTAGCTTGGCGTCGAAGGCGCAAGCGCTCAATGATCGCTGCCGGGGGCGACGGCGCCGGCGATGTTGGCGTTGCGTCCATGACCAAATTTTGCCAACCTTCTGGTGGGGTCACGTTACGGGCAAGGATCAATCTCATGGGTGCGACACGGCCGCCGCGCGGCTCGGTGTTCCTGGTCGAAGACGAGGTCATGATCAGGATGATGGTCGCCGACATGCTGGAAGAACTCGGCTACACGGTCGCAGCCGAGGCCGGCGACATTGCCGAGGCAATCCACCTCGCACAAACGACGTTTTACGATTTCGCGATCCTTGACGTGAACGTCAATGGCAAGGTGATTTCGCCGGTTGCCGACCTGGTCAAGGCGCGCAACCTTCCCTTCATCTTCGCGACCGGCTACGGCTCCTCCGGCCTGCCGGAGGAATATCGCGACCGGCCAGCGTTGCAGAAGCCATTCCAGATCGAAAGTCTGGGCAAGGCGATCGAGAACGCGCTCCGCAATGCTCCGGTGTAGCGGCACCAACCAACAGTCGTCAGGCTGCGTCTCGACAGATAGCCACGCCATCTCTGCTACCCATGAAATCTCGTTCTCGCGGCGCTGTTAGCGTCCGAGGTTTGCGAAGAAAACTGTTCCCTCAAACCAGAGGGCGCAGGGAAGACCGGGTGCCCGCTTGCACCCACGGCCCCCGCGCAAAAGGAATTTGCGCGAGCGCGCGTTGACCACAGGTACAGGCGGTAACAACCGGCCTTCCCTGCGCAGTGGTTTACGGCTTACTTCGCGCTCTTCCCGGTGAACCAGCGTTTGTCACCGTCATAAGCGCGATGCGAAGCATCGTCGCCTA
>CAYVVB010000510.1:0-4664 GCA_964454955.1 uncultured Bradyrhizobium sp. | reverse complement strand
CGTCGGCCAATGTCTTCTCCATCGTGGTATTGGCGAGCCACTCGCCGTTGACGGTCACGCTGTTGCGCTGCCTGGCGGCGTAGCCGCGCTTCTTGAAGAAATCCAAAGCGTTGTCGCTGACGTCGACGGAAAGACTCTTGGTGCCGCGAGCGGCCGCCAACCTCTCCAGCGCCTCACACAGCATGGCGCCGACCCCCTGCCCCGCGACGCTCGGATGCACATAGAGCATGTCGATGTGGTCGGCGCCTTTGAGCGAGGCAAATCCGACCGGCGAGCTCTGCACGGTCGCGATCAGCGTGAGTTCGCCGGCGAGCTTCTTGCCGAATGTCGCCTCGTCATCGGCAACCGCGGCCCAGGCTTCCTGCTGCGCCTCGCTGTAGTCGTCGCCGGTCAGTTCCTGGACCGCGGCGACAAAGATCGCCGCCAACATCGGCGTATCGGCCGCAAGAAACGGCCGGAGTGCAGGTTTCGGCAGGGACTTGGCCATCGCAATCACCACAAACCATACAATTTCAGCACCAGCGCCAAGGCGCCGGCGATCAGCAGAATCTTGAGCGCGATATAGTAGAGCCAGTGCCTTGGAAAAGGCGTATCGGGCCGGCTCATCGTGCGATCTCCCAGGTGGTGATGGGTTTGCCGTCAGCATTCTTGCCGTCTTTGAGCACGACGCCCATCGCGGCCAGTTCGTCCCGGATGCGATCGGACTCCTTGAAGTCCTTGCGGGCACGGGCAGCCGTGCGGTCCGCGATCAGACCATCGATCTTCGCGGCATCGATCCCGCTCGCCTGCTGCTTGCGGCTCTCCCATTGCGCCGCGCTCTCGGCCAAGAATCCCAGCAGCCTGAGCGAACCGGCGAACGCGCCGCGATCAGTCTCGTTCCCGGCAGCATTGTTCCGCAAGCCGTGAAGCGAAGCGATCATCAGCGGGGTGTTGAGATCATCAGTCAGCGGCTCGAGCACGCCCTCGGCCGGCGGTCCGTCCCGAACATCGCCGGCGATGCGATACCAGTCATCGAGCGTCTTGGCGCTCTCCTCGAGCCCCTTCAGCGTCCAGTCGATCGGTGAGCGATAATGCGTCTTCAGCATGTTGAGGCGCAGCACCTCGCCCGGCCAATCGGCCAACAGCTCGCGGATGGTGACGAAGTTGCCGAGGCTCTTCGACATCTTCTCGCCTTCGACCTGCAGGAAGCCGTTGTGCATCCAGACATTGGCCATGCGGCCCTCGTGGAACGCGCAGCAGCTTTGGGCGAGTTCGTTCTCGTGGTGCGGAAACACCAGATCGATGCCGCCACCGTGAATGTCGAACTGCTCGCCGAGATGCTTCCACGACATCGCCGAACATTCGATGTGCCAGCCGGGACGGCCCTCGACCTTGATGCCGGCAGGCGACGGCCATGACGGCTCGCCGGGTTTTGACGGCTTCCACAGCACGAAGTCGGTCGGGTCGCGCTTGTAGGGCGCGACATCGACGCGCGCGCCGGCGATCATCTCGTCCAGCGAACGCCTGGCGAGCGAGCCGTAGCGCGGCAGCACCGAATTGGCCGCATTCATCGCCTGCGGCGAGAACAGTACGTGGTCCTCGGCGACATAGGCAAAGCCGCCTTCGACCAGCTTCTCGATCAGGGTCCGCATTTCCGCGATGTGTTCGGTCGCGCGCGGTTCGATAGTCGGCCGCAGGCAGCTCAGCGCATCGACATCGTCGTGGAACTGCTGCTCGGTGACCTCGGTGACCTTGCGGATCGCCTCGTTGA
Organism: uncultured Bradyrhizobium sp.; assembly: GCA_964454955.1. Classification (GTDB taxonomy): domain Bacteria; phylum Pseudomonadota; class Alphaproteobacteria; order Rhizobiales; family Xanthobacteraceae; genus Bradyrhizobium. Next base: position 2,914 of record CAYVVB010000510.1, on the reverse strand, counting down.
GCGGCAGGCCCGGATAATCGCGGCGCGCGCGATCGTTGATCTTGTCGTCGACGTCGGTGATGTTGCGAACGTAAGTCACGTGCTCCTTGCCATAGAGATGGCGCAAGAGGCGGAACAGCACGTCGAACACGATCACCGGCCGCGCGTTGCCGATATGGGCGAAGTCGTAGACCGTCGGGCCGCAGACATACATGCGGACGTTGTTGCGATCGAGCGGCACGAAGGGGCGCTTTTCTCGCGAAAAAGTATCGTACAGACGCAATTCCATGGATCCCGTCCCTGCCAGCCGGGCGTCCAATGATCTCAGTTTGTGAGAAAAGACGGCCTCAGCCAGCGAATCGCTAGCTCATAATCTCGCGGCAAATGCAAAAGATGGCGAGGAAACCGTTCATGGACCCACCATGGGACAAGCGGGGGCGCCGCGTCAAGAGGCCGTGAAAAAGCCGCTTTCTGCTCCAAAACCCCTGCCGCCCTCGGCCATGGTTAACTATCCTTAACCTTTCCGGTCTATCGATCGAGGGCGATTCTTTCGCTCATCGGTGCATCATGCGATTCCTTCCGGCGCTCCTCGCCTTCCTGTTCGTCGCCGCCACGACGGCTGCGCAAGCCGAAACCCGCGTTTTCATCGTCGCCAATGAAGGCGACGGCTACGGCGTCGACCAGTGCCTTGCAAGGAGCGAGAAATGCGGCGCGCATGCCGCGCTGTCCTACTGCCGATCACGTGATTTTGCGCAGGCCACCTCCTACCGCCGCGTCGACCCCGACGAAGTGACCGGCTCGGTGCCGAAATCGGCCGGAAACTGCCGGCACGGGAGCTGCAGCGAGTACGTCGCGATCACCTGCCAGCGCTGAACGAAATTCCGCCTCGCCGAAGCGCCACAGCTCGGTCGCGGAAACGACGTGACGTTGCCGAAAGAAGCGGCTAAGGGAGGCTGCTGCGGCTTCCAGGCTGCGAACCCCTCTGACGGCCTGATATGCCCGATCTTTTCACGTTCACCCGACGGCTTTTGTTTTGTGCTGCGCTCTTGGGCACCGCTGCGTTGAGCCTGCCCGCGTCGGCGCAGATGTATCCGCCCCCGCCGGTTCCGCAAGGTGCGCCGCCGCCGGCGGCCGGTGTCAATCCAATCTGCCCCCGGCTCGAAGCCCAGCTTGCCACCATCGATCGTGGCGGCAGCAGCGATCCCGCCAGGGACGAACAGATCCGCCGCTATCAGGACGCCGCGGCCAGGCAGCAGGGCGAGCTCGATCGCCTGACCGCGCAGGCAAGACGCATGGGCTGCGACAGTTCCGGCTTCCTCTCGCTGTTCTCTGGCCAATCCGCGCAGTGCGGTCCGATCAACAATCAGATCCAGCAGATGCGCGCCAACCTGGACCAGATGACGAACAGCCTCGAGCAGTTGCGCAGCGGTCCGGGTGGCGAGCGCGACAGTCAGCGCCGCTCGGTCCTGATCGCGCTCGGGCAGAACAATTGCGGGCCGCAATATGCCCAGTTCGCCAATGGCGCAACCGGTCCCGGCGGTTTCCTGAGCAATCTGTTCGGCAACAACAGCAACCCCAATGTGCCCCCGCCCGGCGCCGATATGGGGCAGCCATCGGGCACCTATCGGACAGTCTGCGTGCGCAGTTGCGACGGCGGCTTCTTCCCGATTTCGTTTGCGACGGTGCCGCAGCGTTTTGCCGACGACGAGAAGACCTGCAAGGCCCTGTGTCCGGCGACGGAGGCCAATCTGTTTGCCTATCGCAACCCCGGCGAGGACATCAATCAGGCCGTCTCGATCAACGGCCAGCCCTACACGTCCCTGCCGAACGCGTTCCGCTATCGTACCGAATACAATCCCTCCTGCTCCTGCCGGGCGCCGGGGCAAACATGGGCCGACGCCTTGAAGTCGATCGACGACAAGGCTGCCGCCGAACAGCAGGGCGACATCATCGTCACCGAAGAGAGCGCCAAGAAGATGCAGCGGCCGTTGGGCAAGCCCATGCCTGCCACCGCCAGGAAGGGCGCAACGCCGCCCGCCACCACGGCAAGCACGCCTGCGCCCGCTTCCAATACAGCGGCTCAAACGCCGGCTGATCCGAACGCGACGAGCTCGAACACGCAGATCCGCACGGTCGGGCCGACCTTTATCCCCGCGCGGTAGAGTTTTTTCTCCGGCGCGATTATCCATCGAACGCTTCGGCTGAAGCTTGCCCCGAGCGCGAGACCAGGGTCGGGTCCGGCTCGGGCAGCGGCTTGCCGGCGTCGCGAAAACGGTTGGTGATCGGATAGCGGCGGTCGCGGCCAAAATTCCGGCTGGTGACTTTCACGCCCGGCGCGGCCTGCCGCCGCTTGTACTCGGCGATATTGAGCAGGCGATCGATGCGCGCCACCACTTCGCGATCGTAGCCGGCGGCGACGATCGCGGCGAGCGGCTCCTCGCGTTCGACCAGCCGCTCGAGGATCGCATCCAGCATCTCGTAAGGCGGCAACGAATCCTGGTCGGTCTGGTTCTCGCGCAGCTCCGCGGTCGGCGGACGCGTGATGATGTTGGGCGGAATGACTTCGCCTGACGGCCCGAGCGCGCCCTGCGGCTTCCATGAATTGCGCAAGGCAGCGAGCCTGAACACCTCGGTCTTGTAGATGTCCTTGATCGGATTGAAGCCGCCGTTCATGTCGCCGTAGAGCGTGGCGTAGCCGACCGACATTTCCGACTTGTTGCCGGTCATGACCACCATCGCGCCGGTCTTGTTGGAGATCGCCATCAACAGCGTACCGCGGGCGCGCGCCTGCAGATTCTCCTCGGTGATGTCGCGCGGCAAGCCTGCAAAAACATCAGACAGGATATCTTCAAAGCCTTCCACCGCTCTGGCGATCGGCAGCACCTCGTAGCGGATGCCGAGCTGGCCGGCGAGTTTGGCCGCATCATCCAGCGAC
>CAYVVB010000509.1:0-31619 GCA_964454955.1 uncultured Bradyrhizobium sp. | reverse complement strand
CCCAGAAAGCCGCACGTCCCCTTGATGGTGTGCACCAGGCGGAAAATGTTATCCAGGATCTTCGCGTTGTTCGGCTCCTGCTCGAACCGAACCAGCTGATTGTCGACGGTGTCCAGGCTCTCGCTCGTCTCCGTCAAAAACTCCCGCAACAAGTCATCCATGAAACTGGCCTTCGCACGCAACGGCGCGCGACCTCGACGCGCCACTCACAACGCAGCCAGCTTCTCCGCAAAGCGTTTAATATTGGTTGAGTAAGGGCAAATGAATGAACTGAACAAAGAGGTAAGATGCTGCAGGCAACTCGCGGGATTTCATCAACCTTTGCTTAACCATGATACGAAGCCAGTATCCCAGAGACGGCCGTGCTCAAATCGCGGGGCCGTGGACTGGATGCCCGCAGTCGCGGGCATGACGTCGGAGAGATGTTCACACGCGTTCAGGACGCGGTAACGACGATCGCTTCGCCCTCGGGCGCGAGCTTGACGCTCAATTGACAGGCCTGCGCCAGCAGCCGCGTGTAGTAAGGCTGCACTGCATGGGCATCCGCGGCCGGCGGCTCGCTCGCACTCAAGAGGTCGGCGATATGTTGCGGCAGGCGGGCGTTGAGGCCCGAGGCAGTCACGCGAAAGCCCATCGAATCGCCTTCGCCGATCGCATCAACCATCAGCGTGCCGCCACGCGGGATCGTCTGCTGCGCGATGACGAGCATGTTGAGCAACAGTTTGACCCTGTTCTTGGGCAACAGGATCCGCGGCAGGTTCCATGTGATCGAGGTCTTGCCGTCTTCGATGTGTCCCCGCGCCATCGCCTGCGCATCGCCGAGGTCGATCTGCGCGCCGGCGGACCCAGCCGCGCCGAAGGCCAGACGGCAGAACTGCAGGCGCGCCGACGCGGTTTTCGCGCTCTTGCGGATCAGATCCAGCGCGAAATCCCGGTCCTCGGGCTTGGGATTGTCGTCAAGGACCTCCAGCCCGTTGACGATGGCGCCCACCGGGCTGATCAGGTCATGGCAAACCCGTGAACACAACAGCGCGGCGAGTTCGAGCGCGTCGGGAGCGGGACCGGGTATATTGGTGCCAGACATGAGATGTTCCCAAGAAATCCGCAGGGGTGAGAATCACCCTGGGCTTAAGGCTTGATTCACTGCATACACCGCGCTTAAGCGAACTGCCAAGGACAAGCCGGCGCGGACAGAAAGATCCAGACCATGAGATTTTGCGATGAATGAGGCGTCTTCAGGCAAACCTGCGATCGATCGCGAGGCCGCGGCCGCGCTTGTCGCGCCCTTGACGGAGCTGGTGGTGGAGGCCGGCGCCGCCATCCTCGCCATCAACCGCCGCGCGATGAAGGTCGAGGACAAGAGCGACGGCTCGCCGGTGACGGAAGCGGACCTTGCCGCCGACCGTATCATCGGCGAGGGCCTGAACCGGCTGATCCCCGAGATTCCGGCGCTCTCGGAAGAGCGCGTGCAGGCGGCGAAGCCGCCCTATCGCGGCAGCTTCTTCCTGATCGATCCGCTTGACGGCACCAAGGAGTTCATCGCCGGCCGCGGCGAGTTCACCGTCAACCTCGCTTTGGTCACCGACGGAAGCCCGTTGCTCGGTATCGTCTCCGCTCCGGCGCTCGGGTTGCTGTGGCGCGGGCTGGTCGGCCGCGGTGCCGAACGGCTGACGATCGATGATGACGGGAGAATCGGCGCAGGCGAACCGATCCATACCCGACCCATGCCCAGGCCAGGCGAACCATGGGTGGCTGCGGTCAGCCGCTCGCATGGCGATGCCAGGACGGAAGCTTTCATCGCGCGTCGGCCGGGCGCCGTCCGCGCCCAATTGGGCTCCGCGGTGAAGTTCGGCCGCATTGCCGAGGGCGCCGCCGACATCTATCCGCGCCTCGCGCCGACATCGGAGTGGGATGTCGCAGCGGGCCACGCGGTGGTGACCGCGGCAGGCGGCAAGGTGACGGATGCGGACGGCTTGCCTTTGCGCTTCGGGGAGGGGCGCAACGGCAGCTTCATCGTGCCGGCCTTCATCGCCTGGGGCGATCCATCGGCGGCAGCGGGAAAACTCGCCGGATCATGATCCGGCGCAACCGCGACGCTAAGGCGTTTTCGGGATCATGCCCTATTGGACAAGCTCCCGCTCCAACGCCGGCCAACGTGCATTCGCGCGCTTGAGGAAGCGCTTGGGATCGGCGGCGAAGGCATCGCGATTGGCCTCGAAGCCGAACAGATAGAGCCGCTCGCCGGCAATTACCCAGAACCGGGGATTGCCGGCCACGGTGACGCCGCGTGCGACTTCGACGGCGTCATAGCCACCGAACCGGGGTCCATAGACCTCCGGATGAGCAAGGAAGTTGGCGCGATTGCCCTCGTTGTGGAATCGCCAGACCACGCCTTGCTGCCAGGCTTCGAACTCCGGCAGGCCGAGTACGGGCCGCCCATTGACGAAGTAGGCCACGGGATCAAAGCCGTCGATCGCCAGCCCGCTGATTCGGCTGTTGACCACCCGCTCCGTGGTTGCGGCATCCGCAGCAAAGTCGGGACACGTCACGCAAGGACCCACGAGGAGCAGAATCGCGAGCACAATAACGTCCAATCCGAGGCCGCGGCCGTATCTTTCTTGCCGTTGAACCGTCATAGTTGGTGCCGATAACTTAGGAATTAAGGGGACACTGGTTGCAGGCTAGAGCCTTGCCGTTGGCGTCAGGTTAAGGCGGCGGCCGGTGGTAATTCGATGGGGTCTTCGATGAATTTGGTTTCGCGCGTTGCGGCGGTAACGCTCGCGGCCCTGACTTGCTGGGCTACACCCGTCTGGGCACAGCAGGCGCCGCCGCCCGACCTGCCGCCGCCGCAGCGCAGTCCGGGTCCCAACACCTACGGACCGGACGAACTGGTCGGCGCCGGGCACCGCTTCTTCGGCAACGTCTCGCGCGGGCTTGCTTCCGTCATCGAGCGTGCGGTCAGCCAATGGGGCCTGCCGAACGGCTATGTCCTGGGTGAGGAAGGCTCGGGCGCCTTCGTCGCGGGCCTGAGGTACGGCGAGGGTACCCTCTATACCAAAAACGCCGGTGACTTGCGGGTCTACTGGCAGGGGCCGTCGGTCGGCTTCGACTGGGGCGGCGACGGCGCCCGCACCATGACGCTGGTCTACAATCTTCCCGCGACGAGCGCGATCTACCAGCGCTTCGTCGGTATCGATGGCTCCGCCTACATCGTCGGCGGCTTTGGCATGACTGCGCTGACCGCCAACGGAATCGTGCTGGTGCCGATCCGCTCCGGGATCGGATTGCGCCTGGGCGCCAATGTCGGCTATCTGAAATACACCCCGCACGCGACCTGGAACCCGTTCTGAGTTCGGAACGCATTGCATCATCGGCGCGGCAAGCCAGCCGGAGATTCACGTTAAGTTAGGGCGGCAATGGGCTGGCCTTTTGCGCCTCGCCCATGGCATTGTGATTGGCGAATCTTCTCTCATTGCGGGGACGAATTCATGATCGAACCGATCATGTATGGAGCGATCGGTTTTCTGATCTCGATGCTGTGCGGTCTGATGATCGTGCCGCTGGTGCACAACCGCGCGGTGCGCTTGACCACACGCCGGCTCGAGGCGGCAACCCCGCTGTCGATGGCGGAAATCCAGGCCGACAAGGACCAGCTCCGCGCGGAATTCGCGATGTCGGCGCGGCGGCTGGAGATCAGCGTCGAGCAGCTCAAGAACAAGACGACGAGCCAGCTCGCCGAGCTCGGCAAGAAGACCGACGCGATCAATCGGATGAAGATCGAGCTCGGCGAAAAGAACGCCACGATCTTTGCCCTCGAGGCGCGCGAAAAGGCGATGAAGGAGCAGCTTCGCGCCACGGAAGAGGAGTTCGCTGCGCGCAGCGAGGGGCTGCGCATGGCCGAGAAGGCGCTGATCGACAAGCAGGGCGAACTGGCCAAGCTCAACGCCGAGCTGAACGACCGTTCGGTAGTCGCGGACACCCGCCAGATCGAGCTCGTCGCGGTCCGCGCACAGATCGATCTGCTCAAGGGCAGGGTCGGCGAAGCGGAAAAAGAATTCGCCGCAACGCAGACGCGGCTCACCCAGGAGCGGACCGACTCGGAGACCGCAACGCGGGAACTCGTCGAGGCGCGCGGCCGCGTCGAGAATTTGAGCCAGCGCGTGACCGATCTCGACCGCCAGTTGATCGCGCAGGTCAAGGAAGCCGAGATGCTTTCCAGCCGCGTCAACGACCTGGAGACCCGCCTTGCTGCGCAAGGCAAGCTGCTGGCGGAGCGCGACTATGAGAACGGCCAATTGCGCAAGGCCGGCGAGATCGCCGAGCGTACGGTGCAGGAGCTGCGCGAGGAGATCGAGCTGACCAACAAGGGCCATTGGCCGGCACTGGAAAAGCTGAAGACGGAGAAGGCTGCGGTCGAGGAGCAGTTGCGCATCGCACGCGACGAGCGCGGCAAGCTGCAGCGCGACATCAATACCATCCAGCAGCAGGCCGAAAGCTCCTGGGCGACCGAGCGCATGGAAAATGCGATCCTGCGTGAGCGCATCAACGACATCGCCGCCGAAGTCGCAAAACTGGCCATGGAGCTCGAAGGCCCGGACTCGCCGATCGAGGCCATGCTGGCCTCCGACCAGGCCAAGCCCGCCAAAGCCGCCAACGGCACGGCCAACGGCGCCACTCCCGGAGCACCGCAGGGCGGCACCCTGGCCGATCGCATCCGCGCGCTGCAGGCGCATGCCTCCCGCGCCCGCCAGCAGGGGGCGTGACACCCATCGCCGTGATATTTCGCCCCTGATCGCTTGACACCAAGGGCCCTGGCTTCGTAAATCGCCGCTCTGATCGGGGGTGTGGTTCCGGCGGCCCGTTTTCCAGGCCTTTGACAGCACACACGATTCCCGGGCGCATAGCTCAGCGGGAGAGCGTTCCCTTCACACGGGAGAGGTCCAAGGTTCGATCCCTTGTGCGCCCACCATCTAAAATCCAGCAAGATCAATCGATTTGGGGGCACCGTCGGCAAGGCAGTCGGCGTGGTGATTGGCCCGGGCGCCGGCCGAGAGTCTCGGACGCGCGGCATCAGGCCCGACCGTCCCACCACGATGGCCAATGGAACCAATCATCCGGCCGCCGGGTTGCCAATGCCGCAACGGCTGCGGGGCTGAAATTCTCAGTTGCCGGATGGACGTGCCGCAGTGCGGGCATTCTGTGGGCAAGCCTGGCGGCCGATTTCGTATCCCTCAGCACGGTGCCGCGCGCAGACGAGGAACGGGCCATGAGAGTACTCTCGCTTCTTTTCGCGATGCTCGGTTTGTTCTTTCTCGTGAGTGAGCCGGCGCTTGCGGCGGTCAAGTTCAAGCGCTTTCCGCACTGCCCCGAGGGACCCGTGAACGTGAGGACTTGCGAATGTCATGCAGGCACATCGGGCCGCTATCGTTTCTGTCATGCCGGCGATTCCTGCGACACGCATGCGGGCAGATGTCACAAGGAGGTCCCGCCCTAAAGTGCGATGGGATCTGGCTCAGGCGCCATCGCACCTCGACCGCCGGTCATGCAGGGCCGGATCATGATCCGATTAGACGAAATCGGATCATGATCTTATCTCTTTGTTTGAGCATGATCTTTCCGGAAAGCCGCTTTCCACTTTTCCGGATCATGCTCTGCGGAATCATGCTCTAATGGGTCAGCTTGAAGCAGTGCCCGCCGCCGCGATGCCTTACGCGCGCACGACACGCTTCCAGCGTCGAAAATGAGCAGTCAGGTTGTCCTGCCGCTGTCGACCCTCTCAACTGCATGCAGAATTTGGCGGCACTGGCAGAGTCCTGAGGATAGAAAACGAAGGCCATCGAGAGAAGCATCATGGCCATCAGCACTAGCCTTGAACGCGACATATCAATCCTCCCTTTGATTTATCGAGACTGATCGCGCTGCAAGTCTTATCCGGCTGGGAATCTCTCCGCGGGTTGCCGGGCTGTCCGCCGCCGAAGCCCGACCAACGGCGGCTTCTCAGATCGCGAGCAGCCAGACCGCAATGATGGTGGCGAGTGTCGCCAGCCCGCTGATCGTCCAGCCGACGGCATAGGCGCCGTCATCCTCGTGCAGGCGGGGAGCCGGATCCACCCGGACCATCGCAGTTCGCCAATCCATGGCGCTCTCCCAAAGGGCCCCTGTCCCGCGAAAATAATCCGCGCCGCGAAAAGCGGTTCCCGCACAATCAAAAAAGACAAATCGATGGCAAGTGCTCTCACAAATAACTGATGACACGCGAGTGAACCGTTCGGCTTCGGGTTCCATTATCGTGCGCCAGCGCGACCAACACGGAGGTTCTTCGCATGCGAAAACTGATCATCGCCACGGCAGCTCTCGCCTTCCTGTCCTCGACCGCGCTCGCCCAGGACAAAGCTGGGGGCACCGCCGCACCCGCGGCTCAGGGTACCGACACCATGAGCAAAGGCGATATGACCAAGACGACCAAGAAGAAGACGAAGTCGAAGAAGTCGGCCAAGAAGACCAGCGGCGAGATGCAGAAGCAGTGACGAGACCAGTTGACGACGATGAGGCCGCCTCCTGCAGGCGGCCTTTTCGTTTTGGTAAGAAGTGATCGCCGAGCGGGCCTATTGCGGTGCGCCCAATCCCTTCTCCTTCAGACGTCCGACCAGCCGCGCCGTCAAGACGGGCTCGATCTCGCCGCCGCCATAGACCTCGCAGGGACCGACCGTCTTCCGGCCCAGCGTCAGCAGCACACCGAGCGCGTAAGCGAACCAGACGTGCGGATCGGTCATCGCCTTGAGCTTTTGCCGGTCATGCTCGACCGACTGGTAATTGGAAGCCTTGCGGACCTCGATCGCGAACAGATTGCGCGGAATGGCGCGCCGGTGCACGACGATGTCGGGATAGATCGACTTGCCGAGCGTATCATCGGTCGAGACGATCGTGCCATGCGGCAGGCGCAGCGTGCGCTCGCCCAGCCGATTGTAGTCGCAATCGACCTCCCAGCCCGGATACTGCCGTTCGAGACAGACTGCGAGCCGGTGCGTGAGCGTGCGCTCGCCGAGGTCCCTTTCCAGCAGGAAGGTTTCGCGGGCATAAAACTCCTGCAGTGCGGTCACGAGTCTGTCCAGCTCGGCCTGCATACGGCCTCCGACATGCACATTCCGGAGCGCGCGCGCCGGCGAGCGAACTGTGGTGCGCAATGGCGCACCTGAGAATCCCGCGATTCCGGGTCTGGTGCTTACGCGCCATCCCGGAATGACGGAGAGCGCGTTACATCTGCACCTCGATCAGGCGCGGGCCGGGCTCGCGGACGGCCTCCTCCAGCGCCTTGTTGAACTCGTCGGCGCTGGTGACCGCGCGGCCCGGTACGCCCATGCCCCTGGCGAGCGCCACGAAGTCGATGGTCGGACGGTCGAGCTTGAGCATGTCCATCGCGCGCTGGCCCGGCTCGCCGGCGCCCACGCCGTCGAACTCGCCGCGCAGAATTTGATAGATGCGGTTGGCGAACACCACGGTGACGACGTCGAGGCCCTCGCGGGCCTGCGTCCACAAGGACTGGATGGTGTACATCGCGCTGCCGTCGCCGACCATGCAGATCACCTTGCGGTCGGGGCAGGCGACCGCAGCACCGGTGGCGACGGGCGTGGAAAACCCGATCGAGCCGCCCATGTTCTGCAGCCAGTCATGTGGGGCGGCGGCCGCCGTCGGCGGGAAGAAGCCGCGCCCGGTGGTGATGGATTCGTCCACGACGATGGCGTTTTCGGGGATGGCACAGGCGATCGCCTGCGCGATCGAGGCAAAGGTCAACGCACCGGTCGGCTTGACGAGCTCGGCCAGCTTTTGCGGCTTCACGTCCGAGGGCCTCGCGCCGAGCGCACCCGCGAGCGCCTCCAGCGCCGCGATCGAATTTTCGCCCCACGCGGTCAGGCGATGGACTTCACAGCCCTCCGGCTTGAGCATGCTCGGCTTGTTCGGATAGGCGAAGAAGGCGACGGGATCGTTGGCCTCGACCAGCACGATATGCTTGAAATCCTTCAGGATCGGCAGCGCCTGCTCGATCACGTAAGGAATCCGGTCGATCGAGAAGCGGCTGCGGCCGCGCGCCATGCGCGGGTGATAGGTCTGGCCCATGACCTTGCAGCCGGTCTTGCCCGCGATCTGCTGCGCCAGCGCCAGCCCCTGCTCGGTCAATCCGCCGCCGGTGACGAGCAGCAGGGTATGGGCGGGGTCGCCGCGCAGGATTTTCGCGGCCTGCTCCACGGCCTGCGGCGAATAGCTGATGCGCTGGTTGTTCTGGGGCACCTCGGCGATGCCGTCGGCCTCGTTCCAGGCGGTGTCGGCGGGCAGGATCAGGGTAGCGATCTGCGGCGGCGAGCTCATGGCCGCTGCGATCGCTGCGGCGCCGTCGGCAGCAACCGACTTGGCGTCCGGCGAGGTGCGAACCCAGGCCGACATCGGCCGCGCGAGCCCCTCGATGTCGGAGGTCAGCGGCGCGTTGAGCCCGATGGGATAGGTCGCGTGCTGGCCGACGATGTTGACGATGCCGGAATGGGCCTTCTTGGCGTTGTGCAGGTTGGCAAGGCCGTTGGCGAGGCCGGGCCCAAGGTGCAAGAGCGTCGAGGCCGGCTTGCCCTTCATGCGGAAATAGCCGTCGGCAGCTCCCGTCACCACGCCCTCGAACAGACCGAGCACGCAGCGCATGCCCTCGACGCGATCGAGTGCGGCGACGAAATGCATCTCGGACGTGCCCGGGTTGGTGAAGCAAACGTCAACCCCGCCCGCAACCAGGGTTCTGACCAGACTTTCCGCACCGTTCATTCGTTCCTCTCCCGTTCGCAGGGCTCATCGCTTTGCTTCCCTGACGATCAACCATTGTTCGCCGCTTTCGTCAAAGGGGGCGCCAGCATCGCAGCCATCACCGGGGATCGGTGTCGAATCGGTGACGGCAAGTTGCGAAACGCTCGCCCTCACGCACCCGTGGCTTGCGCTAAGCGCGCAGCTATGGCGTGTTTTGCACGGCGATCTATCGTGAGGGGGGGGTGATGCGGATCCTCATTGGAATCGTTGCCGCCCTGCTCTTGGCGGCAACCAACCAAGCCCGGGCCCAGTTCTTCGACACGCGCGACATCATGGGCGGAGGCCCGAACTTCTTCGGCGGCGGGATGAGCCCAATTCCGCGCCAGACCGTCTACTACCCGACCAACTACGCGCCAGGCACGATCGTCATCAGCACTGCCGAGCGCCGGCTTTATCTGGTGCTCCCGGGTGGCGAGGCGCTGCGCTACGGCATCGGGGTCGGGCGCGACGGCTTCCGCTGGAGCGGTGTCCACCACATCAGCGCGAAAAAGGCCTGGCCGGGCTGGACGCCGCCCAGGCAGATGCTGGCGCGCCGGCCCGACCTGCCGCGCCACATGGTTGGCGGCATCGAGAACCCGCTCGGCGCCCGCGCGCTCTATCTCGGCTCGACCCTCTATCGCATCCACGGTTCCAACGAGCCGGAGACGATCGGACAGGCTGTTTCGTCAGGCTGCTTCCGCATGACCAACGAGGACGTGGTCGACCTCTATAACCGTGTCTCCGTCGGCGCCATGGTGGTGGTCAGGAACTGACAGAGCAAGCTTGCATGCCTTGCCGCATTGCGGCAGCGTCCGGCCATGACCATGCTTCGCCGGCCGTTGTCGCCCCTGTCGATCGTCGCGGCCGCGCTTGCGATGATCGTTGGCGGTGGCGCGTTCACGGAAAAAGCGCCGGCGGCCGAAAATCCGGCCATCGCCGCGAAGAAGCGCACGGAACGAAAGAATTTCAGCGATGCCGAGATCGCGGAGGGCTTTTTAAAGACCGCCTTCGGTACGGAATTTCATCTGGCCGGCCGCGTCGATCGCATCCGCAGATATGCCGGACCGGTACGCGTCTTCGCAAACGGCAACGACAGCAAACGGCGCAAGCAACTTGAGAAGGTCGTTGCCGACATCGCGGCCCGCGTTCGGCATCTCGACATCGCCATGGCTGCGACGCGGGACGCCGCCACGATCGAGGTCAGGCTCGTGCGCGACCGCGACCTCCTTCACACCGTAACACTGCTCTACGGAAGCGAGCGGGCGCGCGAGATCAAGACTTCGCTCGACCCGCAATGCCTGTCCGGTTTCCGCAAGAACGAGAACTATGAAATCGAGCATTCCGACGTGATCCTCACCGTGGACAGCGGCGATTTCGTCTTTTTCGATTGCGCCTATGAGGAACTGCTGCAATCGCTGGGGCCGATCAACGACACCGGCTCGGTGCCCTGGACCATGTTCAACGACAAGGTCTCGATGGGCTTCTTCGACGTCTACGACCAGTACATCCTCAACCTGCTCTACGACCCGCGCATCCGGCCCGGCATGAGCATCGAGGAGGTCAAGGCGGTGCTGCCCGATGCGATCGCGGACGCACGGGCATGGATCGACAAGATCAACGACCTTCCGGAATAGCGCCTCGAGCGCCGCCGATCCTTGCTCCCCCGATCAGAGCAGCAGCCGATCAACCAACGCGATTGCGGCGTGTGTCCAGCGTTCGACGGGCAGGATTTGAGTCCAGCTGAACATCGCCAGTAAAAAGGCCAACACACCGATTCGTTCGAACCATCCCGCGCCGACACCGACGCCGACGGAAAGAGCCGCGATGAAAGCAATCAGCAGCGACTTCAAAAAACTCGCCCCGGCGCACCAAAAAGCCAGGAGAAACATCAAGCCGACAATAGAACTTCGCGAAATCCGCCCAACAGCGCTCTTCACTAAAGAGAACAGTTCCAGAAACTCTTGTTCATCGCTCATGGCAGCCCCCCGGCGCGTCATTGCGATTAAATGTCGGGGTAAGTCAATAGCCAATCCGGCTGCGCTTCAGCCGGGTACGAAATTGCCTGTTGGTCGCCGCCGCCCGTAGACGGAGACCACAACCAACGGCTGTCAAGACGAGATTGTGACGAATGGGGCTCGAAGGCCGCGGCTGGAGCGCGGTCCGGTTGCGTTCACGCCGTCTTCTCGAACAGTTCCCGCCCGATCAGCATCCGCCTGATCTCGCTCGTGCCTGCGCCGATCTCGTAGAGCTTGGCGTCGCGCAACAGCCGCCCCGTCGGGTAATCGTTGATATAGCCGTTGCCGCCGAGCAACTGGATCGCGTCGAGCGCGCATTGCGTGGCCTTCTCCGCCGCATAGAGGATCGCGCCGGCCGCATCCTCGCGCGTGGTCTCGCCGCGGTCGCAGGCCTTGGCCACCGCGTAGACATAGGCACGCGAGGCATTCATCGTGGTGTACATGTCGGCGACCTTGCCCTGCACCAGTTGGAAGGCGCCGATCGGCTGGCCGAACTGCTTGCGCTCGTGGACATAAGGCAGCACCACGTCCATGCACGCCTGCATGATGCCGAGCGGGCCCGCCGCCAGCACCGAGCGCTCGTAGTCGAGGCCCGACATCAGGACGCTGACGCCGCGGCCGACCTCGCCGAGCACGTTCTCCTCCGGCACCTCGCAATCGTCGAACACCAGTTCGCCGGTATCGGAGCCGCGCATGCCCAGCTTGTCGAGCTTTTGCGCGGTGGAAAATCCCTTCATGCCCTTCTCGATGATGAACGCGGTGATGCCGCGCGGACCGGCGCTCGGGTCGGTCTTGGCATAGACCACCAGCGTCTCGGCAATCGGACCGTTGGTGATCCACATCTTGGAGCCGTTCAGCACATAGCGGTCGCCCTTCTTCTCGGCGCGGGTGGCCATCGACACCACGTCGGAGCCGGCATTCGGCTCCGACATCGCCAGCGACCCGACATGGTCGCCGGAGATCAGCTTCGGCAAATATTTGCGCTTCTGCGCCTCGCTGCCGTTGCGGCGGATCTGGTTGACGCAGAGATTGGAATGGGCGCCGTAGGAAAGCCCGACCGCTGCGGAGGCGCGCGAAACTTCCTCCATCGCCACGCAGTGCTCGAGATAGCCGAGCCCCGCCCCGCCATACTCCTCCTCCACCGTGATGCCGTGCAGGCCGAGCGCCCCCAGCTTCGGCCAGAGATCGCGGGGAAACTCGTTGGTCCGGTCGATCTCCGCCGCGCGCGGGGCGATCTCGTTGCTGGCAAAGTCGTGCACGGTCTCACGAATGGCATCCGCAGTTTCGCCGAGATCGAAATTGAAGGTCCGATAGGCGTTGGGAATCATGGTCGCTCTGCCTCCAGAGAAATCGTCAAGCTGTTGGCGACAGGCTTATTCTTTGCCATTGCGCTTGTCACGGGCTGAAATTCCAGGGCGCGGGGGCGCCGCCCCGGGATCCTGAGCCGCTCCTTGCGGCCAAATGCAGCTTGCCCCGGCGCACGCGACGGGCTGTAATTCGGCCGAAAAAAATGCCGCCCCCGACCATGGCGGGCGATGCAATACGAACAAGACAACGAGGGAGCCGGCCATGCAGGGGACGATCGATCTCGCCGAACAGACGAGCCTGGATGCGGCGCGCGAGCGCGCACGCACCCTGCCGCTTGCCGATTTCGATCCGGGCGATCCCGAACTGTTCCGTTCCGATACCCACTGGCCCTATTTCGACCGCCTCCGGAAGGACGAGCCGGTGCATTACTGCAGGAACAGCATGTTCGGCCCGTATTGGTCGGTGACCAGGTACAGCGACATCATGGATATCGAGACCAACCACTCGGTGTTCTCGTCGGCCTCCGCGCTTGGCGGCATCACTATCCGCGATATCGCGCCCGACCTGCGCCGGGAAAGCTTCATCGCCATGGATCCGCCGCGCCACAGCGCCCAGCGCAAGACGGTGGCGCCGATGTTCACGCCGACCCATCTCGACCAGCTCGCCATCAACATCCGCAAGCGCTCGGCCGAATGCCTCGACAACCTGCCCGCCGGCGAGGTGTTCGACTGGGTCGAACGGGTCTCGATCGAACTGACCACCCAGATGCTCGCGGTGCTGTTCGATTTTCCCTGGGAGGACCGGCGCAAGCTGACGCGCTGGTCGGATGTCGCGACGACCATACCGGGGGCCGGTGGCCTCGTCGCAACCGAGGACGAGCGGCAGGCCGAGCTGATGGAATGCGCGAGCTATTTTGCACGGCTCTGGAAGGAGCGCATCAGCCGGCCGCCGCAGAGCGACCTCTTGTCGATGATGGCGCATGGCGAGGCGACGCGCGACATGGACCCGAAGAATTTCCTCGGCAACCTGATCCTCCTGATCGTCGGCGGCAACGACACCACCCGCAACACCATGTCCGGCAGCATCTATGTCCTGAGCAAATATCCGGACCAGTACAGGAAATTGCGCGACAATCCGGCCCTGATCGACAGTTTCGTCCCCGAAGTGATCCGCTGGCAGACGCCGCTCGCTCACATGCGACGGACAGCGCTCGATGATATCGAATTCCGCGGCAAGAAGATCAGGAAAGGCGACAAGGTCGTGATGTGGTACGTCTCGGGCAACCGCGACGAGGGCGCGATCGAGCGCCCCTATGACTTCATCATCGACCGCGCCCGACCGCGTCAGCACCTTTCTTTCGGCTTCGGCATCCATCGCTGCGTAGGCCTGCGGCTCGCCGAGCTGCAGCTCAGGATCATCTGGGAAGAAATCCTCAAGCGATTCGACGATATCGAAGTGGTTGGCGAGCCCAGGCGGGTCTATTCGAGTTTTGTGAAGGGCTACGAAAGCCTGCCCGTGCGGATTGCGGCATAGCGACTGGTCACAGGAATGCACGACCGGCGGCGATGGCTCTTCCCCGCGCTTGCCCGTCATTTCAGATGTAACGCGACGGAAGTATTTTGAAATGACTCCGCAATACGCTCCTCACTATCAATTCGCCGAAATGCAGACGAATGCGGGAACGATCAACCATGAACATCCAAACTGCGGTCAACATGGATAAGGCTGAACGGCTGCGGCTCGCGCGCGAGCAGGCCTATTCGACACCGCTGAAGGATTTTCATCCCGGCGCGCCACGGCTGTTCCAGGACGACACGCTCTGGCCGTGGTTCGAGCGGCTGCGCAAGGAAGAGCCGGTGCATTACTGCACCAATGCACGGATCGAGCCGTATTGGTCGGTCGTAAAGTACAACGACATCATGCATGTCGACACCAGTCACGGCATCTTCTCGTCCGACGCCCGGCTCGGCGGCATTTCGATCCGCGACGCCCCGCCCGGCTACGACTGGCCGAGCTTCATTGCGATGGACCAGCCGAAGCACTCGGCGCAGCGCAAGACGGTATCGCCGATGTTCACGCCCGATCATCTCGATCAGCTCGCCGTCCTGATCCGCAAGCGCTCGGCGAAAGTGCTCGACAACCTGCCGCGCAACGAGACCTTCAATTTCGTCGAACGCGTTTCGATCGAGCTGACCACGCAGATGCTGGCCACGCTGTTCGATTTTCCGTTCGACGAGCGGCGCAAGCTGACACGCTGGTCGGACGTCTCCACCGCGCTGCCCAAGAGCGGCGTCGTGGAATCGCCGGAGCAGCGGCGAAGGGAAATGGACGAGTGCCGCGAATATTTCGCCCGGCTCTGGAACGAGCGCGTCAACGCCGAGCCGCGCAACGACCTGCTCTCGATGATGGCCCACAGCGAAGCCACCCGGCACATGGACGGCGACAACCTGATGGGCAACATCATTCTGCTGATCGTCGGCGGCAACGACACCACCCGCAACACCATGAGCGCTTCGGTGCTGGCGCTGAACGAAAATCCCGACGAGTACCGGAAGCTGCGCGAAAATCCGGGCCTGATCGATTCCATGGTGCCGGAGGTGATCCGCTGGCAGACGCCGCTCGCGCATATGCGGCGCACCGCGCTCGAGGACACCGAGATCGGCGGCAAGAGGATCAGGAAGGGCGACCGCGTGGTGATGTGGTACGTCTCCGGCAACCGCGACGAAGAGGCAATCGACCGGCCGAACGAGTTCATCATCGACCGGCCGCGGCCGCGCACCCATCTATCGTTCGGCTTCGGCATTCACCGTTGCGTCGGCATGCGGCTCGCCGAATTGCAGCTTCGGATCGTCTGGGAGGAAATCCTCAAGCGCTTCGAGCGGATCGAGGTGGTCGGCGAGCCGAAGCGGGTCTATTCCAGTTTCGTACGTGGCATCGAATCCCTGCCGGTGCGCATTCCGGCATAACATGAGGTGGCAGCATTTAACGACTACCGCACCCGCTCCGGCCCTGCTAACCCATGGCCGGGCCGGACCTCGCGACCTTCGCCGGCCATGAATCGGACAGCCGAGCAACGATGACGACCCAGGGACAGATTCAGGAACAGCCGGACGAACACGCCGATATCCGCGACGCAGTGGCAAAGCTGTGCGCACAGTTTCCCGGCGAATATTGGCGCAAGCTCGATCGCGAGATGGCCTATCCGAAGGCCTTCGTCGACGCGCTGACGCAGGCCGGCTATCTCTCGGTGCTGATCCCCGAGGAATATGGCGGCGCTGGCCTGAAGCTTTCGGCGGCCGCCGCGATCCTGGAGGAGATCCAGCGCGCCGGCTGCAATGGCGGCGGCTGCCATGCCCAAATGTACACCATGGGCACGCTGCTGCGGCACGGCAGCGAGGAGCAGAAGGCAAAATGGCTGCCGAAGATCGCAAGCGGCGAATTGCGCCTGCAGGCCTTCGGCGTCACAGAGCCGACCAGCGGCACCGACACGTCCTCCCTGAAAACCTTTGCGCGGCGCGAGGGCAACGACAGCTACATCGTCAACGGCCAGAAAATCTGGACCAGCCGCGCCGAATATTCCGACTTGATGATCCTGCTCGCGCGCACCACGCCGAAGGACCAGGTGAAGAAGCGCACCGACGGGCTGTCGGTGTTCATCGTCGATATGCGGGAGGCCAGAAACGCGGGACTGACCATCCGCCCCATCCGCACCATGATGAACCACTCCACGACGGAGGTATTCTTCACCGACATGAAGGTGCCGGCGGAGAACCTGATCGGCGAGGAAGGCAAGGGCTTCCGCTACATTCTCTCGGGCATGAACGCCGAGCGCATCCTGATCGCCGCCGAATGCATCGGCGACGCCAAATGGTTCATCGCCAAGGCTACCAACTACGCCAAGGAGCGCGCCGTGTTCGGCCGCCCGATCGGCCAGAACCAGGGCATCCAGTTTCCGATCGCAAAGGCCTATGCCTCGATGCGGGCGGCCGAACTGATGGTCAAGGAAGCGACGCGCAAATACGAGGCGGGACTCGATTGCGGCGCGGAGGCCAACATGGCCAAGATGCTCGCGGCGGATGCATCCTGGGAAGCCGCCAATGCGGCCATCCAGACCCATGGCGGCTTCGGCTTTGCGGAAGAGTACGACGTCGAGCGGAAATTCCGCGAGACGCGGCTCTACCAGGTGGCGCCGATCTCGACCAACCTGGTGCTCTCGTTCATCGCCGAGCACGTGCTCGGCATGCCCCGCTCCTATTGAGGCACGAGCATGCTGCCGCTTGAAGGAATCAAGGTGATCGCCGTCGAACAGGCGGTCGCAGCCCCGTTCTGCTCCTCGCGGCTTGCGGACGCCGGTGCCGAGGTCATCAAGGTCGAGCGGCCGGAGGGCGATTTCGCCCGCGGCTACGACGCGGCGGCCAAGGGCCAGAGCAGCTATTTCGTCTGGCTCAACCGCGGCAAGCAATCCGTCGTGGTCGACCTCGCGACCAAGGAAGGCCGCGCGCAGCTCGAAGAGCTGATCGGCGGCGCCGACATATTGCTGCAGAATTTGAAACCCGGCTCGATGGATAAGCTGGGCTTTTCGCTCGAACGGCTCCGCAAGGACTATCCGCGGCTGATCTGCTGTACCATCACGGGCTATGGCGATAGCGGACCCTACGCGCATCGCAAGGCCTACGACCTGCTGATCCAGGCCGAGAGCGGCCTTGCCTCGATCACCGGCGGGCCGGATGGACCGTCCCGCGTCGGTCTTTCCATCGTCGACATCGCAACCGGCGCCACCGCGCACGCCTCGATCCTGGAAGCCCTGATCGCGCGCGGACGCACCGGCCAGGGCGCCGACATCCGGATTTCGATGTTCGACGTGATGGCGGACTGGCTCACCGTGCCCCTGCTCAATTCGGAGGCCGGCAATCCACCGAAACGCATGGGGCTGGCCCATCCTTCGATCGCGCCCTACGGCGTGTTCCGCTCGAGCGATGGCAAGGACATCCTGATTTCGATCCAGAGCGAGCGCGAGTGGAAAAAGCTCTGCGCCGAGGTGCTCGCCAAGCCCGACCTGCCCAACGATCCGCGCTTTGCCAACATGGTCGAGCGCGTGCGCAATCGCGCGCTGACCGACAAGACCGTGGGCGATGGTTTTGCGGCCATGACGCGCGACCAACTGCTCAGGCGGCTGTCGGATGCCGATATCGCCTTTGCCGAGGTTAACACCATGGCTGACCTGACCATCCATCCGCATCTGCGCCGCATCGAGGTGGACACGCCGAACGGCGTGGTGACCTATCCTGCGCCGGCCGCGATTTTCGTCGGCGAGGACAGGCACTACGGCGCGGTGCCCGCGATCGGCGAGCACAAGGCTCCATCGGAAGCTCCTCGCGTACGGGCGAAATCGTCATGACCGAAAAGCTCGATCTCGATCATTTGCGGCAATGGATCGGCCGCACCCAGCAAGCCACCGACATCGTCACCGCGCAACTCGTGAAGGGCCTGCGTGCAACGCTGTTCCAGGAGATCGGCGAGCCCAAGGCGGGCGATGCCGCCCCGTTCACTGTGCATTGGTGCCTGGCGCAGCCGGTGTTTCCGATGTCGCAACTGGGTGCCGACGGGCATCCCACGAGGGGTGGCTTTCTGCCGCCGGTGCCGCTGCCGCGGCGGATGTGGGCCGGCGGCGAGATCGAATTTCTCGACAGCTTACGCGTCGGCGATGAATCGACGCGGACCTCGCGCATCTCGGATGTGACGGTGAAGACCGGCTCGACCGGGCAACTCTGCTTCGTTTCGGTCGAGCACGTCGTAACCTCGCCGCGCGGCACCGCGATCCGCGAGCGGCAGGACATCGTCTATCGCGACACGGGAAACCCGCAGAGCGCGGCGCCAGCAAAATCCGCTCCCGCGAAGTCCGCGCCGGCACCGGCCGCCCAGCATCGCGAAACCCATGTGTCCGATCCGGTGCTCCTGTTCCGCTATTCGGCCCTCACCTTCAACGGCCATCGCATCCATTACGACCGCGATTACGTCACCAAGGTCGAGGGCTATCCCGGACTGATCTTCCATGGCCCCCTGCAGGCAGCCCTCATCGTCGAGATGGCCGCCCGCTTGCGCGGCGGCAAGCCGCCGAAGAAATTCAGCTATCGCGGAGTGCAGCCACTGTTCGAAGGCAGCGAGTTCTCCATCAACGCCAACGACAACGGCGCAACCATGGAGCTGTGGACCGCCAACGAGGCGGGCCAGCCGACCATGAAGGGCACCGCGTCGTGGTGATGATTATTCCGTCGTCATTGCGAGGCGCGAAGCCACGAAGCAATCCGGGGCTTCATGCGCGGCTCTGGATTACTTCGCTTCGCTCGCAATGACGAACCCTCAAGGATAGGTTCGATCGTGCCCCCTAAACCCACAAACTCCCCCTCCCTCACCGTCAAGCACGCAACGTTCGATCTGTTGCGCGCCTTCGGCATCAACAAGGTGTTCGGAAATCCCGGTTCGACCGAACTGCCGTTCTTGAGCGACTGGCCCGACGACATCGACTATGTGCTGGCGCTGCAGGAGGCTTCCGCCGTCAGCATGGCGGACGGCTATGCGCAGGCCACGCGCAACGCCGGTTTCGTCAGCCTGCATTCGGCAGCCGGCCTCGGCAACGCGCTCGGCAACATCTACACCGCCCATCGCAACCAGACGCCGCTCGTGATTACCGCAGGCCAGCAGTCGCGTTCGATCCTGCCCTGGCAGCCTTTTCTCTTTGCCGAGCGGGCATCGGAATTTCCGCGGCCCTACGTCAAGTTCAGCGTCGAGCCGGCGCGCGCCGAAGATGTCCCGGCCGCAATCGCGCGTGCCTATTACGTGGCGATGCAGCCGCCCTGCGGCCCGACCTTCGTGTCGATCCCGAGCGACGACTGGACACATCCGGCCCAGCCGGTGCAGGCACGCCAGGTGAGCCGCGAGATCGGCCCGGATCCGCACGCCCTGCAGGCGCTGGCCGCAGCGCTTTCGAAAAGCAAGCGCCCCGCCTTTGTCGTCGGCCCGGCGATCGACCGCGCGGAAGCTGTCGCGCTGATGGTGCGCGTGGCAGAGAAGGCCAAAGCTGCGGTCTGGGTCAGCCCGTTCTCGGCGCGCTGCTCGTTTCCGGAGCGGCATCCGCAATTTGCCGGCCTCCTTCACGCCTCTCCAGGCCAGCTCTCGGACGCGTTGCGCGGCCATGATCTCGTGGTCGTGGTCGGCGCGCCGGTCTTCACGTTCCATGTCGAGGGGCATGCCGCAATCTTTGACGGCGCAACCACGCTGTTCCAGATCACCGACGATCCCGATGCGGCAGCGGTGACGCCGGTCGGCACCAGCATCATCGCGACCATGAAGCCGGCGCTGTCGATGCTGCTCGAATTGGTTTCGGAGACGACGCGCACGGCGCCCGCGGGCCGCGACCTGCCGCCGCCACCAGCGGCAGCCGATCCGATTCCGGTGGACTATCTGCTGCATACGCTCGCGAACGCGATGCCGGAGGATGCCGCGCTGGTCGAGGAGGCGCCGTCGCACCGCCCGGCGATGCACCGGCATATGCCAATGCGCGGCCAGGACAGTTTTTACACCATGGCAAGCGGCGGGCTCGGGTTCAGCCTCCCTGCTTCCGTGGGCCTCGCGCTTGGCCGGCCCGCGCGGCGCACGGTCTGCCTGATCGGCGACGGCTCGGCGATGTATTCGATCCAGGCGCTGTGGACGGCGGCGCAGCGCAAGCTGCCGCTGACGGTGGTCGTCATCAACAATTCAGGCTATGGCGCCATGCGCTCGTTCAGCCAGGTGATGCAGGTGCGCAACGTGCCCGGCCTCGACCTGCCCGGAATCGATTTCGTCAAGATCGCCGAGGGCCACGGTTGCGCCGCGGTGCGTGTGACCGAGGCCGCCGAGCTTGCGCCTGCGCTGTCGCGCGGACTTGCGCATGACGGGGCGAGCCTGATCGAGGTGATGGTGGATTCCGCGGTGCCGCTGCTCTACGCGCAAAGCGGTCGGACGTAGCGAACAGTCGCTGACCGCTTTCCTCACGTTGCGAGGAAGCCGCCATCGGCGGCGAGGACATGGCCGACCACGTAAGAGGATGCATCCGAGAGCAGCCAGACCACGGCTTCGGCGACTTCCTCGGCCTGTCCCATCCGGCGCAGCGGCAGCCCGGCAGCGACGCTTGCCATGTCGCCTACGCCGGAACTCAGCATCATGTCGGTCACGACCCGGCCTGGCGCGATCGTGTTGATCCGCACGCCACGCGGCGCCGCCTCCATGGCCGCCGAGCGGACCAGCGAGATCGCGGCCGCCTTCGAGGCGGAATAAAGCGAGAAGCCGGAATTGGGATTGCGCACACCGCTGACGGATGCGTTGACGACGATCCTGCCCTGGCCTTGCGCGAACATGATGGGAAGCTGGTGGCGCAAGCAAAGAAAGACCGCCCGCACATTGGTGTCGAACACCGCGTCATAGACGGCGCTGCCTTGCGTCTCCAAGGGTGCACGCCGCTCCTGAAAACCGGCATTGTTGAAGGCCACGTCCAGCCGGCCGTAGCGTTCGACCGCAGTTTTCACGAGACGCTCGACCTCGTCCTCCCGCGTGACGTCGGTTCTCAGCGCAAGCGCGTTCGCACCCACCCTGGCACACTCGGCTGCGGTTGCTTCAATTTCTGCTTCGCGCCTGCCGGCGATCAGCACCGCCTCGGCGCCCTCTTCGGCCATCTTCAGCGCCGCAGCACGGCCGATGCCGCTGCCGCCGCCGGTGATGAGGCAGACCCTTCCGCGCATTCGGCCCGCAGATTTGCCCACTGAAACACTGGTCGGCAAAGCCTCACCCATGTCGCCGGATCCATTTTTCGCCGCATGCACCGTTGCATCGGCATATAGTTGTATGATACAACTATATGCCGGAGTCAAGATGGACAATTTCCACCTCATTCTGATCGACGATATTCGCGCGGCTTCCCGGCAGATGGTCCGGGAACTCGGCTTCATGGAAGCGACGGTCGCGGCGACCGACTATGCGCCGTCGGCGGTCCATACCATCCTCGAGATCGGCATGCGCGGTCCGATGACATCGATGCAGCTTGCCGAATTCCTGCATCTCGAGAAGTCGAGCGTGAGCCGCATGGTCCGCAAGCTGATCGAGAGCGGCGAATTGAAGGAAATGGCCGATCCGGGCGATGCGCGGATCAAGCCATTGTCGCTGACGGCAAAGGGACGGCGCACGCTGGCCGCCCTGCATGCATTCGGCCGGCGCCAGGTGTCCGGCGCGCTGGCCGGGCTGACGGACTCCGAACAACGCACCGTGCGCGAAGGATTGATGCTTTACGCCCGCGCCTTGAAGGCCGATCGTGCCGCCAGGGCCGCAGCGGCGCTGCAGCCGGTCGCCTGAAATGGCGGATTACGTCCCGAACTCTTCCCGCATCTTGGCCTGGATCTTGGCCATGCCTGCGATCCAGCGGTCGTAATTTTCGGTCTTGTTGCGCATATAGCCGAGCACCTGGGGATGCGGCAGGATCAGGAACGTCTCCCGTTCGATGCCGGCAAGCGCATCGCTGGCGACCTGCTCGGGCGCAAGATCGCCGTCGGACGACTGCGGCCCCTTCGGGATCGAACGCAGCATGTTGGTGTCGACGCCCTGCGGACAGAGGATCGAAACCTTGATGCCGTCGGCGCGGTGCGAGATCGCGAGGTTTTCGGCAAAACCAACCGCAGCATGCTTGGTGGTGGAATAGGCCGGGCTGCCGACCTGCGACAACAGGCCGGCCGCGGAAATCGTGTTGAGAAAATAGCCGCCGCCGCGCGCCTTGTAGCGCGGAACCAGGTGCCGCGCCGCATAGACATGCGCCATCACGTGAATTGCCCAGCTGCGCGCGAACGGCTCGTCCGAGGTGCCGCCGGCGTTGACCGACAGCGGGTCGAAGCCGCCGCCGATCCCGGCATTGGAGCAGAACAGGGCGATCGGGCCGAATTGCCGCTCCGTCTCCTCGATGACGTGAAGGATGTCCTTCTCCTTTGCGACGTCGCATTTGAACGCAGCGCCGTCGATGGCGCCCGCAACCGCCCGCGCGCCGCCGCCGTCGAGATCGGTCACGACCACCTTGGCTGCGCCCGCAGCGTGAAACGCCTCGCACAGCGCCTTGCCGATGCCATTGGCGCCGCCAGTGACCACCACGACCTTGCCGGCCACCTGCATCGCGCACTCCCCTTCAACGTCAAGCCAGAACCAGATCGAGCACGGCGGTGTAGTGGCAGGCCGCGCCCAGCAGGACGAAAGCATGCCAGATCGCATTCTGGAAGCGCAACCGCCGCCAGGCGTGAAAGATCACGCCGAAAGTGTAGAGCGCGCCACCCGCGAGCACGAACCAGAGCGCGAACTTCGGCAGCGCCGCGACCACCTGATCATAGATCATGATGCCGCTCCAGCCCAGCGCGAGATAGAGCCCGAGCGAGAGCCCGCTGAAACGGCCGGGCCAGCCGAGCTTAAGCACGATGCCGAAAATCGCCACGCACCAGACCCCGGTCAACAGCGCGATGGAGAAGACGCTCGTCGGCAGCGCCATGATGAATGGCGTATAGGTCGCGGCGATCAGCACATAGATCGCCGAGTGATCGAAGCGGCGCAGCACCCATTTGGCGCGCGACACCGGCCACAGATTGTAGGTTGCCGACAGCACCAGCATGGTGAGCAGGCCGGCCACGTAAATCGACACGCCGAGAATATCAACAGCGGTGGCATAGACTGCGGTCAGGACTATCAAGGCAGTGGCGGCGACGAGCCCCAGGATGATGCCGACGGCATGGACGATGCCGTCGGCGATCAGTTCGGCGCGATCATAATCCCAGCCGATCGCCCCCGCCGCCGCGTGGACGGAGGTGGAGGCCAGCTGCTTCAACTCGAACATGGTCATGGCTTTGATCCGAGAACCCTGGTGCGTTGCAATCAATATAGGCCGTAAGGAGGCCAAGGAAGCGTTCCAGACGCCCAGATAGCTCACAAAATGTGAAGCTTGATTTCGGCCATGCAATGGCCACCTTTGCGCTAGCCCCGCCCGTTCCCGCACCCTGAGTTTCGCTCCCCGCATGGCCCTCAGCCTCTCCGATATCGTCGAGGAAGCACGCCTGTCGGCGCGAGCCCTGCTCGACTATGGCGAATATTTTTTCAACCCCACCGTCCGCCTGGGTGTCACCGGCCTGTCACGCGCCGGCAAGACGGTGTTCATCACGGCGCTGGTCCACGGGCTGACCCGTGGCGGCCGCTTTCCGGTGTTCGAAGCCTATGACTCGGGGCGGATCGCCCGCGCCCATCTTGCGCCGCAGCCGGACGACGCGGTGCCGCGCTTCGACTACGAGAGCCATTTGCGCACGTTGATCGAGGAGCGCCGCTGGCCGAGCTCCACGGTCGACATCAGCGAGTTGCGTCTCGTCATCGACTACCAGCGGCAAAACAGCGCAGATCGCCAGCTCACGCTCGACATCGTCGACTACCCTGGCGAATGGCTGCTGGACCTGCCGCTGCTCGACAAGAGCTACGAGCAATGGGCGCAGGAGAGTCTCGCGCTGTCGCGGGAGAAGCCGCGCGCGCCGCTGGCCGCAAGCTGGCATGCCCACCTCGCCACGCTCGACCCCAAGGCCGCCGAGGACGAGCAGGCGACGCTGACGGCGGCAAGGCTCTTTACCGACTACCTGCGAGCCTGCCGCGACGAGCGTTTTGCGATGAGCCTGTTGCCGCCCGGCCGCTTCCTGATGCCGGGCGGCCTCGCAGGCTCTCCGGCGCTGACCTTTGCACCGCTCGACGTGCCGCTCGACGGGATGGCACCGGAGGGTTCGCTCTGGGCGATGATGGTGCGGCGCTATGAGGCCTACAAGCACGTCGTGGTTCGCCCCTTCTTCCGCGACCATTTTGCCAGACTCGATCGCCAGATCGTGCTGGTCGACGCGCTGGCGGCCTTCAACTCCGGCCCGGAAGCGCTGCACGACCTCGAGGCCGCGCTGGCCGGCATCCTCGACTGCTTCAGGGTCGGCCGCTCGACGCTGCTGTCGGCGCTGTTCAGACCCCGTATCGACCGCATCCTCTTTGCCGCGACCAAGGCCGATCATCTGCATCATTCGAGTCATGACCGGCTCGAGGCCATCCTGCGGCGCGCCGTCGGAAGAGCCGTCGCCAAAGCCGAGAACACGGGTGCAACCATCGATGTGGTGGCGCTGGCCGCAGTTCGCGCCACCCGTGAGGCGGTGGTCGCGCGCGGGCGCGACAGGCTTCCGTCGATCCTCGGCACGCCGCTGCCCGGTGAAACCGCCGGCGGCGAAACATTTGACGGCAACGCGGAAGTCGCTACCTTTCCCGGCGACCTGCCCGCCGATCCGGATGCGCTGTTCAACGGCGAAGCCGCCTTTCGCGGGCTGTCCAGCGCGGAAGCCGAAACGTCCGATTTCCGTTTCCTGCGCTTCCGCCCGCCACCGCTCGAACGCGACGGCGAGAGCGCGCCTGCGCTGCCGCATATCCGGCTCGACCGCGCGCTGCAGTTCCTGATCGGAGACAGATTGCAATGAGCGAGCGCTTTCCCTCGCGCAGGCCCCAGACCTTCCGGCTCGACGACCCCGGTGTGGTGGTGCTCGATGGCGAGGACACACAGCGGCCGCTGCGCGGCACGATCCAGATCACGCCCGAAGCGGAACCTGCCGCGCTTCCGGTTCCGATCGAAGCGCCGCTTCTCGAGCGGCCTGGTTGGCCCTGGGGCTCGCTGTTCTGGGCCGCGTTGGCAGGACTCGTGCTGCTCGGGGTCGGACTCGGCGTCACCGAGATGATCGAGAACCTGTTCGCCCGCAGCGAGAGCCTGGGTGTCCTTGGTCTTGCCCTGGCCTTTGTCGCAGCGCTCGCGCTTGCCGCCGTCACCGCGCGCGAAACAATCAGCCTGATCCGGCTTGCCGCAATCGAGAAGCTGCAGGCGCGCGCCGCCGCGGTGCTGCTCAGCGACGACCGCGCGGAGAGCCGAAGCATCGTGCGCGAGCTCATCAAGATCGCGCATCGGAATCCGCAACTGGCCCGCGCCCGTGTCGCGCTGCAGGGCCATGTCGACGACATCATCGACGGCGCCGACATGATCCGGCTGGCCGAGCGCGAGCTGATGACGCCGCTCGATGCCGAGGCGCGGCGCCTGGTTTCGTCCGCCGCGCAGCGCGTCTCGATCGTGACCGCGGTGAGCCCGCGCGCCTTGGTCGACGTGCTGTTCGTGTTCGTCGCCGCATTGCGGCTGATCCGGCAATTGGCGCGGCTCTACGGCGGCCGACCGGGCACGCTCGGAATGATCCGCCTGCTGCGCCATGTCATCGCGCATCTCGCGATCACGGGCGGCATGGCCGCCAGCGACAGTCTGGTGCAGCAGGTGCTCGGTCATGGCATCGCGGCAAGGCTGTCGCAGCGGCTCGGCGAGGGCGTGCTCAATGGACTGCTCACCGCGCGTTTGGGGCTCGCCGCAATCGAGGTCACGCGCCCGCTGCCTTTCGCCGCGCTGCCGCAGCCGATGCTCGCCGATCTCGCCAAAGACCTGGTGCGCAAGCGCGAGGCCGAGGAATAACCCGCAACCGACGCGCTAGGTCATGCGGATTCACTCGTCCGGACGTCACCCGCCAGCACGCGCCAGCGGAAGAACGGCGAGTCCGCTGGCGGATCAAGCTCGGGGGTCCAGCCGGTGAGCTTTTCCAGCGCATAGGTGTCCATCACCACGCCGCGCCAGACCCGGTCGACACGCTCCAGCGGCTCGCGTGTGGCCGTGGTCAGATTCCATAGCCCCAACTTCGGATCGGGCTCGCGTGCGACATAAAGGCCGATGTGGTCTCTGATCCTGTCCATGCCCGGATCGGCAAAGCCCTGGAAGCGGCCACGCTCGTTGATCTGGACGACGGGCACGCGGCCCTTGAAATACCAGCGCATCATCGCATAGGTGCGATAGTCGGTGGTCGCGATCCAGCTCGCGCCCGTCTTCTCCAGTTGCGCCTGCGCGCGCGCGGCGACCTGCGCAAAGCCGGCCTCGCTGCCGATCGGATCGGCGTGGCCGAAGAAATTCCAGGGGCTGGCGACCGAATAGAGAAAGACCAGGACGACCGTCACGAGGCCCGAGACGACGGCCGTGTTGGCCCACCAGATGCTCGATCTGACCATCCAGGCCGGCCAACCCTCGCGCGGCAGCATCGCAATGTTGACGGCGGCGGCGGCAAAGCCGATCGGCCACATGAACATAGGCCAGGTATCGCCGACCCGAAGACTGAGCGACTTCCAGAAGAAATACAGGAAGGGAACGAGCACCGCGGTCGACAGCAGGATTGCGACCGGCTCGCGCGCCAGATAGCCGCGCCGCGCGGTCAGCGTCACGCCCGACAGCACCACCGGCAACAGGACGAAGCCGACCAGGGCGAACTGCAGGCCGATATAGTCGCCGACGGTGCGCAGCGAAAACTCGTGCACCGCGGTCGCCCGCACGGATTGGAAGCGGAACGAGGCCCAGTCGTGCTGCGCATTCCAGATCAGGACGGGCAGGAACAGGAGGATCGCGATCAGCGCCGCCAGCCAGGGGTACGGGCTTTTCAGCCAGCGGACCCGCCAGTCCGGCACCAGCATAAAAGCGACAATGGCCGGCACGAACATCACGGCGGTGAATTTCGACAGCAGCGACAGGCCTCCAAAAACGCCCGCCACCAGCCACCAGCGCGGATTGCCGCTCTCGGCCAGCCGAACCAGCGCCCACATCATGGCCACCGCGAACGGCACCAGGGCGACGTCGGGCGCGACCTTTGCCATCAGCAGCCCGTAGTAGACGGCGGCCTCCGGCATCAGAATCGCGAGCACGATCGCGCGGATATCGTGTGTCAGTCGCCGCGCGATATCCGCGAGCAGGAGCTGCATCACCAGCATCGCCAGGATGCCGGCGAACCTGACGCCGAAATTGGTGTCGCCGAAAATCGCAGTGCCGAGCCGGATGAACCAGGCGATCATCGGCGGATGATCGAGAAAGGTCAGCACATGCTCGTTCGACCAGGTCCAGTAATAGGCCTCGTCCGTGCGCAGATCGATCAGGCAGGCATAGACGATGCGCAGCAGCGTCATCGCGGCGATCACGATGACGGCGACCGTCAATTGCCGATGGGCGCGATGATCCGGCTTGTCGCGGACAAGGTCTTGCGGGGCTGATGTCACGGCGCGCTTTTCCCCGACTGAGACAGGGGTGTCAACGCGGCCTATGCGGCACGGGCCCGCTTCTCCCCCGGGCGCGATGGGGGAACCAGGTGCCGCCTGCTCGCTTGCGCGGGTTGCCCGCCGAACGGTATTCACAGTGTTGATATAGTCGGGGAATAAGCGTCGCCGAATCCGGGTCAGGATTCATGGATCGCATGGCCATGAGCTGTCGGGAGAGACTGCGGGAATCGGCGCACGGTGTCGGGGCGCGGCAAATCCGGCTTGCCTGCGGACTGGTGCTGTTCACGTACCTGGTCAGCCATTTTCTCAACCATGCGCTCGGCAACATCTCCGTCGAGGCGATGCAGGCCGGGGTCTACTATCACACCGAGTTCTGGCAGTTCCTGCCGGTTGCGATCGTCTTCTATACGGCCGCGCTGCTGCACACCGGCCTCGGCATCTGGGCACTGTACCAGCGCCGGGAATTCCGCTGGAAGGCCGTCGAACCGCTGCAGCTCGTGCTGGGCCTGAGCATTCCGCTGCTGGTATTCAGCCACATCGTTGGCGTGCGGCTCGGCATGACGCTATTCGCCAATGAAAAGCTTTATCCGCAAGAGCTCTACGCGTTCTGGGTCGGCAGGCCCGGCAAGGGCCTGCAGATATCGATCCTGCTCGTCGTCGCCTGGGTGCATGGCTGCATCGGTCTGCATTTCTGGCTCCGCATGAAGCCGTTCTACAGGCGCGCGGCGCCTTTCCTGCTCGCTGCCGCGGTGCTGATCCCGAGCCTGGCGCTCCTGGGCTTCTACCAAGGCGGACGCCAGATCATGGCGGCCAGCGCCGATCCGCAATGGCGTGACGTCAATCTTTCCGCGCTGAAGATCGGCACGCCGGCGCAGCAGGACACGCTGGAGGCGATCACCGACTATTCGATAATGGTCTATCTCGGCCTGATCGGCCTCGCCCTGCTCGCAAAGGGCGCGCGCGAACTGCACGAGCGGCGCGGCGGCTTGATCACCCTGTCCTACGGCAATGGCAGGACCATCCGCGTGCCCAAGGGCCTCAGCGTGCTGGAAGCAAGCCTGCGTCACAACGTGCCGCATGCGAGCGTCTGCGGCGGGAGAGCTCGCTGCTCGACCTGCCGCATCCGCGTGATCGGAGATTACAGCGGCCTGCCGGAGCCTTCACAGCGCGAGGCTTTTGTGCTGGCCCGCGTCGGCACTGCAGACCCGTCGATCCGGCTGGCCTGCCAGCTGCGCCCCCGCGCCGATCTCTCCTTCTTTCAGCTCTTCACGCCGAGCGCGATATCGGCAAGCGCCCATGCCCGGCAACCGGCCCGCATCGGCCAGGAACGGTATCTCGTCAGCCTGTTCGTGGACATGCGCGGCTCGACCCGGCTTGCGGAACATCGCCTGCCCTTCGACACCGTCTTCATCGTCAACCGATTCCTGGCCGCCGTATCGCAGGCCGTGATCACCTGCGGCGGGCAGCCGAACCAGTTCGTCGGCGACGGCATGCTGGCGCTGTTCGGCCTTGTGACCAATGGACAGGAGGCCTGCCGCGGGGCGCTGCGGGCGGCCGCGGCAATCGCCGCCAACATCGACGAACTGAACCATTTTCTGGCGCCCGATCTGCGCGAGCCGATCCGCTTCGGCATCGGCATTCATGGCGGTGAAGTGATCGTCGGGGACATCGGCTACCGTGACCACATGGTGTTCACGGCGCTCGGCGATGCCGTCAATGTCGCGGCGAGGCTGCAGGACATGACCAAGAGTCTTGCCTGCGAGGCGGTCGTCTCGGAAGCGGTCTGCTCCACGGCGAGCCTCGTTGCCGACGGCATGCCGCGACAGGAAGTCGCAATCCGCGGGCGCGCCGAACCGATGATGGTCCGCATCGTCACCAGCGCGGGAGCATTGGCGGCTCTGATCGACCAGCCGGACGGCGTCGCGGCCTGAAGCTGAACAACTTGAGGTCGAATCGCCCCCGCGCCTTAGACTTTGATTAAGCACGATCTTTTGCAAGAGCGCCGCACGCCGCCGAGCGCTTTAACCCCGAACTGCAATGCAGCTTCCAATGCGCGCCACTGCCGCCTCAAATGAGCGCGAAACGGGCAAAATCGGGCAATACGCCGCGATATCGCCGTTGTTTGAGCTACCATGACGGCCGCAACCAGCGTATTCTGACTGACCGGACATAGCGGTTAGCGGGGACCGCTGGTTCGTTTATGATTTTTTGTCCCGCGGAGACGACGTATGGCTAAGGGTACGGTCAAGTGGTTCAACCCAACCAAGGGCTATGGATTTATTCAGCCCTCAACTGGGGGCAAGGACGTGTTTGTTCACATCTCGGCGGTGCAGAAGGCCGGATTGACCACGCTTAACGAAGGACAGACGATTGAATACGAAGAAATTGCCAATCGCGGCAAGACCTCGGCCGAGAATCTGAAGGTCTAGCTGACGTCCGCCGCGTACTTTGCCAAGTTCCGCGCGGCAGATTTCCGTTTCAAGCACATTGCATTCAGCAGGAACGAATTGCGCTCCTGCTCGATAAGCGGCTTTTTCGTGCCGAGCCTGGTTGCGTGCTAAAATGCCCGCATGCCATGACCGATAGCTTTCCCCTTGCGCCGTTCACGGCGGTCTATGCGCCGGACGACATTCAGATTGCGGCAAGGCTGCTCGATGCCGCGCGCATTGATTCGCCGCGGATCGACGCTGTCGCCACGCGCCTGATCGAGGCGATCAGAACCAGGGACGATCGGCTCGGCGGCGTCGAAGACCTCTTGCACGAATTTGCGCTCTCCACCAAGGAGGGGCTAGCGCTGATGGTGCTCGCAGAAGCTTTGCTGCGCGTGCCCGATGCCCGTACCGCCGACCGGTTCATCGAGGACAAGCTCGGCGAAGGCGATTTCATCCACCACGAAACCAAGTCCAGCGCCTTCCTGGTCAACGCCTCGGCCTGGGCGCTGGGCATGTCGGCGCGCGTCATCCAGCCGGGCGAAACCCCGCAAGGCACGATCGGGCGGCTCGCCAAGCGGCTCGGGCTGCCGGCGGTGCGGGCCGCGACGCGCCAGGCGATGCGGCTGATGGGCAGCCATTTCGTGCTCGGCGAAACCATTGGGGCCGCGCTGTCCCGGGCGCAGCCGGACTCGGCGCGCCCCTCGCGCTACTCCTTCGACATGTTGGGCGAAGGTGCCCGCACCGCCGCCGATGCGGTGCGCTATTTCGACGCCTACAGAAGCGCGATCGAAGCGATCGGCCGCAGTGCGCATGATCATCCCCTGCCCGACCGGCCGGGCATCTCGGTCAAGCTCTCCGCGCTGCATCCGCGCTTTGAGGCGATCAGCCGCGCGCGCGTGATGGACGAACTGGTGCCGCGGCTGATCGACCTCGCGCGCCAGGCCAAGACTTACGATTTGAATTTCACCGTCGATGCCGAGGAGGCGGACCGGCTCGAATTGTCGCTCGATGTGATCGCCGCGACCCTTGCCGATGCCTCGCTCGCCGGCTGGGACGGCTTCGGGCTTGCCGTCCAGGCCTACCAGAAGCGCGCCGGCGAGGTGATCGATTATGTCGATGCGCTTTCGCGCTCGCTCGACCGGCGCATGATGGTGCGGCTCGTCAAGGGCGCCTATTGGGACACCGAGATCAAGCGCACGCAGGAACGCGGGCTCGATTCCTTTCCGGTCTATACGCGCAAGGCCTCGACCGATGTCTCCTATCTCGCCTGCATGCGGCGTCTCTGGCAGGCGCGGGAAGTCTTCTTTCCGCAATTCGCGACGCATAACGCCCATTCCGTCGCCGCCGTCGTCGATCTCGTCGCGGGCGAGCGCGATTTCGAGTTCCAGCGGCTCCATGGCATGGGCGAGGCGCTTTACGATCAGATCGTCGGCACGGAATCAGCCTCGTTCGCGTGCCGGGTTTACGCGCCGGTGGGCGGCCATGAGGATCTCCTCGCCTATCTGGTGCGCCGCCTGCTCGAGAACGGCGCGAACACCTCCTTCGTCAACCGGCTCGTCGACGATGCCGCGCCGATCGCAACGCTCGTCGCCGACCCGGTTTCGCGCACCGCCGCGCTCCGCGCCAAGCCTCATCCCCGCATCAGGCTCGCGCGCGACCTCTATGCACCGGAGCGCGTCAATTCCCGCGGCATCGATCTGAGCGACCGTTCGCGCCTCGCTGCCCTGGCCGAAGCCTTGACGCGCGCCGCGAGCGCGCCCTGGACCGCCGCGCCGATCATCGGCGGCTCGGAATCATCCGCGGGCCCGCTTCGCGAGATTCGCAATCCGGCGGACCGGCGGCAGGTCGTCGGTAGCGTCAG
>CAYVVB010000508.1:0-4465 GCA_964454955.1 uncultured Bradyrhizobium sp. | reverse complement strand
TCCCGTCAAACTGTCGATCGCACTCGGCGGCAAGGCGGGTCCGAGGGCGGGACGCGCCAAGATCGTGGAAGTGGCGCGCCGCTTCGGCCTCACGGCGCCGCTGCCGGATACGCCCTCGCTCCCGATCGGCGCGGACGAAGTCACGGTGCTCGAACACGCGGTGGCCTACGCCACCTTCCCCAACAGGGGCAAAGCGGTGACGCCGCATGCGGTGCTGGAAGTGCGCACCGGCGCCGGCGACCTGGTATGGCGCTGGGATCGCGACGGCCCGAAACCGCGGCAGGCGATTCCTGCGAACATTGCCGCCGACATGGCGGGGATGATGAGTCACGTGGTGAGCGAAGGCACGGCACGGCGCGCAGCGCTCGAGGGCATTCCGACCGCCGGCAAGACCGGCACCACCAACAATTATCGCGACGCCTGGTTCGTCGGCTACACGGGCAATTTCGTCTGCGCGGTCTGGTACGGCAATGACGATTACTCGCCCACCAACCGCATGACCGGCGGCTCGCTGCCGGCGCAGACCTGGCACGATATCATGACGGTCGCGCATCAGGGTATCGAGATCAGGGAGCTGCCCGGCGTCGGCATGGGTCAGAAGGAGTCGAAGTCGGCGCGGCCTCAGACCGTGGCCACTGCGGGTGCGTCCTCCAGGCCGCCCGAGATCAAGCCGGGGCCGCCGCCGGTGCTGACCAAGCGCGGCGCCGATATTCTGGTGCAGGTGGAAAAGATGCTCGACGACGCAGCCAAGACCGCCGGCAAGACCTCGCCGACCGAGCCGCCCAAGCCGGCGTCATCGAGCGCACTCGCCTTTCCGGACAATCTGGCCGCGGCGGGGCCGAGCGATGCCGACGCGCCGGCGTCGCTCAAGAACTGACGTTTCAGAACCGTGCGGCTGCTCTTTGTCATCCTCCTGACGCTGTGCATCGCCGCCGTCGTCGGCGTCGGCGCCACCTGGATGACGACGACGCGCGGCACCGAGCTCGGCACACTGACCATCGGCGCCTGGACCGCCCGTCCGAGGATCGGGACCGCCGACATCGATCCCTATTCGCGCGCCACCATCATCCGCAACGGCGAATTGCCGATCGGCACCGGCGACGGCGTCGCCTTCACGGCCTCCAAGGACGACCGCAACAAGCTGCTCGACGGGCGCTGCGACGTCGTTGTCAGCGGCATAACGCCCCCGGCGCGGTTCTGGACGCTGACGCTCTATGACGGCCGGGGCCGTCTCGTCGCCAATTCGCTGCAGCGTTACGGCTTCACCAGCCAGGAGATCGTGCGCGCCGCCGACGGCTCTTTCGAAATCCACATCGCCTCGCGCTCGCGCGCCGGCAACTGGCTGCCGACCGGCGGCATCGAGCGTTACAGGCTGATGCTGCGCCTGTACGATACGCCGGTCGGAGTGGCGACGCGCACCAAGCGCGACGCCCCGATGCCGGCGATTGCCACCATGGGGTGCCCGTGATCAGGCTTCTGTTCGCCATTGTCGCAGGCGTGCTGCTCGGCGGCGTCGTGCACCTGCTCAGCGTGCTCGTACTGCCGAAGATCGCGAGCCACGATGCCTATTCGCGCCTGGAGCCGCTGGCCAAGCTCAACACCGTCACTCAGCTTCCGCCGGCCGATCCCGCCAATACGCTGATGCCCTATCAGGACCCCGCCTTCGCGGTGGCGGTCTGCCGGTACGATTTGTCGGGCGGCCCGATCAAGCTGAAGGTCCCGGTCAGCCAAGCCTACACCTCGGTCTCGTTCTATACCCGCAACGAGCTCGCCTACTACGCCATCAACGACCGTTCGGCCGGCAAGAAGGTGATCGAGCTCGACCTGATGACCGAAGCCCAGCACAACGACATGCCGGAGGACGAAGACGTCACCGCCGCCGACCGCCTGATCATCGATTCGCCGACCGCCACCGGCCTGATCGTGATGAAGGCCCTGGCGCCCGAACCCGGCCTGATGCCGCAGGCGCAGGCATCGCTTGCGGCCTCGAGCTGCAGCGTGCAGACGGACTTCCCGGGGAAACAGGCCGAGGCGCCGCAGGCCGCGCGCTGATCGCGACGGCGATCGCCCTATCCGCGGATCCCTCGCAGCCCGGCGTAGATCGAGCCGACCGCCGTTGCCGCCACCCCCGCCAGGGGGCCGGCGGTCTGCATCAGGTCCTGGATCAGCCGGGCCCTGCGGCGCAACTGCTCCTCGCCGACATGTTGCCCCAACAGGCGCGCCGCCCTGAAGGCAAACGCGTTGGGTTTGCCGCCCTGCGCCAGCACCCGCGGCAGCACCTGGAAAATCAGGACGCCCAGGATATTGCCGGAGACGAAGGCAAGCAGGATGCTCGCGCCGTACTCGATCACCTCGCGCCATTCGACCCACACTTCGGGCAGGATCGGGACGCGATCGTGAATGCCGGTCACCGTCAGCATCGACAGAATGCTGAGCGCCGCGGTCGCGAGCGCCAGTATCAGCGCGCCGAGCATCGAGACCCGGTGCAGAGGATAGGCAACGAACCCGAACAGCAGCGGGATGACGATCGACGCCAGCCGCAGCGGAATCGGGGAGAGATCGAACGTAATGGTGACCAGGACATGCACGCCGACGAGCAGCAGCGAGGGAATCAACACATAAAGGACGGCGTGGGTCGCAAAATATCGCAGCGGATTGCCGTATCGCTCGAGCCTGGCGTTCACCCGGTCGAGATCACGCTGGAGCTTGTCCAGGTCGGCGACGATCTCCTCGATTTCGACGAGCATCGGCCGCACGACGCGCAGGTCGCGCGAGCAGTGCTTGCACGCGATGGCCTCATCCTTGATGGTTTCGGCGCAAAACGGGCATTCCATCGTCAGCGCAGCTTCCTGCGGCTCTTGATCCTCTCGACCTCGTTTCGTGCACGCCGCAATTCGTCACGCAGCATCTCCCGCTTGCGCAACAGATTGTCGCGTTCGGCGACCAGTGTGGCGGGAACTGCGATGTCGCGCGAGCAGGAGGCGCAAACGAACGCGTTCTCGATAGTTTCGGACAGGCAAAAAGGACACTTCATCGCTTCATTTCGGTGCGACTTTCAGGACGAAGCTGGCGGTGGCGGGACGGCCGTCGCTGTCCTTGACGTCAACTCGCATCATGTACTCGCCCGGCGGCAGCTCGGCGTCCTGTATGTTGATGCCGTCGGCCTGAATGAATGGCTTGACGCGCGATGTCAGATCGACGTTCGGCGTTCGGAGAAAGAGCACCTTGACCGAGTCAGTATCGATCTTCGCCCCGCCGAAGGACTCGAACTTCAATTGAAATCGCAACGGCGAGCTGACCGGATCGCCGGGCGAGACGACCACCACCCTCGGCCCACGAAGGATGCCGCGCCGGTCGGCGGCAACGGCCGCCTTCGGCGGCGGCAGCTTGGCCTCGTCCGCCGTGATCAATTGCATCCCCTGTGCCGCCCCCGAGACCAACAGGCCTGCCGCGACCGGGCCAATCAACTTTTTCCCTAGCATTTTCCTGCCCGATGCTCCTTCCAGTATCGTCCGTTAGCGCACACCGCCATCTCCAATGATCGAATACGGAGCCCAGAACAGCGGATGCGCGTAGGCGAATTCGGTCTTACCCTCGTCGTCAAGATAGCCGGGACCATCGACGAGGGCCATCATGGCCTGGCGCAGCGCCTCGCTGCGACCGATCTTCGGATCATCGGCCTGGCGCTTGAACAGATCCGTGACCAATTGCCGGGCCGACTGCGAATGCACCGACCAGTTCGTCACCAGCAGGGCGCGTGTTCCCGCATAGAAGAAGGCGCGACCTAATCCGGATGCCGCCTCGGCCCCTGCCCCTGCACCGGCGCCGGTGTTGCAGGCCGACAGAATGACCCAGTCCGCGTCGAGCCTGAGGCCCAGGATTTCCTCCATGGTCAGGAGGCCGTCCCCCTGCTCTCCCGTCACGGCCGGCGCCGACAACGCAAGCGCCGGCTGGGTCAAACCGTTGAGTTCACCCGGGACGAGCCCATGCGTGGCGAAGGCAACAACCTTGAAGCCTGATAGGTTCATGGTTTTCACCGCCCCCTCCGTCGCATCCTTGCCGAGGAAGAGCACCTTCGACGGATCCGCCTGCAAGGCGAGCGCGATCGACTTCAACTCGTCGGCGGTGTCCGGGAGCCGAGGCAGCAGCGCCAGTTCGGCGCTGTCGACACCATCGAGCTTGGGACTGTTGCGGCGCTTGAGCGGGACACCGCGCGTGACGTTCCCGCCGGCATCTGCGACCTGGGCCTGGGCCTTGGCCCCGCCTCTCTCCGCTTCCGCGAGCTGGTCCCGGCTGAAATAGGGATCGCCGAACGCCACCAGTTGGCCTCGGTCCGGCTTGCCGGGCGGCAACTGCCGCAACGTGCGCAAGGCCGCTGCGGAGGGCACCGTCGTCACCGCGTGAGTGCGGGCAAGCCATGCGACCTTTCGATAACCAACGAACAGCGGATCCTCATCCTGCGCCA
>CAYVVB010000507.1:0-26043 GCA_964454955.1 uncultured Bradyrhizobium sp. | reverse complement strand
GGCTCTTGCGACCGCCGTGCTCGCCTGCGCTGTCTCGCCGAGCTGGGCCAGCATCGAGATGCAGCGGGCGGTCACATCCTCGGTCGGCGGATCGAGCAGCGCGCCATGGTCGGAGAACGGGATGTTGTTCAGGTAATACTCGAGGTTATCGACGTCGAAGGCCGCCCAGCCGCCATTTTTGCTTTGCATGCCCTCGATCCATTCGCGGCCGCGGGCAATGGCGCCGTCGTACTCCTTGCCCCCCGTCCAGCGCCGCATGCGATCCATCGACATGACCACGACCGCGGTGTCGTCGAGATCGGGGTAATGGGCATTGTTGTACTGGAAGGCCCAGCCACCCGGCCGCACGTTCGGCGCCTTCACAGCCCAGTCGCCTTTGACGTCCAGCACCTGCTTCGGCACCAGCCAGTCCAGCCCCTCTTTGGCGGCAGCCATGGCCTTGTCACCGCCTGATTCGATCAGGGCGTGGCAGGTGAGCGTCGTGTCCCACACTGGGGAGACGCAGGGCTGGCAATAGGCCTCCTCCTCGCCGACGACCAGCAGCAAATCGAGCCCACGTCGTGTGGCCGCGCGCGGCGGATAGTCCGCGCCGAAGCCGAGCGCGTCGTACATCATCACGATATTGGCCATCGGCGGATAGATCGCGCCCATGCCGTCTTCGCCGTTCAGCCGCTCTTGCGTGAAGGCGAGCGCAGCGTCGATCGCGCGCTTGCGCAGCTTCCTGGGAAACAGCGGCTCGATCACGCGCAATACGGCATCGAGCGAGCGGAATAGCAGGAACCAGCCCCAGCTCTGGTGCGGCGCCTTCTCGGTCATGCCGATGGAACGCGGATCCTGCAGGAACAATTCGTCGATGCCAACGCCTTTGGGGTTCTTCGCGCGAGGCTTCAGCGCGGCGAGCACCATCAGGGGCACCATCGTGGTGCGCGCCCAATAGGAAATCTTGTTGATGTGGAAGGGCGACCACATCGGCAGGAGCATGATCTCCACCGGCA
This sequence comes from uncultured Bradyrhizobium sp., assembly GCA_964454955.1. GTDB lineage: Bacteria > Pseudomonadota > Alphaproteobacteria > Rhizobiales > Xanthobacteraceae > Bradyrhizobium. The sequence continues at coordinate 25,048 of CAYVVB010000507.1, read as the reverse complement.
GCACGGGCACGCTCTTCCAGGTCAGGACGCCGAACATCGCCAGCGTGAAGCGCGTGAAGACATTGCTGTGGATCGCGCCGCCGCGGGAGAGGATCGCCTCGCGCGCGCGCACCATGTGCGGGGCATCGATGTCGTCGCCGATCATCTTCAGCGCGAAATAGGCCTTCACGCTGGCGCTCATGTCGAACTCGCCATCATGCACCAGCGGCCAGCCGCCATGGGCGCCCTGCACGCGGCGCAGATATTTCGCGATCTTCGCCTCGAGCTCGACGTCGACGGGCTCGCCGAGATAGTGACGCAGCAGTATGTATTCGGCCGGAATGGTGGAGTCGGCCTCGAGCTCAAACACCCAATGGCCGTCCGAACGCTGGAAGCCCAGCAGCGCCTCCGTGGCGGAGGCGATGCCGTCGTCCAGGGCACCGGATTTATCGGTCCTCAGGGTTTTGTTTTCGGAAAGCATTTCTCTCAACATCTCCCGTGGTCACCGCGGCCGGTCCAACGGACTGCGAATGTCAGAACCGGACCGCCAGGTGTCTCGTGAGTTACTCAGGCCTGCCGCATGGCCAGAACGTGATCCGCGGCGCGGTCTCCCGACCGGACGGAACCCTCAATGGTCGCCGGCAATCCCGTAGCAGTCCAATCGCCCGCGAGAAACAGGTTTTTCCACGCCGTCACCGGCCCCGGCCGCAGCGCATTCTGCTCCGGCGTGGCCTCAAAAGTGGCACGGCGCTCGCGCACGATCTGCCAGGGGGGCATCTCGCCCGCAAGGCCGGTGGCCTTGCAGATGTCCCGCCAAATGGTTAACGCGAGCTCCTCGCGCGGCTGCTCCACCAGACGATCGCCGTTGCTGATGGTGACCGACAGGCGCTGCGGAAAGGCGAACAGCCACTCCACCAGACCGCCGACCACGCCGAGGATCGGCGGCGCATCCGGCGGTGGGGTGATACGAAAATGCGCGTTCACGATGGCGCGGAATTTCGTCGGCGTCTTCAGCCCGGGCACGAGCGAGGCCGCGGGCCGCCCGGGAACGGCCAGCACGATGCTGTCCTCGGGCCCGAGCGCAATGATATCCTCGCCGCCGAATTTCAGCGCGGTGACGCGATCGCCCGACATCGCCAGCTCGCGCAGTTCGTGGCCGATCCGCAAGCTCGCTCCCCTGCTCTGCAGTTGTTTCAGCGCGGGATCGATCAGCACCGCGCTCAGCCCGTCGCGCGCGATCAGCGGCCGGCACGCCTGCCCGCCGGCAAGCAGGGTTTCCCGCACGATCGCGCCGGCGAGGCCGGCGGAGCCTTCGGGCGGATCGAGATTGAGCGCGGCAAGCAGAAGGGGCTGCACCAGCCGATGATACAGCGTTCCATCGCAGCGAATGACCTCATCGATCCGCTTGCTCTCTCCTGCCCAGACAAGCGGCGCCAGTGCAAGATAGTCGCGCAGGCTCGTATCGGGGACACGGCGGCTCTTGTCGAGCACCCATAGCGGCAGCCGGCCATCGCCGAGATCGAGCTGCCAGCGCTGCCCGGTTGCAAGATCGACAAAGGGAAACTCGGCGCGCTCGGGTCCGATCAGCCCCGCCTCGCTGCCGATCGATTGCGCATAGGCGAGCGCATGGCGGTTGGCCGAGAGCAGCAGGTGGTTGCCGTTGTCGATGGTGAGATTGGTCGCCCCGTCGAAATAGGAACGGCAGCGGCCGCCCACCTGCTGGGTGGCCTCGTGCACATGCACCTGGTAATTCGCATTCGCGAGCCGCACGGCTGCGGACAGGCCCGAAATTCCGGCGCCGATGATGTGGACGGTCTTTGGCATCAGATGAAAGCGTAGCGCAAGACGATGGCGAGACGGGCAAGCTTGCCGACGCGCACCGGCGTGCGCGGGGTCGCAAATCCGCGCGTTATCAGCAATTGCAGGATCGCGCGATAATATTTCGACATGATTCTTGGCGCGCGCACTACGCGCCGCGGATGGCGCGCCATGACCTCGTCGGCCTTGGCGAAATGCGCCCGCGCCCGTTCGACCAGCGGCGCGCAGACTTTGGGCAGCGCGGGATCGGCGGCGACCACAAGCGGATCGGTCGAGATGATGCCGGCCTTTTGCAGCTCCTCGCGCGGCAGATAAAGCCGGCCAATTCCGGCGTCCTCGTCGATGTCGCGCAGGATGTTGGTCAGCTGCAGCGCCCGGCCGAGATGATGCGCGAGCAGGATGCCGTCGTCGGCAGGCAGCCCGAACACCCGCTCCGAGAGGCGGCCAACGGCGCTCGCCACGCGATCGCAATAGAGATCGAGGGTAGCCAGATCGGGCGCGCGGATCTCCTGCGGCACGTCCATTTCCATGCCGTCGATGATCGCCAGAAAATCCTCGCGCTGCAGGCTGAACTTCCTGATCGAAGCGACATAGTCGCGCAATCGCGGCGGAGGATTGCCCCGGTACAGCGCGTCGATGTCCTCGCGCCATTGCTGCAGCGCCTTGAGCCGCTCCGCGCGTGGACCGGTCGAATCGGCGATGTCATCGACCTGGCGGCAGAAGCTGTAGATCTGAAACATCGCCTCGCGCTGCTCGCGCGGCAGGATGCGCATGGCGGCATAGAACGAACTGCCGGATGCAGTCGTTCCGTAATTGGTGCTGTCCGCAGTGGCTTGAAGCGTCATGCGCCGGCCGCTGGTTTGGACACGGGCCGCCGTCCCGCGGCACGCCGCGCCGTCTCGCCCGCCATACCGCCGAGGCTGCAGGCCAGAAGTTCGAGTGGACTCAGATGCACCCGCTCGCTCAAAGGGTCGCGCAGCTTGAGCAACCGCACGATGCGCTGGGCGAAGGCGTAAATCACCGAAATTTCAAGCCCGAGCCGGAAATCCCTCACCTCGAGGCTGAACGATTGGCTCTCCTGCAGCAGACGCTCGTTGCGGGCGGCAAGCGCGTGCAGGCATTGCAGAAGCTGCGGCGGCGCCCTCTCGCCTCCGAGCATCTCGACGGAAGCGCCGGCGGCTTCCAGCGCATCGCGCGGCAGGTAGACGCGATTGAGATTGCGAAAATCCTTGCCGCAATCCTGCAGGTGGTTGTTGATCTGCAACGCCGCGCAGAGCGCGTCATTGGCTGTCCAGGTCGAGGTGCTCTCGCCATGCACGTCCAGGACAAAGCGGCCGACCGGCATCGCCGAATAGCGGCAGTAGTGGATGAGGTCGTCCCAATCCTCGTAGCGGAGCTTGGTCACGTCCATCCGGAATGCTGACAACAGATCGAGCGCATGACGCGGCGGCATGCCGCGTTCGGCAAGCGCCTGACGCAGGCTCACTGCTTCCTTTTGGCTCTCGCCCTTGCCGAGCAGTTCGGTTTCGAGCAGGTCGAGATAGGCCAGCTTCTCGGCAGCGGACAGCGTCGCGTGGTCGGCGATATCGTCGGCCGTTCGAACAAAATTGTAGAAAGCAAGAATCAGTCCCCGGTGCCGCGGGTGAATCAGAAACGAGGCAACCGGAAAGTTTTCGTCGCGGTGAGTCTTGCCGGATCGCAATTCGCTCGCAGCGGTCATCGGAAACTGGCTACATCATTCATTGGGGCGCGAAGGCCTGGGAATCCCCCGGCGAACTCCGCACGGAGCGCCGAGGGAACGGTCCCCATATAGGGGAATCCGCTCTCAAAACCAATGCCATGCCGATGTTCCGCCGCGCCCCGGCTCGGCTCTGCGGGACGCCGCGGCAATCGTTAATTCGGGTAAAGCAGCCCTTACTGCCCGTGGCCCTTCAGCACCAGGTTGCAGGCCTCGCTGATTTTGGCGCGATTTTCCTTGAGGCAGGCCAGAATCGTGAAATCGCCCTGATCGATCACCGCGCGGCAGTGCTTCTGCACGTCGCGCGTGCAGGCCTTCTGCTCCTCCGGCGTGCCGCGTCCCGCGTTATCAGCGAAGGAGGCCGTGGAAAAAGCGAGCGACGACAGAGAGAGAGCCAAGAGATATTTACGCATCGTATTCCTTCATTCTGAAGCAGAGGGTATCCGCCCCGCGCGAGGCACCGCCGGGAAGGTTTTGGGATTGGCAGCGCCGCAGCCCCCGCGCGACGCGTTAAGGCACAAGCAAGGCAAATGCGGCCAAATTTACGGCAACCCGCATCCCTCTTGCGGGCCGAACGCATGCCGTTCATTGGCACATATAAGCTTTTGATACTAGATCATTATTTTCCGATCATTGCTTTTCGCACTTGGCTGTTGCAAGCATGCACTGTCGGCGGGTTTGCGCCACCAGGACCGGTCAGAATCCGTCGGCGATGCGCAAAGCCGTCGAGATCGGATGAGCGCTGAGCGCCAGTGTCCATTGAACCTGACACACCGGGGCGATACTAAACTTTCGATGCGGCGAAAGGCGCTTTTGGATGAGAAGCGTCATTTTGAAGAATGGGAAACGCGAAATGAAACTGCTTGGCTCCAGTGCGTTTGCGCAGGCGATTAAAGCTGCCGGCGTCAGTGCCGCACTCATGATCTCCGTCTCCGCCGGTAACGCGCAGTCGGGCAGCCCGTTTGCCGGCTTCGATGGTGCCTGGTCAGGCACCGGAACGGTCGCGCTCTCCGACGGCACGACCGAGCGCATCCGCTGCAAGGCCGCCTACAAGGTCAACGGCACCGGATTGGGCCTGAAGCAGACTCTGCGCTGCGCCAGCGATAGCTACAAGTTCGATTTGACCAGCGACGTCATGAGCAACGGCGACCGCATTTCCGGCAACTGGAGCGAAGCCAGCCGCAACCTGTTCGGCAATTTGCAGGGCACCGCCGGCGGCGGCGTCATCGAGGTCTTTGTCGAGGCCAATGGATTTGCGGCCAGCCTGACGTTGCGGACCAGCGGCAACCGCCAGAGCGTGCAGATCAGCTCCAAGGGCGAAATCCGGGGCGTCAACATCACGATGGTGCGGGGCTAGACACCCCTTCCGCGAGGCGGCGCACAGGCTGGCGCTCGGACCTCAGACCGAGCGCTTCTCCCCGCCGTGGATTTTCTCGTGCAGGTTGATGAGCCACATCGCCGTCGGCCGCAGGATAAACAGGTCGGCGACCAGCGCCGCCACCATCGAGAAGGCGCTGAGCCAGCCGAACAGCCGCAGCGAAGGCAGGTCGGAAAAGACCGTCACGACCAGGCCGCAGGCCAGCACCACCGTGGTCAGGATCAGCGCCGGGCCGACCAGAACCGTGGCGCGCTCCACGGCCACCGCCGAGGTCACACCGGGCTTGCTCTCCAGGCGCAGGCGATTGAGGAAGTGGATGGTCGCGCTGAGTCCCAGGCCGAATGACACGGTCAGGGCGACCACGCTGGCGAATTGCAGGCCCTCCCCCAGCGCCCACAGTACCGTGCCCGCGAGCACCACCGGGAAGATGCCCGGCAGGATACAGGCGAACATCACCACCCAGGAGCGGAACGCGAGCCCGATGAACATCGCGACCAGAGCAAACTCGACCGTCAGCCCGCGGTTGAGCTTCTCGATCATGTTGGCGGAGTTGCGGGCGGCGATCGCGGAAAGGCCGGTCACGGCGATCTCGTAGCCGGGATGGGCCTTGCGCACCGCATCGAGCTCGTGATCGAGCTTGTCGACCACGGGCAGGATCTGGCTGGAATCGACATCGGGCACCCTGCCCGCCACCACGACCGCATCCTGCTCGGGGTCGATGAAGCGCTGCACAAGATATTTGGGGATCAGGTCGACATATTCCTGCAGCGTCGCGACATCCGCGGTGCCAACCTTTTCAGCGAGCCAGCGGCGCAGCGTTTCCAGCGACCAGACATTGCCGACGCCGGCGGTGCGCTCGACGGTGGCATGAACGTCGGCGATGGTCTGCAGGGTCTGGGGCGAATAGAGCGATTCGCCTTTGGGGAATTCGATCAGGACATTGATCGGATTGGCGCCGGTGAGTTTTGCATCGAGCCGTTCACTGGCCGCGACCGCCTGCTGCTTGTCCGGTACTTGGTCGGCGAGCCGGTAGCGCGGCTCGAGGTTGGCATAGACGGCGGCAAGGCCGCCGACGAACAACAGCGCGATCAGGCTGAACAGGCCGGGACGGCCGACCATGCGCACCGCAATCCAGTAGCAGAAATTGCGCAATGCCTGCACGCCGGCATCCGCGCTCTGGAATTTGACGGCAAAGACCCGCTCGTTGCGCACGAGCAGAACCCCGACCACCGGCACCAGCGACAGCACGGCAAGCAGCGCGATGATGGTCGCGGCCAGCCCCGCCTCGCCGAATTTTCGGATCAGGTCGGAGTCGGAAAATTGCAGCGCAATGAACGAGATGCCGGCGGTGCCATGAGTGAGCACGCAAGCCGGCCCGACCACCAGCACGGCATTGCGGAACGCGGTGTACTTGTCCTGCCCGGCGATCAGCCGGTCGCGCGCCGCGAAGGTGAGCTGCATCGAGTCGGAGAAGCTGATCACCATGATCAGCGGCGTCATCACGTTGAGGAACATGTTGAGGTTGAAATCGGCCCAGCCGAGCGCGCCGAGCGCGAGCAGAATCGCGATCAGCGGCGGGAACGCCGCCACGACCATGAACGATATCTTGCGGAAGAAGATGATGGCAATGATGCAGCCGGCGAGAATGCCGAGGATATTGTAGGTGAGCCCGTCGCGTTCGACCGCATTGCGGATCTCGAGCTGCATCACCGGCACGCCGGACAACTGCACGGAAAGTCCGGTGTCGCCGAGGTCCTGGGCGATGAGCTTGCGGATGTCGCCGACGGTGTCGGCGAGCTTGTTGGAGGAGACCACGTCCGGTTCGAGCGATAGCACGATCAGCGCCAGCGTGCCGTCCTCCGACAGCAGCTTGCCCCGGATGATCTCGTTGCTTTTGACGGTCTGGATGAACTTGTCGTAGTCGGCGCCTTGCGGCAGTTCGTTCGGGAACAGCGCCGCCGGCAGCTTGCCCGGCGCCGGCGCCTGGCGGGCCGAAAACAGCGAAACCAGCCCGCGCGTGCCGTCGACGAGCTGCAGGTCGGTGACGAAGTCGCGCAGCTTCTCCAGATTGTCGCGCGCCAGCAGGTTCTTGCCTTCGACCACGACGAGGGCGTCGAATTCCTCCGCGGGGAAGCGCTTGGTCACCTCCTCGTACTGGCGGAATTCCTTGGTATTGGAACGGAATAGCTGGGACAGCGAATCGTCGATCTTGATTCGCTGGATGCCGAGCACGGCGCCGGCGATCAGGGCGAGAAGGATGATGCAGGACAGGATCGGCGCCTTGACCGCGATCAGCCCGATACGCTCCAGGCCAAAGGCGATGCTTCCGCCCGGCCGCTGCTCGACCTTCTCGACATGAACCCGGCTGTCGCGATTTTTTTCGAGCATGCCCTGACCAGTTCTGGGGATGGAACGAATTTGTATAGCTTAACTTTTGGAGTCGCGAATGGGGACCCGACGAATGTCAAATCATTGCGCGGGAACTTTCACCCATCGGCTTTAGGCATTGAAATCATACGAAAAATCAGTGGATGAGCGATTTAGCAGGCCTTGAGAGCGGCGCGCAAGTTCGCCTCCCAGAGAGCGAAAAATCCGGCGTTTTTCACGGCTTTTTTGCGCCGGTCGGCAAATTTGCTCACGCAGGTCTGGAGTGGGCCGCGATTCGCGCGGACGTTCCCTCCCCGCTTTCGTCCTTGAGGGCAATGCCGGTGACGCCTCGCCTCAAGCCCTCGCGAACGAGCCAGCCGATCTTGAAGGCAGCCTCCTCGTAACTCAGCCCGGCGCGATGAATGTTGGAGACGCAGTTGCGCCCGGCATCGCTGCGGCCGAGCGCAGGCGCGAAGGTCAGATAGACCCCGAGACTGTCGGGCGCCGACAGCCCCGGCCGTTCGCCGATCAGCATCACGACCATGCGCGCATTCAACAGCGCGCCGATCTCGTCACCGAGCGCGACGCGCGCAAGCGAGGCGACCACGGTGCCGCCGACATCGATCTCCTCGGACGCAAGGCGCGGCAGAAGATGCCGCATCAGTTCGACCGCATGCGCATGTACCGCGGTCGGCGACAGCCCGTCGCCGATCACGATCGCGAGCCGACAAGCCGGCGGCTTGCGGCTCTGTAATAGGTCGATCGAAGCCGGATCGAGCCTGCGGCCGAGATCGGGCCGCCTCAAGTAATCCTGCCGGTTGCCGGCCCGGCTTGCGACCGCCCATGCGTCCAGTCCGAGCGCACCGAGCGCGGCGGTCAGTGCGGCGACGTCAAAGGGGGCATGAACGGCGTCGCGGGCGCGTGCGTGGTCGAGCGTGAAGTCGAGCAGGGCTTTCGTCGGCAGGCTTGCGCCGGTGCGTCCCAGCGCAACGCGGGCCGGCGTCAGGCTGCGAAGATCCTCGAGCGATCGGGGCGCCGGCGCCTTCATGGGTTCACTCGGCCGGCACCGACGCCTCGCGCAGCCTGATCGAGTAGTTCGAGGCGTTCTGATTGCCGACCGAGGCCTCGCGCGCGAACGTAACGAGGTGATGGCCGACCAGCGCCGCAGAGAGCAGTCCTTCGATGTCGCCCTTCCGCAGCCGCTTGAGCGCGAACTTCCAGAATATTTTCCTGTATCCGCTGAGCACACCGACCTTCCAGAACACGTTGCGCAGGATGGTCAGTCCGCGCTTGATGTTGGCCCAATTCACCCGCGCCCGGCTGGCCGGCGGTTTCACACGGTTGGCGTAGGTGTATTCGCATTGATACTCGTAGCGCGCAAACAGCTTCTCCGGCGCATAGGCGACCTGCATGCACCGCTTCCACTCGCTGACCACGTGATCGTAGGGCAACAGAAATTCGACGTTGGAATCGCGCCCGTCGTCGTGGTTCAGGCGGTTCGCGCGTTCCAGCCGGTCCCAGAGTGGCGTCTTGGGCAGCGCCTGCAGCAGGTTGATTGTCAGCATCGGGATTTTCGACTGGTCGACAAACTGCAGCAGCGCGTTGCCGGTATCGGGCTTGTCGGTATCGAGCCCCAGGATGATACCGGAGACGACCTCCATGCCATAGGAGTTGATGGTGCGCACCCCTTCCAGGATCGGGACCATCATGTTGTGGTCCTTGTTCATCGCCTTCAGCGCGTCGGGATCCGGTGTCTCGATGCCGCAGAACACGGTGATGAAGAACGCCTCGCGCATCTTCTCCAGGATTTCCGGGCGCTTGGCGATGTTGAGTGTGGCCTCACAGGCCAGCGACGTCGGATAGCCGTTCTTCTGCTGCCATTCGATCAGATGCGGCAGAAGGTCCATGGCGGCCTTGCGGTTGCCGATGAAGTTGTCATCGACGAAGTAGACGCAGTTGGTGTGGCCGCCTTCGCGCAGCTTGTCGAGTTCGGCGATGACCTGCTGCGGCGTCTTGATGCGCGGATTGCGGCCATAGAGGCCCGGAATATCGCAGAACTCGCACTGATAGGGACACCCGCTCGAATACTGGATATTGGCCAGGAAATACTTGTCGAGCTCGGCAAGGTCATAGGCCGGCACCGGAAACTCGGTCATCGGCAGGCGATCGGCCGTGTTGAGCACGACCTGCTCGGCGGGGCGCGAGACGTCGGAGGCAAGGCGTGCGATCAACGCATCGGTTGCGTCTCCCAGTTCACCGATGTGCAGATAGTCGAACGCCGGATAATACTCCGGGCAGGCGCTGACCGAAGGACCGCCGATCGCAACCGGGCGATCATGCGCATGCGCGCGGTGGCAGATATCGTTCATCTGCTTGCGCTGGATGTGCATGCCGCTGACGAACACCGCCTCCGCCCATTCGAAATCTTCGCTGGTGGCAGGGCGGATGTTCTCGTCGATGAAGCGGACCAGCCAGTTCTGCGGCAGGTAGGCGGCGATCAGCAACAGACCCTGCGGCGGCATCAAGGCCCGAACGCCATCCGTCAAGGGATAGGCGTACTCCCACGTCGCGAAAGCGGACGTATAGCGCGGGAACACGCACAGAATGCGACGCGCCGTTGCGATGCCTTCAGCTCTCATTGGCCTTCCTCTGCAATTCCCGAAGCGCAAGGCTGGGCCCAAATATGCTCAACATTGTGACTGTCGCTCCGTTTCGAAAGACGCGCAATCGCCCTGCCTGGTTCAAACGGCCGCATCGTCCTGCCCGATGAGCTGCGAGGCAAACTCGGACAACCGGCCTGCATCGCCCGCCAGCCGGAAGGCGGGATCGGCCAACCCCGTTCGGACCAGCCAGTCGTCGAATTCCGGCGCACGCCGCAAGCCGAACAGGTCGCGGACGTACAGCGCATCGTGGAACGAGGTTGATTGGTAGTTCAACATGACGTCGTCCGCGCCGGGAACTCCCATGATGAAGGTAACCCCGGCAGCCGCGAGCAGCGTCAGCAGATTGTCCATGTCGTCCTGATCGGCTTCGGCGTGGTTGGTGTAGCAGACGTCGATCCCGAGCGGGACGCCGAGCAGCTTGCCGCAGAAATGGTCCTCGAGGCCCGCCCGGATGATTTCCTTGCCGTCATAGAGATATTCGGGCCCGATGAAGCCGACGACACTGTTGACCAGCAGCGGATCGAAAGCGCGCGCCACGGCGTAGGCGCGGGCCTCGCAGGTCTGCTGGTCGACGCCGCGATGAGCGTTGGCCGAGAGCGCCGATCCCTGCCCGGTCTCGAAATACATCAGGTTGCAGCCCGCCGTTCCGCGATGCAGCGAACGCCCTGCCTCATGCGCCTGTCGCAGCAATTTGAGGTCCATCCCGAAGCTGCGGTTGGCCGCTTCGGTCCCGGCGATCGACTGAAACACCAGGTCGACCGGAAAACCCTGGTCGATTAGGTCGAGTGTGGTCGTGACATGGGTGAGAACGCAGGCCTGCGTCGGAATCCGCAGCCGATCGATCAGCTCGTCCAACAGGCGCAGCAACGTACCGATGATGGCCGGATCATCGCTTGCCGGATTGATGCCGATGCAGGCATCGCCCGATCCGAGCAACAGCCCGTCGAGGATCGAGGCGGTGATGCCCCTCGCATCGTCGAAAGGATGATTGGGCTGCAGCCGCACGCTCATGCGCCCCGGCAGGCCGATTGTGTTGCGGAACGCCGTGGTCACCTGGCACTTCTTCGCAACCAGAATGAGATCCTGGTTACGCATCAGCTTGGACACCGCGGCGGCCATTTCCGGCGTGACCCCGCGCCCTAGTTTCTTCAGCGTCTCTGTCGTGGCTGCACCCGACAAGAGGAAATCGCGGAAGCCACCGACTGTCATCGACCTGACCGGCGCAAAGGCCTGCGCGTCATGGCTGTCGATGATGAGCCGCGTGACCTCGTCGTCTTCGTAAGGAATGAGCGCTTCGTTGAGGAATTGACCGAGCGGAACATCGGCCAGCGCCATCCGCGCCGCGATCATCTGCTCGGCGGTTTCGGCCGCGATCCCGGCCAGCCGGTCGCCGGAGCGCGCCGGCGTCGCCTTGGCCAGCAAATCGCGCAGGTTCTCGAACCTGTAGGCGGTGGCATCGATGGTGTGGCGATAGGCCATGGCGGCTTTCGATCCGTATCCGCGGTGTGCACTGCGAAAGATAAATGCTGCGGGGCAAAGTGTCTCGCAATATTACGAAAACGGACCGGGCGCTGATGTTAGCGTCCCCAGCCCCCTGCAAAGGTATGATCCTGAAAGAGAACTCCTGTGCGGGTTGCAGCGGGATTGAATTCGCGAATTAAGACTTTGTCCATCGAAGCCCCCCACACTGCTGTATCGGCTGACGCACTTGTTGAAGGCTCGACGCGGAGCCCGCCGGCCCAAACATCAATAGCCATTCATTGCATCATGACCGCATTTTTCCGTCTCTCGCTTGCGACGAGGCTGTATTCGATTTTTGCGTTGTTCGCGGTGCTGACCGCGGCGATTGCAGTTCTGTCCAACTATAATAGCCGCCGCGCGGCCGAGCTCGCCGGGGAGATCGAGCGCGCCAATCTCGCCGCTCTCAATGTCGAGCGCGTCAACTCGCTGGTCTATGCCGTGGTGATGGAGTCCCGCGGCGTCTACATGTCGACCGATCCTGCCGTGGTGAAGAAATATGGCGAAGGGCTCCTCAAGTTCAACGACCGCATTCTCGATGTTGTGAAAAAATGGGAAGGGATCGTCCAGGCCGACGATGCCGAGCAATTCGCGATATTCAAGAAGCGCATCGAGCAGTTCGTCGACTTCCGCAAGGAGCTGGTGCGCCGCGCCAACGAGATCAGTCCCGCCGCGGGCCGCGAATGGGGCGACAACGACGCAAACCGCACGGTCCGCTCGGCCCTGAACAAGGATCTCGAAGCGCTCTCCAAGGTCTATACCGAGCGCGGCCGGCAAATCTCCGCCGAGTCCGAGCTCAATCGCACGCTGTCCTTCGTCCTGACCTGCCTCGATGGCATCGCCCTGCTGCTGGTCGTGGTCGGTGTCGTCATCATCGCGCGTTCGATCGCACGGCCGCTTTCCGCGATCACCGCGACCATCAAGCGGGTCGCCGAAGGCGAGGATAGCGTCGAGGTGCCGCATGCGGAGCGTCACGACGAGATCGGCGCGCTGGCCGGCGCCATCCGCGTGTTCCAGGAGGCGATGGAACGCAACCGCAAGCTCAACACCCAGGTCACTGAGGATTCCAGGGCGCGCGAGGCGCGCGCCGGCCACATCGAGGCCGCGGTCGAGGCATTCCGGCAGACGATTGGCGCGGTGGTGCAGACGGTCGACGAAAACGCGGCTGCCATGCGCTCGACCGCCGAAACCATCAACCGCGTGACCTCGGATGCCAACGCACAGGCGGATGCGGCGGCGGGCCTCACCGCGCAGGCCTCCGGCAATGTCTCCGCCGTGGCCGGCGCCACCGAAGAGCTGTCAGCCTCGGTGCAGGAGATCGGGCGTCAGGTGCGGCAATCCGCAGCCGCGGTCGAGCAGACCGGCGCGCGCACGGAAAAATCCATCGCCGAGATCGAAAGCCTGGCGGCAGCGACCCAGCGGATCGACGGCGTCCTGACGCTGATCCAGTCGATCGCCGATCAGACCAACCTGCTGGCACTCAATGCCACCATCGAAGCAGCGCGTGCCGGCGACGCCGGGCGCGGCTTCGCGGTGGTCGCGCACGAGGTGAAGGCTCTCGCCGGACAGACCGCGAAGGCGACCGAAGAGATCAGCCAGAACGTCGCCATGATCCAGAACACGACCAGGAACGCCGTCGATGCCGTCCGCCAGATCGGCAACGCCGTGCAGGAGATCAACAGTATCACCGCAACCATCGCCGGCGCGGTCGGGCAGCAGGATGCGGCAACGCGCGAGATTTCCGTCAATGCGCAGTCGGCGGCGCAAGGCAACCAGACCCTGGTCGCCAACATCACCTCGCTGCGCGACGCGATCGGCGAGACATCGACGGTTGCGGCCTCCGTCCTGTCCGCCTCCGGCGGGCTGGCGTCGACCGCGCAAACGCTTTCGAAAGAAGTCGAGAAATTCTTCCGCAGTTTGCGCTCGGGGCCGATCGAAGAGCGGAAATCGGCATAGCCTTCGAAGGCCGGGGAGCCTGACGGCGGGATACAACATTGAAGCAGCGCCGATTCCTTTCCCGACCCGCTTGGACTGGGAGGAACACGGCCAGGACTGGAAGGAACTGGCCCGCCCATTTGCCGAAAGATGGTGCATTTCGGCAACATTGATTGACGTCGTGGCTCGAGATCGGTCGATTGCAATGAACGCCGCACGAGGGTGGCGCGTTGCCAACTCAAGTCGGCCAGGAGCGGACGTCAGGTCAGTCTAGCGGTATCGGGGCAAGTCAAATAGATTGGTCGCCGACCTTGATCGACGCAAGCGCGGACAGCCATTTCAACCGGAATGCGGCATGGTGAATCGATTCATGACGGCGCAATCCACTGCGGCAATGCAGCGTTGGGGGCAGTCCGCAATTGTGACGCTCGCGGCGATGGCGCTCCTTTCGGCGTTCGCCGCCGACGCCACGGCGAAACAGCCGCACTCCGCGCCGGTTGCCGAAGCACCGCGCGATGCAGGCGAGCCGGTCATGGCGATCGTGTCGATCAAGAGCCAGCGGGTCACTTTCTACGACGCCGAAGGCTGGATCTTGCGCGCGCCGGTATCGACGGGCATCAAGGGACGCGAGACGCCAGCCGGCGTCTTCGCCGTCGTCGAGAAGGACGAGGACCACCACTCGACCCTCTATGACGATGCCTGGATGCCGAACATGCAGCGCCTCACCTGGAACGGCATCGCGCTGCACGGCGGACCGCTGCCGGGATATGCGGCCTCGCACGGCTGCGTGCGGATGCCTTACGACTTTGCCGAGAAGCTGTTCGACAAGACGTGGATCGGGATGCGGGTGATCATCTCGCCGAACGACGCCGCCCCCGTGGAGTTTTCCCACCCTGCGCTGTTCGTGCCGAACGCGAAAGCCCTTGCGGCTGCTCCGGCGCGTGCCGAGGCGCTCGACCGCGCCGCCGCCGAGGCCTCCGAGGCGGCCGACGACGCGAAGAAAGCCGCCGCGACAGCGGCGCGCGAGGCCGCAACGCTCTCGGCATCGCTGCGCAAGCTGGAATGGCTCAAGACCCGCGCCGATGGCGAACTCGCGTTCGCCGACAGGGCACTCGCCGCCGCAAAGACGGATCAGGCGAAGGCGCATGCCGAGGACCTCAAGCAGAAGGCCGCCCCCAAGGCCGCGGAGGCAGCGGCGCAACTTGACAGCGCCAAGGCCGACGCGAAGTCGAAGCTCGATGCCGCCGCGGCGGCAAAGGACGCCGCCAAGCCGGCCGCTACCCGGAAGGCTGACGCCACCAAGGCGGCGACCGAGGCGAAGCTCGCGCTCGAGCCGGTCTCGGTCTACATCAGCCGCGCGACACAGAGGCTTTACGTCCGGCGTAACACGCATAAGCCGTGGCCGGACGGGGGCGAGGTGTTCGATGCAACCATCGAGGCTCCGGTCACGATCCGCGATCCCGACAAGCCGATCGGCACGCACGTGTTCACGGCGGTGGCGCGCACCGACACGGGCCTGCGCTGGACCGCGGTCACGATCGACGACGGCGACGACGCCAAGGACGCACTCGACCGCATCACCATCCCGCAGGATGTGCTCGATCGCATCGCGCCGACCGCATTGCCGCGATCCTCGATCATCGTGTCGGACGAGCCGCTGAGCCGCGAGACCAACTATCGCACCGAGTTCGTCGCGGTGCTGAACAACCAGCCCCAGGGCGGCTTCGTGACGCGCCGGCCCACGGTGGTCGATGTCCCGGTTGCGAGCGGCAACGGCTGGGGCAACGACGGCTTCGGCTTCTTTTTCCAGCGCAGTTGGGACTCGCAACCTGGCAACACGCGTCCGCGCGCCGGCCAATACTATCAACCGATGCAACAGCGCTGGTGGTAAGGCCCGGCACGCCCATATCGGGCAAGTCGGGTGATTATCTCGGCCGCCCGAAAGCGACGAAGCAACCAGAGGCCTGGACAGCCCCTGATTGCTTCGGTTGCGAACTCACAGTGAGGGAACTCTACCTCGCCCAGACCACGGGCGCCCGACGCACGACGACCGGCGGGCCGATATCGCGCTGCCAGACTCTGCCGTCGTCGAACTGGATGCGCATGCCGTCGGGCGAAAAGACCGCGCTCTCGTCGCGCGCGTCGATCCAGAGCCGGCTTCGCGGTGCGTTCCAGTCGGGCCAGGCCCGATAGGACTCGCCCGTTTCCGTCACGAGATTCACATTGGTGCCGTTCTGCGTGACGAAGGCGGGAGCGCCGAAAAGACCGTCCCGGCAATTCTGGACGCACCGGTAGGTGCCGGTCAGGTTGATCGTTTCGGCCGAGGCGCCCGTAGCCACACACGCAGCCACGAGGCCGAGGGCCAGCGACAATCGTCTCATCAGGGAACTCCATTTCTTTCAACGAAAGGATCAGCCCGCCGAGCGGGCGTTGATCAATCCCTGGTGGCGGGCCTTTGTTCCCGAAGTTCCCGCCAGTTCCGACACCGCAGCGTGACGTCGCAAGGCGCCAAGCTACTCCACGAGGTGCACATCGACAGCGACGTTGAGCTTCTGCTTCGGCGAGCCCACGATGATGCCGTCGATCGGCGAGACGTCGGAAAAATCGCGACCGATCCCGAGAATGATATGGTCGTTCTCGACCAGGAGATCGTTGGTCGGATCGAGACCGACCCAGCCGAGCCCCTCGCCGCACCAGAGCGAAACCCACGCATGGCTCGCATCCGCGCCTTCCAGGCGCGGCTGGCCCGGCGGCGGGACGGTGCGCAAATAGCCGCTGACGTAAGCGGCCGGCAGCCCAAGGCCGCGCAGGCCCGCGATCATCACATGGGCGAAATCCTGGCAGACGCCGTGGCGCTTCTCGAACGCTTCCTGCAGCGGCGTGGAAATCACGGTGGCCTTGGAGTCGTACCTGAACTCGCTGCGGATGCGATGCATGAAATCGACCGCGCCGGCCAGGATGCCGCCTCCCGGCGGAAAGCTCGCGGCCGCATAGGCCGTAACCGGCGCAAGCACCGGCACCAAGGGGCTCGCAAACACATATCCGACCGGAGAGGCAGGGCCGAGGCTCTTGGCCTCGAATGCGAGATCGCGGATGCCGTCCCAGGCTGGGCCTTCCGTGGTGCGGCCGGGAGCCTTGCGCGCGACATCCACACGCGAACGGGAATCGATGCGCAAATGCCGGTGCGAGGCTTCGATCACCACGCTCTCGGTGAGGGTGCCGAAAAAATCGCGGCGCCTCGTCCGCTCGATCGGCCGCGGGCGGATATCGACATGATGCGAAAGCAGTTGCTGGCCGTGACCGCTCAGGGGCTCCAGCCGCAGCGAACAGCGGGCGAAGCTGACCGGGCTCTCGTAAGCGTAGGTCGTGACGTGACGGATGTCGTAGATCACGCAAGGCCCGTCAGCTTCTCGGGCCGGCTGGCGCCCGGCCCGTGCGGGAAATAGTGCGAGCCGATGGCATCGGCGAGATTGAGCAGGTTCTGCTCCAGCGCAAACAGCGTCTTGCTGTCGAGTGTTGCGGCTTCTGCGGTGGTCAGGGTCGCCTGCAAGGCGACCGCAAGGCGCTGCGGCCGCTCGATCAGACCGGTTTCCTTCAGCGCCGGTAGGCTCGCGATATGCTCATTGAGCGCCTGAACCTGGAATACGACCGAGCGCGGATTGTAGGGATCGAGCACGGCGAGATCACGCACCGGCGCAAGCACCGGTGCGATCAGATAGCGCGAGCGGTAGGTGATCTGGCAGTCGACCAGCGTCAGCAGCACGTCGAGGTCTTCGTCGCTCGCCTCGTCATAGGCGAACTGGCGGGCGAAGCGCGTGGTGTTGATGGCGCGTTCGGCGCGTCGGCCCATTTCGAGGAAGCGCCAGCCGGCGGCAGCGCGGTTCATGTTCTCCTGCGCCAGCCCCGCGAAGCTTGCGAGCTCCTGCAAGCTCAATTCCGCCGCGCTGAGCACGCCGTCGTCGTCCTCGACCTCATAGGCAAGCCGCTCCGCCATTTCGGTGATGACCTGCCAGGCGTCGGGCGACAAGCGTTCGCGCAGCGACGTCGCGGCTCGCAGGGCCGAGCGCACCAGGTTCAAGGCCGAGCCGAACCGCTCCTCCGCCTGCAGCGCCTCGGCCGCGACCCTGGCCGGTTGCGTCCGCGAGGTCTGCGAGACCGCGCCCCATGCCACCAGCAGCCGCTGGATTCGCTCGACCGCGTGCAGCGGGCTGACGCCGCTCTTGTCGGAATCGCGCTGCTGGGTACCGAGCGCACGCACGAGGCGCAACGTCGCCTCGGCGCGCTCCAGATAGCGGCCGAGCCAGAACAGATTGTCCGCGGCGCGGCTCGGCAGCACGCCCGCGATGCGCCTGATCCGCACCGTGTCGGAAGCCGGCAGCAGCGTCCGCATCGACACCGCCTTGTCGGACACCACCCAGACGTCGACGGCGTGCGCGCCTCCGCCCATCGAGACCGCGCGTGCGTCGAGCTGTTCGGCGATTCGGCAGAAGCCGCCGGGCATCAGCGCCCAGCCGTCCTCCGTCGCGGCGGCGAACACCCGCAGCACGAAGGGGCGCGGCGCGAGGTGCCCCTCCTCCCACACCGGCATGGTCGACAGCCGCACCAGCTCCTGGCCGACATAGTCGATGCCGCGGTCGCGGATGGCGGCTTTGAGACGCTCGCGCTCCGCGGGCGCCAGTTCGCCGGCGAGCACCGGCCCGACACCCTGGAAGCCGGGAACGGAACGGCCATAGGCCCCCTCGATCGCGAAATCATCGAGCCGCGACAGCACCTCCTCGCGCGCCGCCTTCTGGCCGCACCACCAGGTGGCGATGTGCGGCATCTTCAGGTCCTCGCCCAACAGGCGACGGCAAAGTGCTGGCAGAAAACCCAATAATGCGCGGGCTTCCAGGACGCCCGAGCCCGGCATGTTGGCAACGGCGACGCCGTTCTTGCGCAGCACGTCGATCAGGCCCGGCACGCCGAGATGCGAGGAGGCATCGAGCTCGAGCGGATCGAGCGAGTTGGAATCGACGCGGCGCAGCAGCACGTCGAGGCGCTTGAGGCCCGCCACGGTGCGGATGTGGACGCGATCGCCCGACACTGCGAGGTCGTCGCCCTCGACCAGGAGAAAGCCGAGATAGCGCGCGAGCGTGGCATGCTCGAAATAGGTTTCGCTGAAACTGCCGGGCGTCAGCACGCCGATCCGCGGCTCGTCGCGGTCGGCGCTGGCGCGAAGGGACTCGCGAAACGCCTCGAAGAAGGGCGCAAGCCGCTCGACGTTCATGGACTTGTAGAGCGAGGCAAGGGCGCGCGACAGCACCAGCCGGTTTTCCAGCGCGTAGCCAGCCCCCGACGGCGCCTGCGTGCGATCCGACAGCACCCACCAGCGGCCGTCGGGGCCGCGGCCGACATCGGCGGCATAGAAGGTAAGATATCGGCCACCCGGCGGGCGGATGCCGCAGACGGGTCTCAAATATTCGGCGCTCCCGGCGATCGCGGCAGCGGGGATCGCGCCTTCGGCCACGAGGCGCCCCTCGCCATAGAGGTCGCGCAGCACCAGTTCGAAGAGCTGAGCGCGTTGCACGATGCCGGCGGAGAGTTGCTGCCAATCGGCCTCGTCGATCAGAAGCGGCAAATGGCTGAGCGGCCAAGACCGCTCGGCCGCCTCGCCCGGCGGGCGGTAGGTAACGCCGGCCTCGCGCAAATGCCGGTCGGCGGAGCCAAAGCGGCGCTCGATCTCCGCAGGCGAAAGGTTCGCGAAAGCATCGAAAAAGCGGGTCCAGACCGGGCGCGGGCCGTCCTCGCCGATATATTCGTCGGGAATGCCCGGCAGCCGCGCGTAATCGCGCATCCACTGCGCTACCCGCCGCTGGCCCGCCCGCGCGCGGCTTGCCGTCCCTTCACTCGCCCCCTGGCCGGGCCCTGCCATCCTCAACTCTCCTGCCAAAAACCTATCTTTCAACGCGGGAGCGAGGTTCTCAAGTCGAGAGTGAGCGGAAATTCGAGTGCGCGTTCCTCGCGCGGCGGATCGATCCTGCCGGGCGTATGGCCGTGGTCCTGGAAGCGGGCGAGCCGCCGCGCCTCGGCCTCGTAGGAATTGACCGGCTTTGTTTCATAGTTGCGACCGCCGGGATGGGCGACATGGTAAACGCAGCCGCCGAGCGACCGGCTATTCCAGCCGTCGATCAAATCAAACGTGAGCGGCGCGTGGACGGGAACGGTCGGATGCAGCCCCGAGGCAGGCTTCCAGGCCTTGAAACGGACGCCGGCCACCGCCTCGCCGACGCGCCCCGTCGAGGTCATCGGCATGCGTCTGCCGTTGCAGGTGATGATGTGGCGGCCCTCGACAAAGCCCTCGGCTTTCACCTGCAGCCGCTCGACCGAGGAATCGACATAGCGCACCGTGCCGCCGGATGAGCCCTCCTCGCCCAGCACGTGCCAGGGCTCCAGCGCCTGCCGCAGTTCGATCGCGACGCCGCCATGGTGGACGCGGCCGAAGGCGGGAAAGCGGAATTCGAGCTGGGCCTGGTACCACTCCGGCGAAAATTCGTAGCCGGCGCGCTTGAGGTCGGCGAGCACGTCGAGAAAATCCTCCCAGAGGAAATGCGGCAGCATGAAGCGATCGTGCAGGGTCGTGCCCCAGCGCACGAATTTGCCGTCCTCGGGCTCGCGCCAGAGTTTTGCCAGCAGCGCCCGGACCAGAAGCTGCTGCGCCAGCGACATGCGCGGGTCGGGCGGCATTTCGAGCGCGCGGAATTCGACCAGGCCCAGCCGGCCGGTCGGCCCCTCCGGCGAATAGAGCTTGTCGATGCAGATTTCGGCGCGGTGGGTGTTGCCGGTGATGTCGACCAGGATGTGCCGAAACAGGCGATCGACCAACCACAGCGGAATCTGGCCGCCCGGCGGCGGCACATGGGAGAGCGCGATCTCGAGCTCATAGAGGCTCTCGTGCCGCGCCTCGTCGATGCGCGGCGCCTGGCTGGTCGGGCCGAGGAACAGACCGGAGAAGAAATAGGACAGCGAGGGATGGCGCTGCCAATACAGGACGAGGCTCTTAAGGAGATCCGGCCTGCGCAGGAACGGCGAGTCCTTCGGCGTGGCACCGCCGACCACGACATGATTACCGCCGCCGGTACCGGTGTGGCGCCCGTCGATCAGGAAGCGGTTGGCGCCCAACCGGACCTTTGCGGCATCCTCGTAGAGGCCAAGGGTGATATCGACGGCCTCGCGCCAGCTTCCCGCCGGCTGCACGTTGACCTCGATCACCCCGGGATCGGGCGTCACCTTGATCACTTCGATGCGCGGGTCGAAAGGCGGCGCGTAGCCCTCGACATGAACCTGTATCTGCATGTCTTCGGCGGTCGCCTCAAGGGCGGCGACCAACTCCAGATAATCCTCGAGTTTTTCGACCGGCGGCATGAAGGCGCACAGCACGCCGTCGCGAATTTCGATCGACATCGCGGTGCGTACGCCGCCCTGCCCCGTATGCTGCTGCTCGATCGCCTGCTGCGAGGCACTTTCGGCCTGGTATGTCTGGCCGAACACCGGCAAAGGCCCGCGCGGCTCCAGCGGATCCTGCTCGACGATGTAAGGATAGTCGCCGGCAGGGATATGCGGCAGCGACGAGATCGGCAGCCGCAGACCCATCGGGGAATCGCCCGGCATCAGGAACAGATTGCCGCGCCGCAGTTGCCAGCGCTCGCTGCGCCAGCGGGGCGCCTTCGCACTCCAGCGCTGGACCGGCAGCACGAATCCCTTGGGGATATTGAGACCCTGGTCGAACACGCGCGCCATGCGCGCCCGCTCCTCGGGATCGGCGAGTTTCGAGTCGGTGGGATCGACATTCACCGGCAGCGCCGCCTCGCGCTGCAGCCAGTGGTTCGGATCCTCGAAGGCCGGAATGACATAGTCCGCGTCCACGCCGAGCTTTTCCGCTGTCGCTTCAGCAAACCGCCCGGCATCGTCGATACTCGCCTTGTGCGGGCCTTCGATCCTGGCGATCAGGTCGGAATTCTTCCAGATCGGCACGCCGTCCTTGCGCCAATACAGGCCAAAAGCCCAGCGCGGCAGGCTTTCGCCGGGATACCATTTGCCCTGGCCGTAATGCAGAAGCCCGCCGGGCGCGAAGCGCGCCCGCAGGCGGCGGATCAGGTCGTCGGCGAGCCCGCGCTTGGTCGGGCCGACGGCGGCGACGTTCCATTCGGGCGACTCCATGTCGTCGATCGAGACGAAGGTCGGCTCTCCTCCCATGGTGAGCCGCATATCCTGCGCCTTCAGGTCGGCATCGACCTGCTCCCCCAACGCATCGAGCGCAGCCCACGCCTCATCCGAAAAAGGCTTCGTGATCCTCGGCGCTTCGCGGATGCGCTTGATGCTCATCTCGAAGGAGAAATCGACATTGGCAAAGCCGGCGCTGCCGGAAATGGGCGCTGCCGAGCGATAATGCGGCGTGGCGGCGAGCGGGATGTGCCCTTCGCCGGTGAGCATGCCCGAGGTGACGTCGAACCCGATCCAGCCTGCGCCGGGAAGATAGACCTCGGCCCAGGCATGCAGGTCGGTGAAATCGTTCTCGACCTCGCGCGGCCCTTCGACCGGATCGATGTCGGGGCGTAACTGGATGAGATAACCGGAGACAAAGCGCGCGGCGAGCCCGAGATGCCGCAGCGTCTGGATCAGCAGCCAGGCGGAGTCGCGGCAGGAGCCGGCGCCCGCGGCAAGCGTCTCCTCCGGCGTCTGAACGCCCGGCTCCATCCTGATGATGTAGCGAATTTTTTTCTGTAGCTGCGCGTTGAGATCGACGAGGAAGCTGACGGTGGATTCCGCCTCGCGCGGAATGGACGCGAGATAGGCGGCAAACAGCGGTCCCGGCTCGATGGTCGAAAGATACGGCGCCAGCTCGGTCTTCAGGTCCCGGCCGTATTCGAATGGAAAGCTGTTGGCGTAAGGCTCGACGAAGAAATCGAACGGGTTGACCACGGTCATCTGCGCCGTGAAGTCGACCTCGATTTTCAGCTCGCGCGCCTTTTCAGGAAACACATAGCGCGCGAGCCAGTTGCCCTGCGGGTCCTGCTGCCAGTTCACGAAGTGGTTCGCCGGGCTGACCTTGAGCGAATAGGACAGGATCGGCGTGCGGGTATGCGGCGCCGGCCGCAGGCGAATGATTTGCGGACCGAGGTCGATCGGACGGTCGTATTTGTAGTGCGTGACGTGGTGTAGTGCGACGAAGATCGACACGAGGACAGCGCTCCAGCAGCTTTTTTGAGCAGAACACTGCGACGCTACCGGATCAAGCACGAACAACGGGCAGCGGATGCCTATGAACTATTCGCGCACGAGCGCGCCTCCGCGGTCATCGTCCCGCTTGACCGGATGATCCAGCATTCCAGAGACGCTGACGCCGAGAAGAGACTCTGGATTGCCTCGTCGCTATCGCTCCTCGCATTGACGTTGAAGACATGATTCCGCATTCCCGCGGCGACCTTCGCCCGAGTTTTGCATCCGTCTTCACCCTCTTGAAAAAACAGAGGGCGCAGGGAAGGCCGGGTGGCCGCTGCACCCGGGGCCCCCGCGCAAAAGGGAATTTGCGCGAGCGCGTTGACCACAGGTACAGGCGGATACACTCCGGCCTTCCCTGCGCAGTGGTTTACGGCTTACTTCGTACTCTCCCCGGTGAACCGGCGTTTGTCACCGTCATAAGCGCGATGCAAAGCATCGTCGCCTACTTGGCGCTTGCATGGGCGCGCCAGGACCACACGACTTCGCCGTCCGCATCAAGCGCCGCTCGTCAGACAGCCCCTTCGCGTCCACCGCATCCCCGCCTCACGTTTCGTGACGATCGCGAGACGCCCCTCCGTAGCGAGGCGGGATGGGCGAACCATACGCCTGATTCGGGTTTCTGAAAAACAGAAATATTTTTGAGCCTCAGGCTTGACGCAAATTTTGCGGCGGGCACCTGTCGGGCAAATCAATCGCACCCGTCGATGCCGGAGCGCAGCGTCAACACGCCGTGAACGGGCCGCGGCAGATTGCAGTTGTAACGTTTCCCGCGCGGCCGACTGCGAATCTGCAATCGACGTGTAACCGCGCGACCCGACTCTCGTCCCTCCTCGCCCGAACCGGAGGACGGATATGGATGCAATCACGACTTACGACGCCACGACCACCGCCGACGAACAGCTCAACGGATGGCTGTCCAGGTTCGGCGCCGCTGCATCGGAAGCCAAAATCGATGCGCTGCTGGCGCTGTTCCATCCCGACGCGTGCTGGCGCGACCTTCTTGCCTTCACCTGGAACGTGCGGACCGCGGACGGTCATGATGCGATCCAGCGTATGCTGGAGGCGTGTCTTGCGCGAACAGCCCCGCTCGCATGGCAACCGGCAGGGCAGGCGCGGCTCGACGATGAGATCGTGGAGGGCGTGGCGACGTTCGAAACCCCTGTTGCACGCTGCAAGGCGGTCGTTCGCCTGAAGGAGGGCAGGGCCTGGGCATTGCTCACATGCATGTCGGAGCTCAAGGACGTTGCGCGCTCCGATGATCTGGATCCCGGGAATCAAGTGCATCGTGAAAAGGCGAGCAGGCTGCCCGCGGCGACGCCTCAACCCTACTGCGCAATCGTTGGCGCCGGACATTGCGGACTTGCATTGGGTGCGCAACTGCGGGCGCTCGGTGTGCCGGTGCTGCTGATCGACGGCCGCGAACGACCGTCCGATACATGGCGCGAACGCCACGACTCGCTGGCGCTGCACTCGCCCTCGTTCTTCGACCAGATGCCGGGGTTCTCCTATCCGGCGGGCTGGCCGCTGCACCCATCCAAGGACCAGTTTGCCGATTGGCTCGACGCCTACCGGTCGGTGATGAACGTCGATCTCTGTACGTCGGCTGAGTGTGCCGCAGCCGACTTCGACGCGGCACGCGGCAAATGGCGGCTCCAGGTCAGGCGTCGCGGCCGGACGATCGAGCTCGATTGCGAGCAGCTTGTCCTGGCTACCGGACTGTTCGGAGCACCGAAAGTGCCTGATATTCCGGGCAAGGACCGGTTCAGGGGGTTGCAACGGCACGCCAGCGAGTATGGCAGGAGCCAAGGTTACAGCGGGCTCCGCTGTGTGGTCGTGGGAGCAGGCACCACGGCGCACGATGTTGCCGCCGACCTTTGGGCGTGCGGCGCCCATGTCACCATGGTCCAGCGCAGCCCGACCATCGTCATGAAACTGGAAGCATTGCTCGAAGGATTTTCCAAACTCTATGGCGAGCCAGCGAAGGCGGCCGGCATGACGACCGAACTCGCCGACCTGCTGTTCGCCGCAACGCCCATGCGACATCTGGTGCGCATGCATCAGGGGCTTGTGGCCCAGCTCAAGCAGCGGCACGCGGCGTTTTATCAGGATCTGGAGCGCGCCGGCTTCCAATTGACCTTCGGCGAGGATGAGTCCGGCGTTTTTCCGCAAGTGTTGCGCGATCCCGGCGGCTACTACATCGATGTCGGAGCCTCGGACCTCATCATCGACGGTCGCATCAAGCTGAAAAGCGGTGTCGGCATCGAGGCGCTCGACGAACAGTGCGTGGTCTTCAGCGACGGAAGCGAGTTGCAGGCGGACGCGCTCTTTTACGCAACCGGCTATGAGCGCAGGTCAATCGCACCCATCGTCGGCGAAGAGATCGCTGCGAAGGTT
>CAYVVB010000506.1:0-3426 GCA_964454955.1 uncultured Bradyrhizobium sp. | reverse complement strand
GCCCGGCTGGGGGTGGTGCCTGCCGCCCCGCCGGCGGTGCGCCAGCGGGCGGGGCTGCTCCCTTCGGTGGCTGCCTGGGAGCCTCTCGCGACGGCTGCTTTGGTCTTCCGTCGGGACCGACCTCCTCCTTCTGCGCCTGCGCCACGACGAGCGCTGTACTCTCGGCATGCGATGCAAAGCTTGCAAACTGCATCGCTGTCAGGGTGGTCGAGGCAAGCAGCAGGATACGAAGTCTGGTCATGTGATGTCGGTTCTCCGAAAACAACGGAAGCCAGGAAGCGCGGCGATCAACAAATACCGGTTAGGCCGCAATGTGGCGGGGCTGGCGCGCAGGCCCGGATATATTTCAGCAAATGAAGGGCCCGCATGGAACCCCGTTCATGGCGTATTCAGACGGTCATTTCAAACCGCGCGCAGACATTGTTCCCGCGACTCATGGGCGCGTCCGGCGTCTTCTAACTGCGCACCAACAGCGTATTGCTCCGCGTCTTGCCGGCCTGCCTGTAGCCGCGCGCGATCATGTCTGCGATGCAGTCCTTCAGCCACTCGCCGCGCGAGAGATGCTCGATCACGACGGCGCATGGCCATAGGCTTTGCGGCGCCTTTGCAAAGAAGCCCGTCAGCACGCGATCCTCAAAACCTTCGACGTCGATCTTCAGCGCGTCGACCCGCGAAACGCCGGCATCGGCGAGAACATGCTGCAAGGTCAACGCAGGCACTTTGAAAGCAAGCGCGGAGGCCCCGTCAGTCGCCACATGACTCGCGCCGAGATTGTCGTCGTCGGTTTCGATCATCAATTCGCCGTCGCAATCGGCGGCGGCCGCCGCCACCAGCCTCACCTGGGCGAGCTCCGATGCCGCGCGGTTGAAGGCAAGCCGCGCATGAATCACCGGATGCGGCTCGATCGCGATGACCGTGCCGCTCGTTCCGACGCAATGCGCCAGCACGAGTGCGTAGGTGCCGACATTGGCGCCGACATCGACGAACACCCCGCCTGCGGGCAGATGCGTGCGCAGGAAGTCGAGTTCCTCGCGGTTGTAGTCGGGATTGAGCAGCGCGCCGCGCTCGGTGGCGCTCGCCTGATGATGGAAGCGGAACGATGAGCCTTGATATTGTGCGTCGACCGGACCGGTGCGCAGAAGGTCGAGCAACCGGGACAGCCATGGGCGGAACGCCCCACGCTTCAGCCTCGAGCAATGCGCCAGGTGGATGATTGCAGCCTGCGCGGCGCTCGGCGCGAAGGCGCCGAACGGCGCGGGCGAAGCATCATTGTCGGGGGTCAAGCGCGCATCCTCGTCAGGGCCGAGGATGCATAGCCCGTTTTGCGCGCAACTCCAATGACGTTGCGCTTCCTCTTGCTCTCCAATGAGGACGGAGGGAAGCCGAAACCGATTAGAACTGCCGCTCGACCAGTTTCAGCTTGAGGTTGGCAATGGCCTTCGACGGGTCGAGTCCTTTCGGGCAGGCTTTTGCGCAGTTCATGATGGTGTGACAGCGGTAGAGCCGGAACGGATCTTCCAGATTGTCCAGCCGCTCGCCGGTGGCTTCGTCGCGCGAATCGGAGACCCAGCGGTTGGCCTGCAGCAAGGCTGCCGGGCCAAGATAGCGCTCGCTGTTCCACCAATAGCTCGGGCATGAAGTCGAACAGCAGGCGCAGAGAATGCACTCATAGAGCCCGTCGAGCTTCTCGCGATCCTCGTGGCTCTGCCGCCATTCCTTCTGCGGCGTCGGCGAATAGGTTTTCAGCCACGGCTCGATCGAGGCATATTGCGCGTAGAAATTCGTGAGGTCCGGCACGAGGTCCTTGACCACGGGCTGATGCGGCAGCGGGTTGATGTTCACGGCGCCGTCTTTGACGTCATGCATCGACTTGGTGCAGGCGAGCGTGTTCTGGCCGTCGATATTCATGGCGCAGGAGCCGCAGACGCCCTCGCGGCAGGAGCGGCGGAAGGTCAGCGACGGATCGACGTGGTTCTTGATCCAGATCAGGCCGTCGAGGATCATCGGGCCGCAGTCGTCAGTGTTGACGTAGTAGGTGTCGACTTGCGGATTCTTGCCGTCGTCCGGATTCCAGCGGTAGACCTTGAACTCGCGCGTGTTAGTGGCGCCGGCCGGCTTCGGCCAGGTCTTGCCGGTGGTGATCCTCGAGTTCTTCGGAAGCGCGAATTCAACCATTGCCTTGCCTTTGCCCTTCGCTCGTCATTGCCGGGCCTGACCCGGCAATCCATCGTTTTCCAGGACGGATGCGCAGGGCGAGCCCGCGCATGACACTCCTTCAGTACACCCGCGCCTTCGGCGGGATGTACTGCACGTCGTTCGTCCTTGTGTAGTTGTGCACCGGGCGGTAGTCGACCGCCGTCTTGCCGCCGCTATCGATCCAGGCCAGCGTGTGCTTCATCCAGTTCTTGTCGTCGCGCTCGGCAAAATCCTCGCGCGCATGCGCCCCGCGGCTCTCGGTGCGGTTCGCGGCGGAATCCATGGTCACCACCGCCTGCACGATCAGATTGTCGAACTCCAGCGTCTCGACCAGGTCCGAATTCCAGACCAGCGAGCGGTCGGTCACGGAGATGTCGGAAATCCCGCCATGCACCTTGTGGATCAGGTTCTGGCCCTCGTGCAGCACCTCGCCGGTGCGGAATACGGCGCAATTGTTCTGCATCACATGCTGCATGCTTTCGCGCAGCTTTGCGGTGGGCGTGCCGCCGGCCGCATTGCGGAAATGGTCGAGCCGGCCGAGCGCCATCTCGGCCGAGTTCGCCGGCAGATCCGGCTGTTTGCCGTTCGGCGCCAGCTTCTCCGCACAGCGTTGCGCCGCGGCGCGGCCGAACACCACAAGGTCGATCAGCGAATTGGAGCCGAGGCGATTCGCGCCATGCACAGAGACGCAGGCGGCTTCGCCGATGGCCATCAAGCCTGGCACAACGGCGTTCTCGTCGCCGTTCTTCTTGGTCAGCACCTCGGCGTGAAAATTAGTGGGGATGCCGCCCATGTTGTAGTGCACCGTCGGCACGATCGGGATCGGCTCGCGGGTGACGTCGACATTGGCGAAAATCCGCGCCGATTCGGAAATGCCGGGCAGACGCTCGGCCAGCACCTTCGGATCGAGGTGGTCGAGGTGCAGGTAGATGTGGTCCTTGAGCTTGCCGACGCCGCGGCCCTCGCGGATTTCGATGGTCATAGCGCGCGAGACCACGTCGCGCGAGGCGAGGTCCTTGGCGGAGGGCGCGTAGCGCTCCATGAAGCGCTCGCCCTCGGAATTGACGAGATAGCCGCCTTCGCCGCGCGCGCCTTCGGTCACGAGGCAGCCGGCACCATAGATGCCGGTCGGGTGGAACTGGACGAATTCCATGTCCTGCAGTGGCAGGCCGGCGCGCAGCACCATCGCGCTGCCGTCGCCCGTCTGCGTATGCGCGCCGGTGCAGGAGT
>CAYVVB010000505.1:0-5563 GCA_964454955.1 uncultured Bradyrhizobium sp. | reverse complement strand
TGCGCTTCAGCACGGGATCCTCCAGCTCGAATTCGAACCGGGTGGCGGGGCGGATGCCGCCCTTGGCGGCAAAGGTGCCGCCGAACATGGCGCAGCCGTCCGGCAATCTGCCGTCTTCGAAGCCGCGCTTGATCAACTCGTCGACCGGCAGCATCGCATCGAGCGTGCCCTCCTGGTAGAGCTCGCGTTGTCCGTCGATCCAGGCGTAGGAGCGCAGGATCAGCCTGTCCCAGTGCGTCGCGACTTCTTCGAGCTCCCACAGCACCGGCGCGATCGGCTTGTCGCACATCTGCTTGGAGACGGTGACGCCGTAGCTTTCGACCTTGCGGTCGGTGTGATCCGAGCCGAGGCCGACGAAGATGCGGCCCTGCCAGCCGATCAGCACGAACTCGACCTCGCCGCTCGAGTCAGCTCCGCAGACCTCGATGCTGTCCTCCTGGGTCAGCCGCCGCGCCGCGACGCGATAGTAGATCGGCGTCGTCGCGGGACGCGCGATGCCGAGCGCCTCGAGCTCGGCGATATGCTTGTCCCGTGCCACCGGGTCGCGACCGGTCCACCCGGCAATGACCGCCTGCTCGATCGGCAGCGTCAGCGGGGTCGCGGCGGCCCGGGTTTCGACGGTGAAAGTAAGGTCAAACACGGAGCGCAGCCTCCATTCCCGCCGCAAGTTCGAAGATGCGGCGATCCGCACCGCCGGATGCCGCCAGCATCAGGCCGACCGGCACCTCGCCCTCGCGATGGGCGGGCAGCGAGATCGCGCAGCCGTCGATCAGATTGATCAGCGAGCAGTTGCGAAGCGAACGCAGATTCGCCGTGGTGAACGCCTTGTCGTCGGCCAGATCGGAAATCCGCGGCGGGGTATTGGCCGTGGTCGGCAGCATCAGCGCGTCATAGGGCGCAAGGCGCACATTGATGCGCGCGATCAGCGAGCGGCGCGCATTGATGAGATCGATGTAGTCGGCGGCGCTGATGCCCTCGCCGCGCATGATGCGTGACGCGACGCGCGGGTCGTAGACATCGCCCTTGCTGGTGAGGAGATAGCGATGCCAGGCATAGCTTTCCGCCGCGGCAAAGCCGCCCTTGCTGTTGATCGGGCCGGTGTCGAGAAACTCCGGCACATCGATATGCTCGATATCGGCCCCCAGCCGGGACAGTTCCTTCACCGCCCGCTCGAACGTCCGCGCGACCGCCTCATCGAGCTCGTCGAGCACGATGGTGGTCGGCACCGCAAGCCGCATGCCCTTGACGGGACGCGAACGCAGGGCTGTGACCGGTTCGTCGGCGAGCACGGCGTCGAGGATCGCGCAGCAGTTCACGGTGCGCGCGAGCGGCCCGTAGCTGTCGAGGGAAAACGACAGCGGCACGCCGCCGTCGAGCGGAATGCGCCGCTGCGTCGGCTTGTAGCCGACGATGCCGTTATAGGCGGCGGGAATCCGGCAGGAGCCGCCGGTATCGGTGCCGAGCGCGCCATGGGCCATGCCATCGAGCACGGAGACGGCGGCGCCCGAGGAGGAGCCGCCGGGAATGTGTCCCTCGTTCCGCTTCCAGGCGCCCTTCGGCGTGCCGTAATGCGGGTTGATGCCGATGCCGGAAAAGGCGAACTCGGTCATGTTGGTGCGACCGATCACGATGAAGCCGGCACGGCGCAGCCGCGCCACCACCGGCGCGTCGGCTTCCGCGGGCGCGGAATCCTCGAGCGCGCGGGAGCCGGCTCGGGTCACCTGCCCTTTGATGTCGAACAGATCCTTGATCGAAATGGGTATGCCGGCAAAGCGCGATGGCGCCGCCTTGGCTTTGCGCAGAGCGTCCATCGCGTCCGCCGCATCAAGGGCGGCTTCCTTGTCGACGTGAATGAAGGCGCGCTGCCCCTCGCCCGCGGGATCGGCAATCTTGGCGAGGCAGTCCTCGACAAGCTTGCGGGCGCTGGTGCGGCCGGCTTCGAGCTCGTGGGCGAGCGAGGCAATGGTCGGAAGATGTGTCATGATGGTCTCGCCTGATGGTTGCTGTATCTTATCCGCAAAGCCGGCTCGATTCCGAGAGGGGCCAGGACCCGTTTCGATGGTCGGCGTTATTTCAGGCCGAAATAGGCCCGGTGCAAGTCCTCGTTGCCGCTCATCTCGGCGACCGTGCCGGAGAAGCGAATGCGGCCGCCCTCGAGCACGAACACTCGCGTCGCCACCTCGAGGAAACTGATATTTTGCTCGGCGATCAGGAGCGCCAGCCCCCTGCCCTGCAGACCGGTCAGGACGCGGATCACCTCCTTGACGAAGAGCGGCGACAGCCCCGCCGACGGCTCGTCCATCACGAGCAGCCGCGGCTCGGCGGACAGCGCCTTGGCGATGCCCAGCATCTTGCGCTGGCCGCCGGACAGGCTGGAGGCGAGTGCCCGTCGCTTCTCGCGCAGGACCGGGAAGAGTTGATACAGCTCTTCCATGCGGCCGCCGGGATCGGCATGGCCGAGCGCCTGCGCCCCGATGCGGATGTTTTCCTCGATGGAAAGGTCGGGAAAGACCGCAAGTTCCGACATGTAGGTCATGCCGCGGCGCATGCGGTCGCTGGAGCGCATATGCGTGATGTCCTCGCCGCCGAGCCGGATCCGACCACGGCGCGCATCGACGAGGCCAACCAGCGATTTCAGGAAGGTGGTCTTGCCGGCGCCGTTGGCGCCGAGCAACAGCACGGTTTCACCGGGCCGTACGTCGAGATCGACGCCCCAGAGGACCTGCATGGTGCCGTAGCCGGCCTCGAGGTGGGATGCATCCAGCAGCGGGGCGGCGTCAGGCGGCATGCTCGCCTCCCAGGAACACCTCGATCACCTGGGGCTCCCGTACCGCCGCGGCAAGCTTGCCCTCGAAAATCTCCTTGCCGGCATTGAGCACGATAACGCGATCGGTGATGTGCTCGATGAAGCCCATCAGATGCTCGACCACGATGATCGCCGTGCCGCCCGCCGCCAAGGCCTTGATGCGCCCCGCGATCCAGTCGAGCTCCGCCGGGTTGAGCCCCGCGGCCAGCTCGTCGAGCAGCAGCAGCCGCGGCCGGGTCGCGAGCGCGCGGGTCAGATCCAGCATCTTCTGCTGGGCGCTGTTGAGCTCGGAAGCGGGGCGGTCGGCCAGCCCCGCAAGACGGTATTCGTCGAGCAGCTCGGCGATCGGCGGTGCCTCGCCGGCGCGGCCGTAGGCAAGCGCGACCTGGACGTTTTCGCGCACCGTGAGCGACATGAAGGGCTTTGGCACCTGGAAGGTGCGGTTGATGCCGCGGTGGACGAGCTTGTGGGCGGCGATGCCGCCGATCGGCTCGCGGTCCAGCGTCACCTCACCGCCATCAGGCGCATAAAGGCCGGAGATCACGTTGATCGCGGTGGTCTTGCCGGAGCCGTTGGGACCGACCAGCCCGAGGATTTCGCCGGGCGCGACGTGAAAGCTCAATCCGTCGAGCGCGTAGAAGCCGCCAAAGCGCTTCACCAGCTTTGCGACGTTGAGAATGGGGCTTGCTTCAGGGGACATGCCATCCCCTCCGCGTTGCCAGCGACACCAGGCCTGCGGGCAGAAACAGCACCAGCCCCATGATCAGGAGGCCATAGATGAGCTGGAAATATTGCGGCGTGGTGAAGCCGATCAGGTTGTAGATGCCATAGAGAATGATCACACCGAGAACGGGACCGGTGATGGTCGCTACCCCGCCGAACAGCGCGAACACGATGGCGAAGATGCTGAAGTCGCCGGAAAAGACGTTGTCGGGATAGAACACCGAGACGTACCAGGCGTAGATGCCGCCCGCCAGCCCCGCCACCAGCGCCGAGGCCAGCCAGGCGACGACGCGCATCTTCACCACGCTGACGCCCGCCATCGCGGCGCTGACGGCATCCTCGCGCACCGGCTGCAGCGCGAGCCCGAAGCTCGAGTTCTTCAAATAGACCACCGCCGCAAGCGTGAGCGCGAGCACGACCAGCGCAGCCGTATAGGCCCCCGTCGGATTGAAGGTGCCGGTCAGCGAAACGCCGTACGGTCCCTTGGTGATGCCCTCCAGCGCCGGATTGGCGACGAGATGCAGGACCGCCAGCGACGCCGCGAGATTGGCGATCGCGAAATAGGCACCGGAGAGGCGGAGCAGCGGCGTCAGCAGCAGCCCGAGCGCCACGGCGACGACGCCTGCGACCACGACAGCGACGACGGCAGGCGCCTGCAAATGCATCACCATGATCGCAAAGCCGTAGGCGCCAGCGCCGAAAAAGCCGACATAACCGAAAGGCAGATAGCCGGTGAAACCGTAGATGATGTTCACGCCCTGCGCGAGGATCAGGAAGATCACGAAATTGAACAGCAACAGATGGTTCTGATAGACGCCGGGCAGCACGGCCAGCACGACGATCAACGGCGCGAGGATGAACAGCGTGTGTCTGAGAGCGCTAGGCAACGCGCACCTGCCTTCCGAGCAGGCCGCTCGGGCGCAGCAGCAGAATCAGGATCAGAAGCACGTAGGGCAACAGGTCGGCCCAGGAGCTCAGATAGGTCTGCACCAGCATGTAGCAGACGCCATAGACGACACCGCCGAGCGCCGTGCCGAGCGGATTGCCCAGCGAGCCCAGCACCACGATGGCAAAGGATGTGACGGTTGCGTCCGCGCCGAAGGCCGGCGTCACCGATCCGAACATGAAGGGAGCGAACACGCCGGCAACCGCTGCCAATCCCAGCCCGATGCCGAAGGCGGCAGCCGAAACGCGGTCGACATCGATGCCGGTCGCCAGCGCCTCCTCGCGTCGCGACATCACCGCGCGCGTCAAGGTGCCGAGCCGGGTGCGATAGAGATAGAGATACACGAGCCCGATCGCGACCAGGCTGGTCACCGCGGCGATCACCCAGGGTGCCGGAAATCCCTGTCCGAAAATCTGGATCGGCCCGGCTCTGCCCGGCTTGCCGCCGAACCATTCGACCTTGATGGTCGTGAACACGGTTCCGAGCAGGCGACTCTGGATCGAGCGCTCGCTGGTGCCGGCAAAGATCGTGGTGACAGCCTCGATCACCTGCGACAGTCCGAAGAACAGAATGATCGAGAGCATTTCAGGATTCACCGAGCCCTGCAGCCGCGGCACCAGCACCCAATAGAGCAGCAATCCGGCGACCACGAACGCCACGAAGGCGAGCGGCACCGCAAACAGCGGATCGATGCCCGCGAGCGTCACGACGCCCAGCGCAATGAAAGCGCCGAGCATCAGGACGTCGCCATGCGCAAGGTTGACGATGCGCATGACGCCGAACACGAGATTGAGGCCGATGCCGACCAGGCTGAAATAAAGCCCGAACAGGACGCCGGCGACCAGCGCGTAAGTCAACATTTAGCGCAGCGCCCCCCGGCGTTCCCCTGGCTTCACCGTTCTTTCGGCCCGCACCAGCCTCATGGGGCCGGATAGACCGGCTTGCCGGTCGCGGTTTCGTGCGGATAGATCGAGACGAACTTGACGTGGCCATGGTCGTCGAGCGCAAGCTGGCCGAGCGGCGTCAATTCGCCGATCTGCCCGCCCATGTCGTCGAGCGCGAAGGTACCGTCCAGCGTCTTGAGCTGA
>CAYVVB010000504.1:0-2921 GCA_964454955.1 uncultured Bradyrhizobium sp. | reverse complement strand
TGCGCATGGAGCACTCGGGCTTCCGGCCGCAGGACGAAAGTAATTTCCGCGGCGCAAGCTATGGCTGGAAGGCCTTCATGGCGCGCCTCGAAGACGTGGTTGCGGCGATCGTCATCATGAATCGCACGCTGCACACCAATGACGTCATCCAGCGCGTGCGGGCGGAGATCGAGAAGATCAACACCGACGGCAGTCTTCCCCCCGGCCTGAAACTGGTCCCGTTCTATGACCGCTCCACGCTGGTTGCCGTCACCACCAACACCGTTCTGCACAACCTGTTGTTCGGCTGCTTGCTGATCTTCATCATTCAGTGGCTCTTCCTCGGCGACCTGCGCAGCGCCATCATCGTCGGCGCCAATGTTCCGTTCGCGCTGTTCTTCAGCATCATCATCCTCGTGCTGCGCGGGGAGGACGCAAACCTCCTGTCCGTCGGCGCCGTCGATTTCGGCATCATCGTCGATGCCGCGGTCATCCTGGTCGAGAATATCTATCGCAACTTCCAGGCAAGCCCTGAAGACCAGCAACGCCTGCTGCAGGATCTTGCGGAAAAGCGGTGGGGCGATGATCCCACGGGCACCGGACTTCCATCGGGCGACGGCGTCTGGACCGACCGGCTGCGGCTCATCCTGATCAGCGCGCTGCAGATCGACAGGGCGGTCTTCTTCTCCACCGCGATCATCGTCGCAGCCTTCATCCCTCTGTTCACCATGCAGGGCGTCGAAGGCCAGATCTTCGGCCCGATGGCGCGAACCTATGCCTACGCCCTGGTGGGCGCGCTGCTGGCGACATTCACCGTGACGCCGTGCCTTGCTTCGCTGCTGCTCCCCGAGCAGATCAGCGAGGTCGAAACGGTCGTCGTGCGCGCGTTGCGGCGGGTCTATACGCCCGTGCTGCGCTGGTCGCTGCGAAACAGGCCCATCACGCTCGCGATCGGATTTGTTTTCCTCGCAGTCAGCTTCCTGCTCGGTTCGCATCTCGGCAGCGAGTTCCTGCCGACGCTCGAGGAAGGCAACCTGTGGATTCGCGCCTCGATGCCGCCGACCATATCGCTCGAGGCGGGCATGCCGACCGTGAACCAGATCCGGGAAATCCTGCTGCGCTATCCCGAGGTCATCACGGTGGTCTCGCAACATGGCCGTCCCGACAACGGCAGCGATGCGGCGGGGTTCTTCAATGCGGAGTTCTTCGTGCCGCTGAAGCCATTCGACGAATGGCCCGCGGGCGTGACCAAGGAGAAGCTCGTCGACGAGCTGCAGGCCGAATTCTCCCAGAAATTCGTCGGCATCAATTTCAATTTCTCGCAGTACATCCAGGATAACGTCGAGGAAGGACTGTCCGGCGTCAAAGGCGCCAACTCGATCAAGATCGTGGGTCCTGACCTCGCGACGCTGGAGCGGATCGCCAAATCGGCGATGGCCGAACTGGCCAAGGTGCCGGGAATTACCGACCTTGGCGCGTTCTGGGTGCTCGGGCAGCCCAATCTGAATATCAAGGCCGACCGCGAAAAGGCTGCGCGCTACGGCCTGAACGCCGGCGACGCGAATGCCGTCGTGCAGGCCGCCCTGGGCGGAACCGTGGCGACCACGCTTCTGGAGGCGGACCGCCAGTTCGGCGTGGTGGTGCGGCTGGCGCCGCAATACCGGAGCAGCATCGACAATGTGCGCAACATCAAGGTCGGAGTTCAGACTCCCTCAGGCAACGCCTACATTCCCTTGAGCGAACTCGCCTCCATCACGCTCGACACGGGCGCCTCCTACATCTTCCGTGAGCGCAACCAGCGCTTCGTTCCGATCAAGTTCAGCGTGCGCGGCCGCGATCTTGCGAGCGCGGTGGAGGAAGCCCAGGAGCGGATCGCCCGCAACGTGAAGCTGCCGACCGGCTATCGCATCGATTGGGCCGGCGAGTTCGAATGGCTGCAGCAGGCCAAGAAACGGCTTGCCGTCATTCTTCCGATTACCTTCGTCTTCATCATGGTGCTGCTCTACGGACTATTCAATTCCTTCCGCAACAGCCTGCTGGCGCTGCTCGGGCTTCCTTTCGCGATCAGCGGCGGCATTCTGGGGCTGTATGCTTTCGGATTGAATTTCAGCATATCGGCCGCGATCGGATTCATCTCGCTGTTCGGCGTTTCGGTGATGAGCTGCATCCTCATCATCCACGGTTACGATCGGGTCGCCCGTCCGGGCGTGGCTCCGATCGATGCCATGTTCCATGCCGTCAGCGAGCAGATGCGGCCGATCCTGATGATGACCTTGTCGGCGTGCATCGGCCTTCTTCCGGCCGCGCTATCGGCCGGAATCGGCAGCCAGGTGCAGCGACCGCTCGCGGCGGTGATCGTCGGAGGCATGCTGATCGGACCGATCATGTTGCTGGTGATCGTGCCGGCCTTGCAGAGCTATTTCGTCGGACGGGAGACTGCGCCCGAAGGGCGGCCAGGCCGGGAAGAAGCCGAAGAGACGTAATCGGTTTTTCGATCACGTCTTGCGCTGTGGACGACGGCTAAACCACATCGGCCTTCAAGAGCGTACGCAGCGCCTTCGGAATTGGATGCGCCCGCCCCTCGCTGATGAAGGCGACACGCACCTCGGCCTTCACCAGCAACTCATCGCCGCGCCGCACCTCCTGCGCAAGCGTGATCGATGCTCCCTTCACCACGACGGGCCAGGTGACGACGTCGAGCACGTCATCCATCCGCGCCGGCTTCAGGTACTCGATCTGCATCGAGCGCACGACAAAGGCGAAGCCCGGAGCTTCGCTCTCCGCCTGCGCAAACAGCGCGTGCTGCTCGGCGCCCAGCAGCCGGAGGTGATTGGTGCGCCCGCGCTCCATGAAGCGCAGATAGTTGGCATGATAGACGATACCGGAAAAATCGGTATCCTCGTAATAGACGCGCACCTGCATGTGATGGCGGCCGTCGCGGA
>CAYVVB010000503.1:0-6278 GCA_964454955.1 uncultured Bradyrhizobium sp. | reverse complement strand
TCGGCGCGGTCGACGCTGATGCAATGATTGTTGGCGCGTTCCTGGTAGCTCATGCCGAGCAGGCGATCGACGGTCGTAGTCAACTCGGCAGCGCTCATCCAGATGCCGTCGACGCGCCTGCGGTCGTAGCGCGCAAGATTGAGGTGGATGCCAGCAAGCGTCGTCACGGTGCCGGACGTCCCGAGCAGATGCATGCCGGCGACATCGCGGCCGTGCTCGGCGGCGAACGGCGCAACGTGCCGGGCGACTTCCTCGACCATGCGCTGATAGGACTCCCGCGTCACGTCCCTGCCGCCGAAATGCTCGGCCAAGGTGACGACGCCGAGCGGGATCGACATCCAGGCCTTGCTGAGCGGTTCGGCGCCCGGCAGCCGCGGATCGCGCTCGATCCGCACCAGTTCGGTCGAGCCGCCGCCGATGTCGAACAGGATGGCGCCGCGGCCTTTCGGGTCGACCAGCGGCGAGCAGCCGATCACGGCCAGCGCCGCTTCGGTTTCGCGGTCGATGACTTCCAGCTCAATGCCGGTTTCGGCAGCCACCCGACTGCGAAAGCCTTCGGCATTCGAGGCCGCCCTGCAGGCTTCGGTCGCGATCAGCCGCAGACGCCTGGCCTTCCGCGACTGGATCTTGTCGCGGCACACGGCGAGCGCGGCGAGCGCACGCTCGATGGCGGCTTCGCTGATGCAGCCTGTCGCGGAAATACCCTCGCCCAGGCGGATGATGCGCGAAAACGAATCCACCACGCGAAAGCTGTCGCCGGAGGGACAGGCGATCAGGAGTCGGCAGTTATTGGTGCCGAGGTCCAGTGCGGCATACACACTGGTTCCCGGGGGCTGCGAAAGCTCCGTTGCCACGCCGCGTGCCACGACGGGGCTTTGCAGATCTCCGCTCGGCGCGAGGCCGTCGCAGAGCCGCGTGTCATCTTTCATTCAAAAAGTCTTTCCGCGGACCTTTTCGGCCAGCATGGAATTTCTCATTCACGGAAACTTTAGCAGCGACGGAAGGCGGCGCAACAGGCCTTCACATGGGACCATGCCCAATCAGGCGTTGTCGCGGCCGGAACTGTGGTTTATCTGGGGGAAGCGCCGCGAAATCATGCAAAAAATCGGCATTCCGGGACATTCCATGCAGGAACACACGTCTTCACCCTCGCTCGAAACGGCTATCGCACTGCAAAAATATGGCGTCGGCCAGCCGGTCCGCCGCAAGGAGGACGACACGCTGGTGCGCGGCAAGGGCCGATACACCGACGATTTCAATCTGCCGCGGCAGACCTACGCGTGGATCGTCCGCTCCAGCCATGCCCATGGCCTCATCAAGGGCATCGACACCTCGGCCGCAAAGGCGATGCCGGGCGTGCTTGGCGTGTGGACCGGGGCCGATCTCGCGAGCGCCGGCTACGGCCCGTTCCTCTGCGGCCTGCCGCTGAAGAACCGCGACGGCACGCCGGTGTTGCAGACCAACCGCACCGCGCTGATGACCGACAAGGTGCGCTACGTCGGCGATCCCGTAGCCTTCGTCGTCGCAGAGACGCTGGCGCAGGCGCGCGATGCCGCCGAGGCCGTCGTGGTGGACATCGAGCCGCTGCCGGCCGTGACCGAGCCCGAGGAAGCGGCAAAGCCCGGCGCGCCCCAGCTTTACGATCACATCCCCAACAATGTCGCGCTCGACTATCACTACGGCGACAGCGAGAAAGTCGAAGCAGCCTTCGCCCAGGCCGCGCATGTGACCAGGCTCGACATCACCAACACCCGCGTCGCCGTGGTGCCTATGGAGCCGCGCGCAGCGCTTGCCTCGTTTGACAAGGCGAGCGGACGTTACACGATCCAGATGCCGACCCAGGGCGTCGCGGGCAACCGCAACATGCTCAAGAACATCCTGAAGGTCGAGGCCGAGAAGGTTCACGTGCTGACGGGCAATGTCGGCGGCTCGTTCGGGATGAAGAACGCCAACTATCCCGAATATGTCTGCATCCTGCACGCGGCCAGAGAGCTCGGCCGCCCGGTGAAATGGACCGACGAGCGCTCGACCAGCTTCCTGTCCGACAGTCACGGCCGCGCGCAGAAGATCCATGCCGAGCTCGCGCTCGATGCCGAAGGCCATTTCCTCGCCGTCAGGCTCTCGGGCTACGGCAATCTCGGCGCCTACATCACCGGCGTCGCGCCGGGCCCGCTGTCGCTCAACACCGGCAAGAATCTTGCGAGCGTCTACCGCACGCCGCTGATGGCGGTTGACATCAAGACGGTGCTCACCAACACGACGCTGATGGGCGCCTATCGCGGCGCCGGCCGGCCCGAAGCCAATTATTACATGGAGCGCCTGATCGACCGCGCCGCGGACGAAATGGGCATCAGCCGCCTGACCTTGCGCAAGCGCAACTTCATCAAGCCCGCCCAGATGCCGTTTGCGGCGTCCTCCGGCGTCACCTATGACAGTGGCGATTTCCAGGCCGTGTTCACAAAGGCGCTGGAAGTGTCGGATTACGAGAACTTCCCCAAGCGCAAGCGTGAGAGCAAGAAGGCCGGCAAGCTGCGCGGCATTGCGGTCGGCTCCTATCTCGAAGTCACCGCGCCGCCTAGCGTCGAGCTCGGCAAGATCGTGTTCGAAGACGACGGCGGCGTGAAGCTGATCACCGGCACGCTCGATTACGGCCAGGGCCACGCCACGCCGTTCGCGCAAGTGCTGTCGGCCCACCTCGGCGTGCCCTTCGAAAGCATCAGGCTCGAACAGGGCGACAGCGATATCGTGCATACCGGCAACGGCACCGGCGGCTCGCGCTCGATCACCGCCAGCGGCATGGCGATCGTCGAAGCCTCCAGGCTCGTCATCGAAAAGGGCAAGCGCGCCGCGGCGCATATGCTGGAAGCCTCCGAAGCCGATATCGAATTCGGCGATGGCCGCTTCACCATCACCGGCACCGACCGCAGCATCGACATCATCGAGCTCGCCAAGCGAATGCGCGAGGGCAAGATGCCGGAAGGCGTGCCCAATTCGCTCGACGTCGACCACACCACCGCACCTGTCCCGTCCGCCTTCCCCAACGGCTGCCATGTCGCGGAAGTCGAGGTCGATCCCGATACCGGCGTGGTGCAGATCGTCCGCTACACCGGCGTCAACGACTTCGGCACGGTCGTCAATCCGATGATTGTCGCAGGCCAGCTCCACGGCGGCGTGGCGCAGGGCATCGGACAGGCGCTGATGGAATGCATTCGTTACGACGAGAGCGGCCAGCCCATCACCGGCTCGTTCATGGATTATGCGCTGCCGCGCGCAGGCGATATTCCCTCGATGACCGTCGGCGATCACCCGGTGCCGGCCAAGACCAATCCGCTGGGCACAAAGGGCTGCGGAGAAGCCGGCTGCGCCGGCAGTCTCTCCACCATCGTCAATGCCGTGGTCGACGCGCTCTCCGAATACGGCATCAAGCATATCGACATGCCGCTGACGCCCGAACGCGTCTGGCGCGCCATCGAGGAGGCGAAGGCCAAGGCGGCGTGAGGTCACCTCGCCCCGCTTGCCACGCTTGATCCGTCATTCCGGGGCGATGCGAAGCATCGAACTATGGTGCGCAATTGCGCACCTAAGAATCTCGAGATTCCGGATCTGGTCCTTCGGACCATCCCGGAATGACGGCGTAGGAAGCCCGGGCATGCAACGTGCAGTACCCCGCTTCTTTCCCGCCCTACGCCGCGGCCTGCTCGCGCGGCTGATAGATCGCGATGTGCCAGCAATGTGCCAGCGGCGTCTGGTCGTTGGCGACGATGAGCGCGTCGAGCTCGACGAAGCGGTGGCCCTTCTTCTCGTAATTGCCGATGACCTTCGCGCGCGCCGTGATCTCGTCGCCGGCGCGGCCTGCGGACAACAGCTGCATGCGGCTGCCGACATGAATCCACGGGCCGAGGACCGCGTTGTCGACCAGAACGCGGTTCATCACCTTCTGCAGGGTCCCGGGATGTCCGAGACCTTCCTGCATATAGATCGGATCGGTTTCGCGGATGTCCGCGAGATATTGCCTTGCGGCCTCCCCCGCCCAGGCGCACGGCGTGGTGCCGAGCCATTTGCCGAGCTCGTATGAGGCGGCATTCACGGGCTCGCGCTTCGCGACCGCGCCTACGTCCTTGAAGTCGGCGAGCGAAAAAGTGGGCATCGCCGCGGGCAGCGATGCGCTGCCGGTGGCGCAGATTTCGCCACGGCTCTCGACCTCGATGGCGAGCACGTCGTCGCTTTCCACGGCCCTGAGCTCGACATCTTCCCCGTCGTAGACCGGCTTGACGAAGCGCGCCTCGATGAGGCCGCGCTCGAGAAAGGCCCGGCCCCATTTTTCGACCGGCAGATGCATCATGTAGGCCATCACATCGACACCGGGCACGAGCCCGCCCGAAAAGCCGAACCGGCGCGCCACGGTGTCGTCGTGCATCTTGTTCTCGGACTGCCTGGCGGTGTTGTAAGCCGAGACGCGGTAGGTCTGCAGAGCGCTTGTCATGCCTCATTCCCGTCATTGATCGCCGGTCCGATCATCATCGTACGCCGGGGAACTGTGCTGGCAAGGCCCTGTGTTGTGCTCGCCATTTAAGCGCGGATGCGGTACCACGCGCGACCAAGGACCATAGAGAGAGAGCAATGGCGCCGCCGCTGATTCAACTCAAGGACATCCGCCTGACCTTTGGCGGCACACCGCTGCTGACGGGCGTCGAGCTGTCGGTATCGCCCGAGGAGCGCGTGTGCCTGATCGGCCGCAACGGCTCCGGCAAGTCCACCCTCCTGAAAATCATGGCGGGTCTCGTCGAGCCGGATTCCGGCACCCGCTTCGTGCAGCCGGGCGCGACGATCCGCTAGCTGCCGCAGGAGCCGGACTTTGCCGATCACAGGACGACGCTCTCCTATGTCGAAGCCGGGCTCGGCCCCGGCGATGACCGCTACCCTGCGCGTCTTCTCCTGGAGCAGCTCGGCCTTTCGGGCGACGAGGAGCCCGCTCACCTCTCCGGCGGCGAAGCACGCCGCGCGGCGCTGGCGCGCGTGCTCGCCCCCTCGCCTGATATCCTGCTTCTGGACGAGCCGACCAACCATCTCGATCTACCGACGATCGAATGGCTGGAAGCCGAGCTCGAAAATCGCCGCAGCGCGCTGGTGCTGATCAGCCACGACCGCCGCTTCCTCACCAACCTCTCGCGGTCGACCGCATGGCTCGATCGCGGCCAGATCAAGCAGATCGATCGCGGCTTTGCCGCCTTCGAAGCCTGGCGCGATGAGGTCTTGGCCGACGAGGAGCGCGAGCAGCACAAGCTCGACCGCAAGATCGTGGATGAAGAACATTGGCTGCGTCACGGTGTGTCCGGCCGCCGCAAGCGCAATGTCCGCCGCCTCGACCAGCTTCACGCGCTGCGCGCGCAGCGGCGCAACTATCGCGGCACCGCAGGCAATGCCAATCTCACCGCAGCGGAAGCGGAAAAATCCGGCAAGCTGGTGATCGAGGCAAAGGGCATCGGTAAGGCCTATGGCGAGCGCAAGATCGTCGACAATTTCTCGATCCGCATCCAGCGCGGCGACCGCGTCGGCATCATCGGGCCGAACGGCGCCGGCAAGACCACGCTAGTCAACCTTCTGACCGGTGCGACCCAGCCGGACAGCGGCAGCGTGCGGCTCGGTGTCAACATCGAAATGGCGACGCTCGATCAGCATCGCGAAAGCCTTGACCCGAAATCGACGCTTGCCGAGGCACTGACCGGCGGGCGCGGCGACCATGTCATGGTCGGCGGCAAGCCCAAGCATGTCGTCAGCTACATGAAGGACTTCCTGTTCGCGCAGGAGCAGATGCGCACGCCGCTGGAGGTGCTCTCCGGCGGGGAGCGCGGCCACCTGATGCTGGCCCGCGCGCTGGCAAAGCCTTCCAACCTGCTGGTGCTGGACGAGCCCACCAACGATCTCGACCTGGAAACCCTCGACGTGCTGGAAGACATGCTCGGCGATTATGAGGGCACGGTGATCCTGATCAGCCACGATCGCGACTTTCTCGATCGTGTGGTGACCTCGGTGATCGTCCCCGAGGGCAACGGCAGATGGATCGAATATGCCGGCGGCTATAGCGACATGCTGGCGCAGCGCGGCGCGGACTTGAAGCGCGAGACGGCCAAGGCACAGGCTTCCGACTGGAAAAAGGAAACGAAGGCCACCGCCGCCGCACCATCCGCCAAGCGCCGGCTCAGCTTCAATGAAAAGCACGCGCTGGAAACGCTGCCCAAGACCATCGCCGGATTGCAGGCAGAGATCGCCAAGCAGCA
>CAYVVB010000502.1:0-4251 GCA_964454955.1 uncultured Bradyrhizobium sp. | reverse complement strand
AGCGCAAGCTGGATGATCGGAACCGTGGAGGCGCTGTAGTTGAGGATCAGCGGCGGCGTCGCACCGGGCGGCAACTGCTTGAGCATGGTCTGCGCGATGGCGGTGACCTGCGCGTTGGCGGTGCGGATATCGACGTTCGGCTGGAAGAAGATCTTGATGATCCCGAAGCCGTTGTAGGAATTGGCGACGATGTGCTCGATGTCGTTGACGGTGGTGGTCAGCGCCCGCTGAAATGGCGTGGTGATCCGGCCGGCCATCTGGTCCGGCGGCAAGCCGGTATATTGCCAAACGACCCCGATCACGGGGATGCGGATGTCCGGGAAAATGTCCGTGGGCGTGCGTAACGCCGCGAGCGGTCCGATGATCAGGAGCAGAAGCGCGAGCACGACGAAAGTATATGGTCGGCTCAGGGCGATACGGACCAGTGCAATCATGAAGCAGGCAGTTCCCCGGTTTGGCCGGGGACGCGCGGAACCGCCCCCCTTGCCCGAGGAGTTGATTTACTCGAATTGCTAACGATTAGCTAAGGCGCGAACGTAATGGCGGCATTCATTCCCGCGATATCTCGGGCGGCCGGTTGCGGCCGCCCTTGAGTTTGAGGCCGCTGCCGGCTTCAGGCGGCGCGCACCGCAGTCAGGAATTTCGAGACCTCGAGCTTGAGCCGGCCGGAATCGCCGGACAGCATCTGCGCGGCGGAGAGCACCTGCGTCGACGCAGCGCCGGTTTCCGTGGCGCCACGCTGTACGTCGGTGATGTTGGAAGTCACCTGCTGGGTGCCTTGGGCTGCCTGCTGCACGTTGCGGGAGATTTCCTGAGTGGCGGCGCCCTGCTCTTCCACAGCGGCAGCAATGGTCGAAGAGATTTCAGACAACTTCGCAATAGTACCAGATATCTCCTTGATTGCACTCACCGATTCCTGCGTGGCGACCTGGATGCCGGTAATCTGCTGACCGATTTCGCCGGTGGCCTTGGCGGTCTGCTCGGCGAGCGCCTTCACTTCGGAGGCGACAACGGCAAAGCCGCGGCCGGCCTCGCCGGCGCGCGCAGCCTCGATCGTGGCATTGAGCGCCAACAGGTTGGTCTGGCCGGCAATGGTGTTGATCAGTTCGACCACATCGCCGATGCGGGTTGCGGCCTTCGACAGCTCGCTGACGCGCTCGGTCGT
Source organism: uncultured Bradyrhizobium sp. (assembly GCA_964454955.1). Classification (GTDB taxonomy): domain Bacteria; phylum Pseudomonadota; class Alphaproteobacteria; order Rhizobiales; family Xanthobacteraceae; genus Bradyrhizobium. The sequence continues at coordinate 3,086 of CAYVVB010000502.1, read as the reverse complement.
GGTGTTCGCCTGGCCGACGGCCTCGCCGGCCATCCGCGCCGATTCCTGAACCTGGCGGCTGATCTCGGTCACTGAGGACGCCATTTCTTCGGTGGCCGAAGCAACCGACTGGACGTTGGCGGAGGCCTCTTCCGAAGCAGCCGCGACTGCTGTCGCCTGCTTCTGCGAGCGCTCGGCGGTCGCCGACAGCGTGCCGGCGGACGATTCGAGTTGCGCGGAAGCGGAGGACACGGTGTTGACGATCTCGCCGATCATCGATTCAAACTCGCGGGTGATGCCGTCGACCCGCCGTCCGCGCTCGATCTTGGCTTCGGCATCGCGCGCGGCGGTCTCGTCGGCGGCCTTTTTGGCGATCAGGGCTTCCTTGAACACCTGCAGGGCGTCCGCCATGAGCCCGATCTCGGTTTTCTCGCCCCGGTGCGGAATTTCGACGGTCAGATCGCCCTCGCCAAGCGCCTGCATCGGCTTGACGATGGAGGCAATGCCGCTTGTGATGTCGCGGATCACATAGACGCCAACGGCGATTCCGATGACAACAGCACCGCACATGATCGCGACCATCATTGCGAAGGCCGATGCGTAGCTGGTCGCAGCATCGCTCGCCGCCTTGTCGGCGCCGGCGTTGTTGAGATCGATGCCTTTCTTAAGGATTTCGTCTGATGCGAGCCCAATCTTGTTGACAGTGTTCGAGTTGAGCGCGTGCGCTTCATGGGGGAAATGGCCGGGGTCCTTGCGCGACAGCGCCATGACCTCCTCCGTCCCCTTCATGTATTTCTCCCAGGCCGCCGACCAGTCATTATAGAGAGAGCGCTCCGCCGGCGAGGTAATCAGGGCCTCATAGGTCTGGCGGATCTTGGTGTCGCCCTCGACCACGCCGGCCAGGGTCTTTTCCGTCGCCAGCTTCTCCTCGGCGGTCTCGCCTAGCATGTGCTCGCGAATGACGTTGCGGTAGGTGATGACGCCGGCCCGCAAATCTCCGAGTACCCGAACGCCCGGCAGCCAGTTGGTGGTGATATCGACCGTATTCGCGTTGATCGACCGCATGCTTGCGAGGGCAAGCAGGCTCAGGCCTGTCATAGCAAGGAGCAGGAACGCGACGACCGTGATGATCTTCGCGCGGATCGAATACTTGGCGAACATGGCCTGGTTCTCTTGTTTTGGTCGCGCGAGCCGCGCGCCGTCGTGAGTTTGGGGACCGGCGGATCCGGCGACCGCCTGGCGGAATCAATCACATTGCCCCATCAACCCAGGTAAACGAGGCGCACCGTACGACTACGGAGCCCGAAAGAAATGAAATAAGGACTAAAATCGGCCCTGCGCTCAGCGCATGAGCCCAAGCGCGTCGGAAAAAAATTCCGGACCACCGAAATTGCCTGATTTCAGCGCAAGCAGCATGGCGCCCTGCCTGGCGCCGACGGCGCGCAGCACAGGCACGCCCGCGGAAATCTCCTCGCCCACCAGGAATCCGGGAATCCGCAAGCGGTCGACAACCGCGCCCGAGGTCTCGCCGCCGGCGATCACCAGCCGGCGAACGCCCGCTTGCACCAGCCCTTCGGCGATATCGGCCATGGTCTCTTCGATCGCGTGACCCGCGGTGTCACGGCCATGGCGCGACTGCAAGGCCGCCACGCGTTCGGGCGTTGCGCTGCTGGCGATGAGGAGCGGACCCTTGCCGAGCCGCTCGCCGGCCCACGCCAGCGCTCGGCGAACCTCGTCCTTGCCTTGCACGGCCTGCTCGGAGTCGAGATGCAGCACCGGCATGACGGCCTCTGCCCTTGCGATCTGACCGAGGGTGGCCTGCGAACAACTGCCGGCAAGACAGGCTGCGGGCCCGCCGACGGGCTCTGCCGATATCGCGTTGGATGCCTCCTGCCTGGCGCCAGAGGCAGCGACCAGCGCCCGCGCCAGCCCGAGCCCGATGCCGGAGGCACCGACCGAAAGGCGATGATCGAGCGCGACCGCGCCGATAGTCTCGAGGTCGAGGTCAAACACCGCATCGATGATGGCGGCACCGACGCCCTCGGCCGAGAGCTCGGCAAGGCGCGTGCATACCGCGTCGGCTCCGCGCGCGACACTGGCAAGCCCGATCAGACCGATCTTGGTCCTGCTCTGGCGCGCCAGCACCCGCACCAGGTTGGAGTCATGCATCGGGTTGAGGGGATGATCCTTCAGCGGGCTCTCGTTGAGCGGGACCTGCCCCACGAACAGGTTGCCCTGATAGACGGTGCGCCCGGTTTCGGGAAAGGCCGGCGTCACCAGCACGATCTCCTCCCCGCAATCGGCCCGCAGCGCGTCCATCACCGGACCGATATTGCCCCGATCGGTGGAATCGAAGGTCGAGCAGATCTTGAACAAGACATGACGGGCGCCGCGCCCGCGCAGCCATTTCTCGGCGGCCCGCGAACGCGATACGGCGAGGGAAGCCTCGATCGACCGGCTCTTGAGCGACACCACGACGGCATCCACGTCCGGCAGTTCGAGGTCGTCCGCGGGGACGCCGATGCTCTGCACGGTCCGCAAGCCCGCACGCGTCAGCGTGTTGGCGAGATCGGAGGCGCCGGTGTAGTCGTCGGCGATGCAGCCGAGTTTCAGCGTCACGGCTTTGCTCCGGCATAGGACTTGAACCAGGCGAGGCCCTCGGTGGTCCTGCCGCGCGGATTATATTCGCAGCCGACGAAGCCGCCGTAGCCGAGCCGGTCGAGCTCGTCGAACAGGAAGGGATAGTTCAGCTCCTCGCCATCGGGCTCGTGACGCGAGGGAATGCTCGCGATCTGGATATGGCCGATGATCGACAGCATCTCGCGCAGCCGCATGGTGACGTCGCCATGAATGATCTGGCAGTGATAGATGTCGAACTGCAGCTTCAGGTTGGGGATCTTCAATTCGTCGATGAGCTCGCGGGCAAAGCCAAAATCGTTGAGGAAGTAGCCGGGCACGTTGCGCGGGTTGATCGGCTCGATCACCACGTCGATGCCATGAGGAGCGAAAAATTCCGCCGCCCAGGCCACCGATTTGTAGAATGCCTCCACCGCCTGCCGATCCCCGCGGCTGGCGATCCCCGCCATCAGATGCACCCGTTTGACCCC
>CAYVVB010000501.1:0-33945 GCA_964454955.1 uncultured Bradyrhizobium sp. | reverse complement strand
CCCGCCGAAGTGAATCTTCGCGCCAACGACATTGCGAATATGGGCTTCGCGCGCCGCGCCGACGTTCCGGTCGTCCTCGTCGGCGACATCGATCGCGGCGGCGTCATCGCCCAGCTTGTCGGCATCAACGCGGTGATCGATCCCGCCGACGCCGCCACCATCTGCGGCTTCATCATCAACAAGTTCCGCGGCGATCCTACGCTGTTCGATGACGGCTACAGACTGATCGAGGTGCGCACCTCATGGCGCGGCCTCGGTGTGCTGCCTTATTTCGTCCGCGCAGGCGAGTTGCCGGCAGAGGACGCGCTCGGGCTTGCCGAGGCGCGCAAACCCGGCCGCCGCAAGATCGCATTTTTGGCGCTGTCCAGGATCGCCAATTTCGACGATCTCGATCCGCTCAAAGGCGAGCCGGACGTCGACCTGGTGATGGTCCGGCCCGGGGAGGCCATTCCAGGCGATGCAACGCTCGTGGTCCTCCCGGGCGCCAAGTCGACCCGCGGTGATCTCGATTTTCTGCGCGCGCAGGGCTGGGACATCGACATTCTCGCGCATCATCGCCGCGGCGGGCATGTGCTCGGTATCTGCGGCGGCTATCAGATGCTGGGCAACAGCGTCGCCGATCCTGACGGCATCGAGGGGGCAATCGGCGAGACGCCGGGGCTCGGGCTCTTGAATGTCACCACGCTGATGACGGCGGAAAAGGCGCTGACCCGCGTCAGCGCCGTTCACGCGGCAACAGGCGAGGCTCTTGAAGCGTACGAAATCCATATCGGCCGCACCGACGGCGAAGACCTCGCGCGGCCCTTTGCCTTCATCGACGGACAACCTGAAGGCGCGGTGTCCGCCGATGGGCTGATACACGGCACCTACCTGCACGGCCTGTTTTCGTCGGATGCATTCCGGGGAGCCTTTCTCGCGCGGCTCGGCATTGCCGCATCAGGCGAACATTATCGTGCAAGAGTGGAGAGCGCGCTCGATGCGCTCGCCGATCACATCGAAAAATATCTCGATGTCGACGGCCTGCTCGCTTTGGCGAGGTGATGTCCAGCTCCCTCTATGACCGTCATCCCGAGGTGCTCGCGAAGCGAGCCTAAGGATGAACAGCCCCGCTGCGAGAACCGGGCCGTCGCCCTTCCAGGCGCGCGCAAATGCGCGCTCCGCAGGGTGAAGGGACAGCGTGAGAGTTTGTCGTGAGCCATTTTAGCGCGATAACGCCGCGCTCACCCGCTGCCACTCTGTCTCGTCGCCCGGCAATCCAAGCCGGAGCCATGAAGGCTTGTCCTTGAAGACGCGCGACCAGATTTGCGCGCGGGCCAGCCGTTCTTGTGCGAGCGCGCCGTCGCCGGTCTCGTAAAGGCGGAACAGCGGCGTGCCGCCGACGAGGTTCCAGCCTGCATTCCGGGCCAGCTCATCGAGGCGCTTGGCATCACGGATCAGTCGCGCGCGCGTCTGCTTCGCCCATTCGCGGTCCAGCAAGGCGCGCCGCCCGATTTCGATGGCAACGCCCGAAACCGGCCACGGCCCCATCATTTCGGAGAGCGATGCGATATCGGCCTCGCAGCCCAGCGCAAAGCCGAGCCGCAAGCCCGCAAGCCCATAGAATTTCCCGAACGAGCGCAGGATCACCAGCCTCCCCTGTCCCGTCTGCGAGGCCAGCGACAATTCCGGCGTTGCATCGGCAAAACTCTCGTCGATCACGAGCCGGCCGACGCGCGATGCGAGCGATTTGAGCTCGTGCGGGTCGAAACACCGTCCATCCGGGTTGTTCGGATTGACGATAATGGCGAGATCGGCCCCTTGCAGCGCGTCGAGATCGCGAACTTCCTTCAAGCTCCAGCCTGCAGTTGCCAGAACGTGGCCAAATTCGCCATAGGTAGGCGCGAGAATTTTCGCTTCGCCGCGCGGTGCGAGCCGCGGCAGCAACTGGATCGCCGCTTGGGCGCCGGGAACGGCGAGCACCGGCGCCGCCGTTCCGTAAGCCTGCCGCGCCGCCTCGTGCAGGGTATCGATCTCGGCGCGCGAGGGCAGCGCGCTCCAGCAACGCATCGGCAGTTGCGGAACCGGATAGGGATGGCGGTTGATCCCGGTGGACAGGTCGATCCAATCCTGCGGCCTTCCGCCGAAGCGTCTCCGGGCAAGGTCGAGATTTCCGCCATGGTCGATCATGATTTTCGACTTACACCAAGGCGAGGACGACAAGAAGCGCAGCGAGCAGAATCATCGCGCGCACATAAAGCTTCAACGCCAGCGCAACGTCGACCCCTGCGGGATCGCGCGCAGCCCCGTTCAACCAGGGCTCATTGGCGAGCACGCCGTGATAGACGCGCGGCCCGCACAGCCTCACCCCGAGCGCGCCCGCGGCGGCCGCTTCCGGCCATCCGGCATTGATCGAGCGGTGGAAACGCGCATCGCGCGCCATGCAGGCGATCGAATCGAGCGGATGTGCCGCGACGAGCACGAACAACAGGCCCGTCAGACGCGCCGGCACGAAATTGGCGATATCGTCGATGCGCGCAGCCGCCCAGCCGAACGCCCCGTGCCGCGCGCTGCGGTGGCCGATCATCGAATCCAGCGTGTTGATCGCCTTGTAGCCGACAACGCCGGGCAGCCCGAACAGCAGTCCCCAGAAAATCGGCGCAACCACACCGTCGGAGGTGTTTTCGGCAAGACTCTCGATCGCCGCCCGTGCGATCCCCGCCTCATCCAGCCTTGTCGGGTCACGCCCCACGATCATCGAGACCGCCTGGCGCGCCGCCATCACATCGCCCGACTGCAACGGCCGCGCGACCGCGGCTACGTGGTCGTAGAGCGAGCGCAACGCAACGAAGGGCCAGGCAAGAATCCCGACCAGCAGGAGCTGGCGCCAGCTTGAGCCGAGCGCGACCTGCAGGGCCAGGGCGAGCACGCTTGCCAGCCCTATCACGCTGAGCGCGGCGAAAAGCCCGGCAAGGCGGCGTCGCCAGGGCGGGTCCTTGTCGCTGTTCCAGCGCGTATCCAGGATATCGATCATCCGGCCGAGCCATGTCACGGGATGACCGATACGCGCGTAAAGCGCGCCGGGCCAGCCCAGCGCGCCGTCGATCGCCATCGCGATGACCATCGCTCCCGTAAAGCCCAAGACCGACCCTCCGCATCCAATCCCTCCTGATGCGCGAGAATGCGCGCGTTGCGCAAGCCCCTGGTGGACCGGCGAATTAGCCCTTTGTCTTGAAGGCAGGATTCGATTACTGCCATGGACGAAAGCGGAGGGCGACATGCCAGTCATCCTGATTACCGGCGGGGCACGATCGGGCAAGAGCACGCGGGCGGAGATACGCGCGCGCGAATTTGCCGGACAGCCCGTCTACGTCGCGACCGCCGAAGCGCTGGATGAGGAGATGCGCGAGCGCATCGCGCGGCACCGCGCCCGTCGCGGCGCGGACTGGCTCGAACGCGAGACGCCGCTCGAACTGGTCACGACGCTGGGGGAGACCGACGGCGCCGGCGTGCGGCTGGTCGACTGCCTGACGCTGTGGCTTTCCAACCTGCTGCACGCGGAACGCGACTGGGTGCAGGAGACCGCACGGCTTGCGGAAACGCTGCAGGAGCAGCGCAGCCCGGTCGTGCTTGTCACCAACGAAGTGGGGCTCGGCATCGTGCCCGACAACGCTCTGGCGCGCGAATTCCGCGACGCTGCGGGCTGGCTCAACCAGATGATCGCCCGCGTCGCCGATGAAGTCGAATTCGTCGTCGCCGGCTTGCCGATGCGGGTGAAGTGAGCAGCGTTTAGAAAATTGCAATGAACGAGAGCATTGAAACGGTCAAAAGCTTGGTTGGCGACGTCAGGATCGCCATCTCGCTCTGCACGCGCCTGCCCGTCGCGCCCGCAGGAGCGATCGCGGACGGCGAAGTGGCGCGTGCAAGCTGGGCTTGGCCGCTCGCGGGAATGCTGGTCGGCGTTCTCGGCGCTGCCATCTACTGGCTCGCAGTGCAACTGCATATCCCTGCGCAGGCAGCCAGCGTACTGGCCCTGGCCGCGGCCGTTCTCGCAACCGGCGCGATGCACGAGGATGGGCTTGCCGATACCGCCGATGGCTTCGGCGGCGGCAGAACGCGCGAACGAAAGCTCGAGATCATGCGTGACAGCCGCATCGGCACCTTTGGCGCATGCGCGCTCGGCCTGTCATTGCTGCTGCGCTGGAGCGCGATCGCGAGCATCGAGGAGCCGCGTTCGGCCGCAATCGCCCTCGTCGTCGCGCATGGCGCGGCACGCGCCACATTGCCGGCTTTCATGCGCTTCGTGCCCCCGGCCCGCACCGACGGGCTTTCGAGCAGCGCCGGACTGCCGCCGGCGCAGAGCGTCGCGATTGCGCTGAGTCTCGGGATCGTCGCGCTGGCCCTTGGCTTTGGCGCCGGCGCCATGCTGGTCGGCATCTTGGCGTTGGCGGTCATAGCGACGCTGCTTGCACGTCTCGCGCGCGAGCAGATCGGCGGACAGACCGGGGATGTCCTCGGCACCCTCGAGCAGATGGCCGAGGCAGCGCTTCTCCTGATCGCAGCTGCGATCTAACGGCCCCCGAGCGCCCCTGCAATTCGGATTCCAACGTCGTTGCCCGCTACTCGCAACGATCAAGACCAAGCAACTGATTTTCAAGAACAAAATTGCTGCGGCACAACCTGGGATCGCCTGCGGTCTCAAGGAAAAATCAGTGCCGCCTCAGGGATAAATCAAGGCTGCGGCAAAGCCTTGCGGTCGCCTCTCCGGCATCTTGCGGACATTCAAACGGGGGCCTGACCATTATCCACAGCGGAATCGAATATGACTCAAATTCAATCGGCCAACTCCGAGGTTTCAGCATGGCGCGTCGTAAGGATCATCGCTTTTCTTTACGGGATCGTCGCCTACATCGCCTTCTTCGTCACAGTCCTTTATGCGATCGGATTTGTGATGGGTTTTGTCGTGCCAAAATCCATCGACACCGGTTCCGAAACGTCCTCCATCGAGGCGCTGGTCGTGAACCTGCTCCTGATGTCCTTGTTCGCCGTGCAGCACAGCGTGATGGCGCGCAGGCGTTTCAAGGATTGGTGGACGCAATACGTACCCGCGTCCGTCGAGCGAAGCACCTATGTGCTGCTGGCGAGCCTGTGTCTCATGCTGCTGTTCTGGCAGTGGCGTCCGATGCCGGCAATCGTCTGGCAGGTCGTGAACCCGGATGTCGCGGTGGCGGTGGCGACGGTGTCGCTGATCGGCTGGGTGATCGTCTTCACCAGCACATTCCTGATCAACCATTTCGAACTGTTCGGACTACATCAGGTGACGGCCAATCTCGCAGGACGCGAGATGCCGGAGCCACGGTTCCGGACGCCGCTCTACTACAAATTCGTGCGGCATCCGATCTATCTCGGTTTCATCATCGCGTTCTGGGCCGCGCCCGTGATGACGGTCGGCCATCTGTTGTTCGCGGCCGTCACCACCGCCTATATCTTCGTCGGCATCTTCCTCGAAGAGCGCGATCTCACCGAACAATTTGGCGAGCAATACTTGCAATACAGGAAGCGCGTGCCGATGCTCATCCCCTGGCGCAAATCGATCTGACACAGCCAGGGAGGAAAACAGCGATGAAGCACATCGGGAATTGTTTTTGCGGTGCAGTGGAACTGGAAGTCACGGGATCGCCGGAAGCCATGGGCTATTGCCATTGCCGTTCCTGCCGTTCCTGGTCCGGCGGCCCCGTCAACGCCTTCAGCCTCTGGAAGCCGGAGGCTGTGCGGATCACTGCGGGATCGGAACACGTGGCGACGTTCGCCAAGACGCCGATGAGCGAGCGCAAATATTGCAGCAAATGCGGCGGCCACCTGATGGCCAATCATCCGCCGCTTGGACTTGTCGATGTCTTCGCCGCGACGATCCCGACGCTGGCCTTTGCGCCCGGCGTTCACGTCAATTACGGCGAAACGGTGCTGCCAATACGCGACGGATTGCCGAAACTGAAGGATTTTCCTGCGGAGTTCGGCGGATCTGGCACGATGATCGCCGAATGAGGCGGTGCGCGTAGAATTCTAGAGCACGATCCGGAAAAGTGTGTAGCGGTTTTCCGAAAAGATCATGCTCAATCAAAAGCCTAAAGCGCGATGGCGATTCAACCTAATCCCATCGCGCTTTAGAGTGCGATGGGATTAGCGGCAATCAACTCAATCTATCCCATCGCGCTTCAGGTCAGCCCGGCGCGCCGAAACGCTTCGAGATAATGCTCGCGGTCCGAGCAGCGCTTCATCGGCATTTCATTGGCTATCCAGGCAAGCGAGATGCTGGGCTGAGCGCGGCGAAGCCCCAGCAAGGCCGCCTTTGCGACTTCATCATACCCGGCCATCGCGGCGGCCGCGGTCAGGACGCGATGGCCGCCGACGAAGTCGCTGCGCTGCCGCAGCGCCTCGCGCGCAAGGTGGATCGCCTCGTCATAGTTGCGGCCGATGAACTTGGCATAGGCCGCGATCCCGTAGTACAGGGTCGAGAACGGATCGCGAGGGCTGAGCCGAAGCGCGCGGCGTATGGCCAGATCGCCTTCCTGCCAGCGGCCCGAATAGCACAGTGCCAATCCGTAAAAGGCCTGCGCAAACGAAAAGTTCGGGTTGAGCCGCAGGGCCAGCTCGCACTCGGCGATCGTGTCGTCGAAGCGCCTTTCGAACAGATAGGTATAAGCCAGTCCATGGTGGGCCCACGCGTCTTCCGTATCGGCTTCGACCGCGGCCAGCGCCGCCCGTTTGGCAATCGGCACCGCCGCGCGCATGTCCGCCCACCCCATGTGGCCGGCGAAGATATGGCTTGTGGCAAGCAGGCCGAGCGCCTGGCCGTAATGCGGGTCGAACGCAATCGCCTTTTCCAGGAGCGCCTGGGCTACCACATTGTCCTCTCGCGTGATGCGCCAGAAGTGCGACAGCGCGCGCATCACCAGATCCCACGCATCCAGACTGCCTGGCGGCTTGCGCTGCGCGCGAAAATTTTCCGCCGCATAGAGGTGCGGCTCGATGGCCGCGACGATCGATTCGGTGATTTCGTCCTGCACCGCAAACACGTCCGCGAGGTTGCGGTCGTAACGCTCGGCCCAGATATGGCTGCCGGTCGAGACGTCGTTGAGCTGCGCCGAAATCCGCACCTGATCGCCGCTCTTGCGCACGCTGCCTTCGACGACGTAGCGCACGCCGAGCTCCTGGGCGACCTGATTGATATGGACCGCCCTGCCCTTGTAGATGAAGGACGAATTGCGCGCGATCACGAAGAACCAGCGCAGCTTGGATAGCGCAGTGATGATGTCCTCGCTGATTCCGTCGGAAAAATATTCCTGCTCCCGGTCGCCGCTCATGTTGGTGAAAGGCAGCACGGCGATCGCCGGACGGTCGGGCAGCGGCAGACCGGACAACGGTGTCCTGACTTGCTCCGGCGCCGCCGGGGGCTGCTCCATGCTTGCACCGCTGAGCTGTGTGGTGACAGGACCGACAAATCGCAGACCCTTGCGCGGGATGGTGCGGATCAGGCTTTGGTCGGAGCCACTGTCGCCGATCGCCTTACGCGCGGCGTTGATCCGGCTGGTCAGCGTCGAATCCGAGACAATCCGCCCCCGCCAAATCGTGTCAAACAAGTCATTCTTGCTGACCAACCGGTCCCGGTTATCGAGCAGATATACCAACAGATCGAAGACCTGAGGTTCGACGGGAACCGGCCGGCCATCACAGCTCAGTTCGCGACGATCTGTATCAAGGACATGATTGGAAAAGAGAAATTGCACGTCACCTCATGCAAGGCTCGAGCTGAATAAGACAAAGCAATTCGCCCCCGTTCGTCCTTAGGTCATCCGACTGGCATGTTCGGTTCATCCCAGCCCCCGGGAGCTCTTGCGCTCCGGGCGCGGCACATGAGCCAGCCATCGTGATGATTTCGAGGATCAGGCGTGCCGCTCCCCCTCGACACACGCCGGCCACGCGGCAGTCCGGCGCGCCCGCTTAGCCTGCGACGGCGGTCGGTTGCGCTCTCGCGACCCGAGTCCGACTTGCGCGTCACGCTCCAATCCTCCCGCGTCAAGACTCTCGTGGTGAAGGAGGAGTGTGCTCGTCACTTGCTCCGTCATTTCGGGACGCTCGCGGAGCGAACCCGGAATCTCAAGATTCCGGATTCGATGCTCCGCATCGCCCCGGAATGACAGCGGCGATCTGCGCGCATACGCTTCGCGTTTGTTGTGAGGAAAACGCTACAGCCTTTTCCGTATCATGCTCTCACTAAGGAACCGGCACTGAAGCCGTTGCTTCCTGCCTCTCGCCGGGCTGGTCGGAGGTCGCGACCAGCGGCGTGCCGATTCCGAAACGGGCGCGATAGACGATCAGATTCTCCATCACGCGCTGTACGTAGTTGCGCGTCTCGGCGAACGGAATGCGCTCCACCCAGTCGACCGGATCGACATTGGGATCACGCGGATCGCCGTAGGCCTTGATCCAATCGCGCACCCGGCCACGCCCCGCATTATAGCCGGCGAAAGTCATGATATGCGAGCCCTTGTACTCCTGCAGCAACGCGCTGAGCTCGGCCGCACCCATCTGCGTGTTGTAGACGGGATCGGACACCATCTTGTCCCAATCATATTCGATACCGAACCTCTTCGCCGTGTCGCGCCCGGCCTCGGGAGTGACCTGCATCAGGCCGACAGCGTTGGCCGACGACTTGTCGCGCTGGTTGAATGCGCTTTCGGTGCGTACCACTGAATAGATGACGCTGCGGTCGATCGCGGGCCCCACCGGGCTATGCGGCGGGATCCCGATGGTCGGGAAGGCGTAAGTGTCGAGCGCGAGCCCACGTCCCAGCGCAGTCTTGCCGAGCTCGAGCATGGCGCGCGCATCGTTATGATGACCGGTCACGTCGGCAACGGCCGCCAGCGTCGGAACGTCGGTGCTGTCCTCGGCGAGATCGGTGACAAAGCTGACCACGGTGTCGCGTTCGCCGACCGAATAGAGCATGTCGGCCGCGCGTACGATCTCGTCGTTGGGTGCCCCCGGATCAGACTGCGGCTTGCGCAGTTCGACCCTGGACATGCCGAGCCGCACGCGCGCGAGTTGCCCATAATAGGCAGTCGGATAGCGCGCGGCGGCTTCGTAGTTGGCCAGCATGCCGTTCCTGTCGCCGAGAGCTTCCGCCGCGCGACCTCGCCAATAGCTGGCCCGCGCGCGCGTGATCGGATTGGCGCAGCCCTCGTCGATATGGGCGAAATGCGCCAAAGCCGCCTTCGGATCATTCAGATAGCGCAGCGCGATCCATCCCGACATGAAATGGACTTCGGCGCGATAGTTTTCGCTGACCGGGGGCGCGGCGTCGCGCACCATCCGATAGGCGTTCTGGACATCACCCAGATCGAGCAGTTTGCGTGCGAGCACGCGCCGCGCCCGCCACCATTCATCGGTGTCCTGCAACGCCATGGTTGCAGTGGGTGCCTCCAAAACGAGCCGGCTGGCATCGGCGACCTTGTCCTTGCCCATCAGGTACTGGACGCGGCACAGCACATAGCCGAGATCCTGGCGGGCGTCGGTCGCAACCGCATCCAGCAGATCGGAGGCCTTCCTGTCGCTGCCCTTGACTGCGGCGCAGGCCTTGACGATCGAAATCGCGTCGTCACCCACATGGCGCGCCGCGCGCATTGCGGCCTGAATATCCTTGGCGCCGATGCGCTTGTCCATCCGCGCCTGATAATCTTCGGTGGTAAGCAGATCGCGGAAGACGTCGAGCACGTCGGATTCGGTGCGATCCGACAGATCCTCCGCCCGCCAGGCCTCGCGCACCAAGCGTTGCGCGCCGTCGCGGTCGCCTTGACCGAGCAGGATGCGCGCCAGCGCAAGGCGCCCTTTCGCCGTCAGCGGATGATCGCCGGTGAAGCTGTGCACGGTGGCCGCGTCGCTCTTCTCCTGCCACAGCCGTGCTTCGGCGCGCCGACGCATCAACGTCACGCCGGGCCAGCCCGGATTGTCGGCGACGAATGACGCGTAGCGGCTGAAAGACGCCTGCGAGTCGGGATGGCGCAGAATGAACCATTCGGCGAGTTTCTGACCGGCCGGATCGGCAATGGTCTTTTCCGCCGCGGTGGCATCGCTGGTCTTGCCCTGGCGGGCAAGATCGAACGCATTCTTCACCGCCGCGAGGTCGCCGGTGAGCGGAGGCGTGGTGCTCTCCGCGGCCTTTTCGTCCGACGGCGCCTTCTTGTGTCGCTTTGATGCCGCGCGTTCCGTCGCGCTGGCTTCGGTCTTCTTGTCTTGCTGGGCCCGCTTGTGGCGGACGCCTGCGAGCGCATCACCCGATGTCGCGGCAAGCGCGGCGGCGACGACAAGACAAGGCAACGACCGGAAGAGTTGGTTCATTCCGTGGTCCCCCTGCGAACCACCGGCACGAACCGCAAGATCATTACGATCCGTCCGGTCTGAGCGTAAGTCAAACCTATCACAGCGCCGATGTGCATCTGTCGCGCTTCGGCAACACGCATTGGCAATTCGTGCGGCAACAGTTGGAAGAAATCTTGAAACAATTGCGTCCGGACGCGCCGTTCCGTGCTTTTGTGCGACAGGCGGAACCTTGACTCCTCATGGGTTCCGTCAATGATGCGAAGAGCGTGCGGGAACCCGTTTGCGCTTCCTGCCGAAATGGCCGAATCTGCCCCGAGGGGCGATTCGTGTTGACAGCCACTGCCACATACCTTGACGGGCTCAATCCGGAGCAACGCCGCGCCGTCGAATACGGAGTGGGGGCCACGGCCGCTGTCGCGCGACCGCTTCTGGTGATCGCCGGCGCAGGTTCCGGCAAGACCAACACGCTTGCGCACCGGGTCGCGCATCTGATCGTCAACGGCGCGGATCCCCGCCGCATCCTGCTGATGACGTTTTCGCGCCGCGCGGCCGTCGAGATGAAGGCGCGGGTCGAGCGAATCTCGCGAAAAGTCCTCGGCGAGAATTCGCGCCTCATGACCGAGGCCCTCGCATGGGCCGGAACCTTCCATGGCATCGGCGCGCGCATGGTGAGGGAACATGCCGAACGGATCGGGCTCAATCCCGCCTTCACCATCCACGATCGCGAAGACTCTGCGGACCTGCTCAACCTGGTCCGCCACGAGCTGGGGTTTTCCCGGACCGAGCGGCGCTTTCCCGCCAAGGGCACGTGCCTTGCGATCTATTCCCGCTGCGTCAACGCCGATGCCTCCCTCGAACACGTGCTGGGCGTGGCCTTCCCTTGGTGCGCCGGCTGGGCCGGCGAGTTGAAGGCGCTTTTCGCGGCCTATGTCGAAGCGAAGCAGGCGCAGAACGTGCTCGATTACGACGATCTTCTTCTGTATTGGGCGCAGATGATGTCGGATGCGGCGCTCGCCTCCGACGTCGGCACACTCTTCGATCACGTGCTGGTCGACGAATACCAGGACACTAACCGCCTGCAGTCATCGATCCTGCGTGCGCTGAAGCCGAATGGTGCGGGGCTGACCGTGGTCGGCGACGACGCGCAGTCGATCTACTCGTTTCGCGCGGCGACGGTCCGCAACATCCTCGAGTTTCCTGACCAGTTCACCCCGCGCGCCGAGATCGTCACGCTCGACCGCAATTACCGCTCGACCCAGCCGATCCTCACTGCTGCCAACGGCGTGATCGGCCTGGCAAAAGAGCGCTTCACCAAAAATCTCTGGACCGAGCGATCGTCCTCGCAAAAGCCGCGACTGGTCGCGCTCCGCGACGAGGCCGACCAGGCGCGCTATGTGGTCGAACAGGTGCTCGCCAACCGCGAACAGGGCGCGCTGCTCAAGCAGCAGGCCGTGCTGTTCCGCACATCCTCGCACTCGGGACCGCTCGAGGTCGAGTTGACCCGGCGCAACATTCCATTCGTCAAGTTCGGCGGCCTGAAGTTCCTGGACGCAGCCCATGTCAAGGACATCCTGGCGCTGCTGCGCCTTGTGGAGAACCCGCGCGATCGCGTCGCGGGCTTCCGCATCCTGCATCTGTTGCCCGGCGTCGGCCCCGCCACGGCGCAGCGTGTGCTCGACGCCATCGCGGAGGCGCCCGAACCGCTCGAAGCACTCTGCGGCCTGCCCGCCCCGCCGCGCACCGGCCATGACTGGGCTTCGTTTGTCGAGACGGTCGCAAATTTGCGCGATTGCCGGTGGCCCGCGGACCTCGAGCTCGCGCGTCTATGGTACCAGCCGCATCTCGAGCGCATCCATGACGATGCGGAGGTTCGCCGCGCCGACCTCATCCAGCTCGAACAGATCGGCAGCGGCTACATCTCGCGCGAGCGCTTCCTGACCGAGCTCACGCTCGATCCGCCGGATGCCACCAGTGACCAGGCCGGCGTTCCCCTGCTCGACGAGGACTATCTGATCCTGTCGACGATTCATTCGGCCAAAGGCCAGGAATGGAAGTCGGTCTTCGTCCTCAACGTCGTCGACGGCTGCATCCCTTCCGATCTCGGCGCCGGCACCAGCGCCGAACTGGAAGAAGAGCGCCGGCTGCTCTACGTCGCCATGACCCGCGCCAGGGACGATCTCCATCTCATCGTGCCGCAACGCTTCTTCACGCATGGCCAGAGCGCGCACGGCGACCGCCACCTTTACGCGTCGCGGACGCGGTTCATTCCGGAACAGCTTTTGCCCTCCTTCGAGCGCACGAACTGGCCCGGTGCGGCGGAGGCTGCGGCGAGACTCACTCCCCAGGGACCGCGGATCGACATCGCCGCACGCATGCGCGACAGATGGCGATAGCCTGAGCAGCCAGCCCAGCCCCTCACTATTACAACCGTAACATTGCGGGGGTCGTGCGGCGGGTTCCCACGCCACTTCATCGATAACGGATTGCTCTCCGAAAAGTGTGCTGCGGCGCGACGGGACGCGACCTATAGGGGGATAGGGGACGTTGGAGAGATCCAATGACGGAAAGGACCGAGTGCCCGGCGCCTGGCCCAGCCAGGCAATTCGACGACGATACGTTCGGATCGTTCGCGCCGCTCGCCGCGAGCAGCAGCGCGCAGCGCAAGTTGCCCAAGTGCCTCGTCGTCGAAGACGATAGCACCATGCGGCATCTGGTGACGAATTATCTCGAGGACCACGACATACGGGCGATCGCCGCCTCGCGGCGCGACCAGGTGGCCGGTTTGCTCACCCGCGACCCGCCGGATCTGGTCGTGCTCGACCTGCGGCTCGGGCATGAGGACGGTCTCGACCTGCTTCGCGAGATTCGCGCGCACTCCGACGTCCCCGTGATCATCACGACCGGCCACCGTCGCGACGAGATCGACCGCGTCATCGGACTGGAGCTCGGAGCCGACGACTACATCACCAAGCCCTTCGGCTTGAGAGAGCTCCTGGCCCGCATCCGCGCCGTTTTGAGGCGCCGCGAGGCCGGACAGGCCGCGGCTCAGCGCGACATCGAGAACGGCCGCTGCCGCTTCGGCCCGTGGCAGCTCGACCGGAAGAGCCGCCGCCTCACCAACTCCCGCGGTGAGCCGATGGCGCTGACCAAGGGCGAATATGCACTTCTGATCGCATTTCTCGACGCGCCGCAGCGACCGCTCTCCCGCGAGCAGCTTCTGCAGGCGACGCGCATTCACGAAGATGTTTTCGACCGCAGCATCGACGTGCAGGTGCTGCGCCTGCGCCGCAAGCTGGAAATCGATCCCAGCACGCCGTCTATCATCCGCACCGAACGCGGCGTCGGCTACGTCTTCGCGCTTCCGGTCGAATCCCTCTGATGTCGGCCCGACCGCCAGCCCGAGGTGGAACTGCGACGGGCCATGTTACAACCGTAACCTTAATCCGGTGCGCCGGAATGCTCCGGAAACACGCGAGCGGCAGATTGGCCCTGACCACCATTGCCAGGGAGACATCGATGCCGTTTGCGAAGCAGCTATCCTACCCTCGCCGGTTGCGGTCGCCGGTTCGGCCGCGACCTGCGAGCCTGTCGTTGCCGCAGATCCCGGTGACGACTTCACCGCTGATGATCGAAACCGCCGCGCGGTTTGCGGCGCATGCCGACCGCGGATCGCCGAATTTGCTGCTGGCGATTCTGTCCTGGGTAATCGCGGAATTCCTCGCCGGCTGCGCCGCCTACGCCGAGGCGATCCATCCGAATCTTTCGATCGCGGAAGATCGCGCAAATCTCCGCGACCGCATGCCATGCGGGCCGCTGCGCCTCGACCTCCAGGGGGACGTCAAGAAGGGATCGCGCTCCGCCTCGGCGGTACGACTCCCCGGCGTATCCAAGGCGCGGCGGAAACCGATGCGCTGGTACATTTCGATCAGCGCACTGCTGATGGCGTTGCTGTCGAAACTACGCGAGGCGCAGGAAAGGCGTCGGGCGCTCGTTGAACTGGAGAATCTCGACGAGCGAACGCTGCGCGACATCGGAATCTCCCGGTGCGATATCGAATCCATCACAAGGCGCGGGTACTCCCGGAGATGATGCGACCATGGCCGCCAGCGATCGTTCTGCATGCGACGCAGCGGCGGATGGGATGGATGTGCGCCGGTGCGCTGCTCGTCAGCGTCGCGGTTGCGCAACCCTCACTCCAATCCGCGCCCCCACCAGCGGTTCCGCAAGCGAACCAGGCGGACGATACGGAGCCGATAACCCCCATTCCGGCGCCACCGCCTGCCGATCCGCGGAAGCTTGCGCTCGGCGAACGCCTGTTCGGCGACGTCCGCCTGTCCGCAGATGGAAAACTCGCTTGCTCGTCCTGCCATGATCTTCGCACCAACGGCGCCGACGGCAGCAGCGGCAAGGCATCCCAACGAGGATCGAGCTCCCGCTTCGACATCCCGACGGTCTTCAACGCCGCGCTGAACTTCCGGCTGAACTGGGAAGGCAATTTTCGCACGTTTGCGGAGCAGGCCGAGTCTTCGCTCGAAGATCGCACCGACATGCACACGAACGTCCCGGAGGTTGTTCGCAAGTTGAATGCCGATCCTGACATCGCCGGACAATTCGAGGCCGCCTACGGGCACACGCCCGATCGCGAGGCCTTTCTGGATGCCCTGGCGACTTTTGAACGATCCCTGCTGACGCCGGGCGGCCGGTTCGATCGTTGGCTCGCAGGTGATGCGTCGGCGCTCTCGGCCGGCGAGCTCGAAGGCTACCGGCTGTTCAAGTCGCTCGGGTGCAGCTCCTGCCACCAGGGCGCGAACGTCGGCGGCAATCTCTTCGAGCGGCAGGGCGTTTTTCACCCATTGGTGCGCGCGGGGCCGACGATTGTGCGCGTGCCGAGCCTTCGCAACGTCGCGGCAACGGCGCCCTATTTTCATGATGGAAGCGCGGCGACCCTCGAGGAGGCCGTACGCCGGATGGCGGCGGCGCAGCTCGACCGGACGCTGACGGACCAGCAGATCGCATCGCTGGTTCTCTTCCTCAAAACGCTGAGCGGGAACTACCGCGGCTCACCCGTCGAGGCTGCGCAATGAGAGCCACCCCGGCCGCCGCGATTGTCGTCCTGCTGATCCTGCTGTTGACCTGGTTCTCGTGGCGTGCCGCCAATCCCGAGGCCGAACTGTTCGACCACGCGCTCACCGAGCTCAATCGCTTCGGCATGATCGAAAACGCGCTGTATCGCGACGTCTTCACCGCGCGGGCCGGCATGTTGCGCAACTACGATCCCCTGGTGAACGAGATCGGCTTGCTGCGGGATTCGCTCGGCCGCCTGCGCGAGACGGCCGCCATGGATGCCGAGACCGCCGCGGTCATCGATCGGCTGGCGGCATCGGTCGACCGCCAGGAGGCGTTGCTCGAACGTTTCAAGTCCGAGAACGCCCTGCTGCACAACTCTCTCGCCTTCTTCGGACGCTTCGGCGTCGTTTCGGCCCCGGAGAACCTGGATCCGGCCATCAGTGCCGCTGCCGCGGCGATCCTGCACCTCGCACTCGACACATCCTCGGCAACGGTGCGCGACGTCCAGAGTCGATTGGACGAGCTCGACCGGCAGGCAGGCCAGGCGAAGCCTGGAGATGCAAGCCTCGGAGACTCGGTCGAGCCGTTGCTTGCGCACGGGCGACTGTTGCACAAGCTCCTTCCCTCGGTCGACGAGACATTGCAGGCGATGCGCGCGCTGCCGCAAAAGCAGGACCAGCACGCGCTGCGCCGGATGATCCTGGCGCGCCAGGTCGCATCACGAACGTCGGCCCGATGGTTTCGCGAAAAGCTCTATGGCACCTCGCTCCTGTTCCTGGCGTTCCTGGTTTACCTCGGCCTGCGGCTGAAATCGCATGCCAACGCGCTGCGGCGCCGCGCGGCGCTCGAGCACGTGATCGCAGGCATATCGATGCGCTTCATCAATGCGCAGCCGCAAGAGATCGATGCTGCGATCGACCGGGCGCTGGCCGACATGGGTGCCTGCTGCGGTTCGGACCGCGCCTATTTCGTAATGTCGGGCCCAGGAGCGCGTTTGCACGTCTGGCACAGGCCCGGAATGGCCCCTCCGCCCGGCTGGCCGGCACGGGCCGGCGAACTTGCGGCCCGGATCGGAACCGGCCCCGACGGCCTCGTGCAGATTCCCCGCGTCAGCCGCATGCCGCAGGGAGCGAACAAAACGGCCTGCCTCAAGCTCGGCCTTGGAGGATGGGCTTGCGCCACGAACATCGATAATGATGGCGTTGGCGTTGCGCTCGGTTTCGACGCGGTCGGTCGGCCCTGTCGCATTTCGAATGCAGGCGAACTTGTGCTCCTGAACACGGCGCTCGATACCTTCGTTCGCGCCGTCGAGCGGCATACCACCGAAACGGAGCGCACACGTCTGGAAGCACGCCTGCGGCAGGCGAGGCGCCTGGAGAAGATCGGCATCTTCACCAGCGGCATCGCCCACAACTTCAACAACATATTGGGCGGCATTCTCGGTCATTCCGAGCTGATGGAAGAGCACGTCGCCGCCGACGGCAAGCTTGCGCGCAATGTCGGCGCGATCCGCCGGGGCGCGGAACGGGCGCGCGATCTCGTCGACCAGATCCTTCTTTTCGGCCGCAGCCGCACCACCGGTCGCAAGCCGCTCGGTATCGGAGGCCTGATCGCCGAGACGGCATCGCTCCTGGAAGTGTCGCTGCCTCCCGGCATCGACTTCGTCGTTCGCCAGCCGCCGACGGCAACGATCGTCGTGGGCGAGCACGCCCAGTTGCAGCAGGTGCTGCTCAATCTCTGCAACAATGCGGCGAATGCGACGCCGGACGGGGGCCGCATCGAGGTTGCAACGGAACTTCATGATATCGCAGAGTCGCGCTCGCTCAGCCACGACGAGATCAGGCCTGGTCACTATGTCTGCATCGCGGTGACCGACACTGGACAGGGCATGGACGAGGCGACGCTGGGACGGATTTTCGAACCCTTCTTCACCACACGCTCGAACGGAAACGGACTCGGACTGCCGACGGCGCGCGAGATCGTGCGCGAGCACGGCGGCGCACTGAACGTGCAAAGCAGGATCGGCGAAGGCAGCCGTTTCGAGGTGTGGCTGCCACGCTCGTCCGCCGCCGAGCCGACGGTGGAGCCGGGCGCGGCCGCGCTCCCGACCGGACAAGGTGAGACGGTCATGCTTGTGGCCTGGGATGGCGAGCGCGTGCTGCGCGACGAGGAGATGATCGCCGCGCTCGGCTACGAACCTGTCGGGTTTTCCGCGGTCGATGCGGCACTCGCCGCATGCCGGGCGAGCCCGGACCGCTTCGACATGGCGATCGTCGGCCATTTCGGGTCGGCCGCGCGGTCGCTCGACGTGGCGGCCGCCCTGCACGCAGCGACACCGCGTGTTCCGATCGTGCTTGCCGCCAAGGCCGCAATGGAAATCGGCGCCGACACTCTGGTGACATCAGGCATTTCGGACATCGTGCGCTGGCCCATGGCGGCCGACGAGATCGCCGCCGCGCTGGCCCGCAGTGCGGCGCTCAGGAAGCCGGAAACCCACCCGCAACGCCGCGCGGCGGAGACAACAACGACGCTGCACTGAGTCGGACCGCGCGGCGCGAGTTGAGCAGACGGAAGGGCTCCCCTGCGAATTGCGATTGCCGCACGACAGCGACCGGCGATACCATTCCCACTGACTAAGGTTCATCAGGACATGCCGGAGATTTTTATGACAGCGACAACCGGTTTGCGCGGACACACGGCATTGGTGACAGGCGGCTCGCGCGGCATTGGGGCAGCCGTCGCCACGGCGCTGGCCGAGGCCGGCGCCGGCGTCGCCATCAACTATCGCGAACGGGCCGACGAGGCCAAAAAGCTCACCGAGCGCCTGCGCGAAACAGGCGCCCGGGTCATCGCCGTCCAAGCTGACGTGTCACAGGCCGATCAGGTGGCCAGAATGGCCGAAACCGCAAAATCGGAAATGGGTCCGATCGACATTCTCGTCAACAATGCCGGCATCGCCATCACTCGCGGCGTCGACGATCTCACCGAGGCCGACTTCGACAAGACCATCGCGGTCAACCTGAAATCGGTGTTTCTTTGCACGCAGGCCATGTTGCCGATGATGCGGGAGAAGGGATGGGGCCGCATCGTCAATATCTCTTCGGGCGCGGCGCGTGGCGCCGGCGCGATCGGCCCTCATTACAATGCGTCGAAAGCCGGCATGGAAGGCTTGATGCGCGGCTACGCCGCGCGCCTCGTCAAGGAAGGAATCACGGTCAATGCGGTCGCTCCCTCCCTGATCGAAACCGACATGATGAAAGGCCAGCCAAGTCTCGTGAGCCGGATTCCTCTCGGCCGCTTCGGCCGGCCCGAGGAGGTCGCGAAAGCGGTCATGATGCTGATCGACAACCCCTACATGACCGGCCAGACGGTCGCCATGAGCGGGGGTATGGCGTTTAATTAGGAAGATGGGCGGACCAGGCCTTCGCACGGTCTAAACTAGAGCACGATGAATTTGGTCGAATCGCCGCAGACTCTCTTCACCTCTCCCATAGGAAGAGGTCGGATCACATCGATAGATGTGATCCGGGTGAGGGGTTTCGGTCTTTAGGAAGAGCTGTGGCCCCTCACCCGGATTGCTTCGCAATCCGACCTCTCCCGCCGGGGAGAGGTGAAGAGAGTCCGCGGTCGCAACGATTCAACCAAACCTCATCGCGCTCTAGCATTCCCAGGCGACTTCGTCGCCGCGGGGTGGATCTGCCCCCACCCGTGTACAGGTTAGTGCGGCACACTCGCATGCAAACGAGAGTGCACGACGCAACTCGTTCGCGCCGATTTCCTTCAAGCTGGCCCTGGCAAGCCTCCCCTGCTTATGCAGAGCAAACAGCAGCGCCGCCTGAAAGCTGTCCCCTGCTCCGATGGTGTCCACGACTTTGGTTGCGGGCGTTCCGACCTCGACGAAGCCAGCCCTTTCATGCCACGCCTGGACACCCTGAATTCCGCGCGTCATGACGAAAAGGCTGCTGCCTTTCGCCAAGAAGGCCTCGGCTTTGGCCGGATATGTTTCTCTCTCGTAGAGGTAATTGAAATCGACGTCCGACATTCGAACGATGTCGGCGCTATCTGCAAAAGCGCTCATTCGCGCGATATAGGCTCTTTTGTCTTTGACGAGATTGGGCCTGCAATTTGGATCGAACGATATCGTGCCCGACGATTGCATTGCGTCCGCTATCAACGCGGCAATCTGCAGGGCTCCGCTCTCGTTGACCAGCGTGGTTGACCCGATGTGAACCGCATCAACGCTTTCGAACTCGATCGTTCCCTCCCGATATCTCCACTCCCGCGATGCCGTCAGCGCATCGTAAAAGGCGTACTGGGACTCGCCAGCGATCATCCGGACAAAGGCCAGTGTGGTCTGGTGATCTGTGCGGGTTGCATAGCGAAGGTCAACGTGCGAAGCCAAAGCATGCTCCGCGATCATCCGGCCAAACAGGTCGTTCGAGATGCCGCCGACAAAGCCGGTCGGAGCGCCAAGCCGTGCCAGGCCAATGGCAACATTGAGGCAGGATCCACCGACCACGGGCCGCACGGCCTCGCGCCCGTCCGCAGCTTCGATTGGCACGAAGTCGATCAGCGCATCACCGCAACTGAGTATCATCGCTGCAACCTTTCGATCCCGCGGCCGATCGCAAAGCCACGCATGGCATCGCGGCTTTCCCGATCAAGCGAGCGCAAGAGGGCGTAGACCTCCCGTTTCTTGCGATGGAACTCCCGCATTCCTGGGGCGGTCGGCTCGGTCAGGCGCCCGAGTGTCGACATCGAGGCCATCGCCTGGGACAGCGACGGGTACCTGCCCGCGGCGACGGCGCCGAGCATGGCGGCACCGAGCAGGACCGGCTCGATCGTTTGCGGAAGTGCGACCGTAAGGCCGGTCGTATCCGCCATGATCTGCCGCACCAGCGGGCTACGTCCAGCGCCGCCTCCCATCACGATCATGTTGCTGCGAACGCCATGCGCAGCGAACGTGTCGATGACGTCCGCAAGACCGTAAGCGAGGCCGCACAGCCCCGCCATGAACAGCCGCTCCATGGCACCGACGTCGGCGTCGAGATCGAGGCCCGCGATAATTGCACGCGAGTGTGGATCCGCGTAGGGTGAACGATTGCCAAGGAACTCCGGCAGGACATGGAGATCGCGGGCCATCAGCGCAGCCTCGCTGGCATTTCCAGCACGCGCCACAATCCGCTTCTCGAGCAGTGCGATGATCTCAACGCCCTCAGTCTTCGCCGCCGCGCTCGCTTCAGCATGAGCCGGATGCGACCGGATCAAATGGTCGATCGCCGCGCCCGCGGCGGATTGCCCGCCCTCGTTCAGCCAGAAGCCCGGCACCATACCCTGATAATACGGCCCCCACACCCCGGGCACGAAACATGGTTCGGCCGTCGTCGCCATGATGCAGGCCGAGGTCCCCATGATGTAGGCCAGGCGGTTGGACGCCTCGCCCTGCCCCGACCCATCACGACCGCCGATCGCGCCGATCCCGCCGGCATGCGCATCGATCAGCGAGGCGCCGACCGGAGTTCCCGGGTTGAGCCCCAGATCCCGTGCCGCTGCCTCCGTCAACCCCGCCCCGACCGGCGTCCCCGGCGCGACGATGTGGGTGCCGATCCGACGGTATCCCTCGGCAACGAAGTCTTCGAGCCCGACCTGCCGGAAGTAAGGCGCGCTCCAGCGCTCGTCATGCGCCAGATAATTCCACTTGCAGGTGACGGTACAGGTCGAGCGCGTCAACGCACCGGCCGCGCGAAAGGTAAGGAAGTCGGACAGATCGAAGAAGTGCCCCGCTCGTTCGAAGCTTCCACGCAGATGACGCTTCAGCCAGAGCAGCTTCGGGATTTCCATCTCGGGCGAGATGGATCCACCGACGTAGCGCAGGACCTCGCTCTCGGTTTCATTGATGTCGCGCGCTTCAGCCGTTGCGCGATGATCCATCCAAACGATGACATTACGATTTTGATCGCCGGACGAACTGACGGTGAGCGGCTCGCCGTTTCCGTCGAGCACCACCAGCGAGCAGGTGGCATCAAATCCGATGCCTTTGATGGCATCCGGCGAAAGTGCCGCCTCCATCATGGCACTGCGGACCGAAGCAGCGCAGGCATCCCAGATTTCGGACGATGATTGCTCGACGATATCGCCCGCTTCGTACCAGGTCCGGATCGGATGTCTTGCCGTTGCGAGCAGATTTCCGCTCTCGTCAAAAACCCCCGCGCGCGTAGAGGAGGTCCCGACGTCGACGCCGATGAAGGCTTGCCGCATTTCCGCTCCCGTCAGTTTTGACGCAAGCTTACCAGCATGTGTAACCGCCATCGACAAGAACGATGCTTCCCGTCATCAGGCTTGCGGCCTCGGAGGCGAGGAACAGCACCACGGAAGCGATCTCCTCCACCCGGCCCAGCCGCCCCATGGGGGTGCCGCCGATCCAGGCGTCATACATGCGGGGATTGCTCTTCACGAAGGCGTTCAGGGGAGTCTCGATATAGGTCGGCGCGACGGCATTGACGCGCACGCCGCGGGAGGCCCATTCGGCCGCGAGCGATTTGGTCAGATGATGCACTGCAGCTTTGGAGGCGTTGTAGTAACTCTGCTCCTGCGGCTTGTTGACAATGAAGCCGGACATCGAGCCGATGTTGACGATAGTTCCTGTTTTCGCCGCCAACATGTGCTTGCCGAAGGCGCGGCAGCACCAGAATGTGCCATTGAGATTCACGTCAATGACGTTCAACCAGTGCTCATCGGTGACGGTCTCGGCGGGGGTTTCGCTGCGCGCGATGCCGGCATTGTTGACCAGGATATCGACCCGGCCGTGGCGCGAGACCAACTCGTCCGCCAGCGCCGATACGCAGCCGGAGTCCGTCACATCCATCACGGCCATTTCGGCTTGATAGCCGTTGTCGCTCAGTTTCGCGCTTGCCGCCTTCGCCAGCGCAGCATCACGATCGGCAATGACGACTCTCGCTCCGGCCTCCGCCAGCGCCTCGGCGCAAGCGAGGCCGATACCCTGACCGGCGCCTGTTATGACCGCGGTCCTGCCGGGGAGCTTGAACTTCTCGAGGTACATGGTTTTCGTCCTGTCATGCCCGAAGCGACTTGCCGTCTTTGTCGAAGCGATGGATGCGCGAGTCATCCGGCATCAGCCGCACCTGCTCACCGGGGCCCAAATTGAGCTCGCCCACCTGGCGCGCCGTCAGCGTTCCGATCGGACCGGCGTCGACATAGAGAAAGGTGTCGCTGCCCAGATGCTCGGCAACCAGGATCGTCCCCGGCCAGCCCTCGCCCTCCCGGGCGATCTTGAGATGTTCGGGACGCACGCCGATGGTCGCAGCGCCGCGCCCTGCGGCGGCTTCACCCGCGATGAAGTTCATCTTCGGCGAGCCGATGAAGCCGGCAACGAACAGATTGGCCGGCTTCTCGTAAAGTTCGAGCGGCGTGCCGTACTGCTCGATCTTGCCGGCATTGAGCACGACGATTCTGTCCGCCATGGTCATGGCTTCCACCTGGTCGTGCGTGACATAGACGGCGGTCGTGCCCAACTGCTTTTGCAGTCGCGTGACCTCGATCCGCATCTGCACACGCAGCGCCGCGTCGAGGTTGGACAGCGGCTCGTCGAACAGGAACGCCTTCGGCTCACGAACAATGGCGCGGCCGATCGCGACGCGCTGGCGCTGGCCGCCCGACAGTTCCCGCGGCTTGCGGTCCAGATAAGGAGTAAGGTTGAGGGTCGCGGCTGCGGCTTCGACCTTGTGGCTGATCTCGGCCTTCGGCAACCCCGCCATTTTCAGCCCGAACGCGATATTGCCGCGAACGCTCATATGTGGATAGAGCGCATAGGACTGAAACACCATGGATAGTCCGCGCTTGGCCGGCGGGACGGCAACGACGTTCTTGCCGTCGATGAATATCTTGCCGTCGGTGACGTCCTCGAGCCCTGCGATCAGCCGCAGCAAAGTGGTTTTGCCGCAGCCGGAAGGCCCCACGAAGACGACGAAGGATCCGTCGGCAATGTCGAGATTGGCCCCCTTGATGATGTGGACGGGGCCGAATGCCTTCTGCACATTCTCGAGCGTGATCTGACCCATGATTTGTGCCCCACTACTTGACGGCGCCGAAGGTCAGGCCGCGGACCAGCTGTCGCTGGCTGAACCAGCCGAGCACGAGGATCGGTGCGATGGCCAGCGTCGAAGCGGCCGAGAGCTTGGCCCAGAACAGGCCCTCCGGAGAGGAATAGGACGCGATGAAAACGGTGAGCGGCGCAGCCTGCGAGGTGGACAGGTTCAGCGTCCAGAACGCTTCGTTCCAGGCGAGGATCAGGTTGAGCAGCAGCGTGGACGCGAGCCCCGGCACCGCCATTGGCGTCAAGACATAGACCAGCTCGCGGCCGATCGTTGCGCCGTCCATACGTGCAGCCTCCAGGATGTCTCTCGGAATCTCCTTGAAATAGGTGAAGAGCATCCAGATCACGATCGGCAGATTACCAAGGCAGAGGATGATGACGAGCCCCATCAGCGAATCCAGCAAGCCGAAATCCCGATAAATCAGATAGATCGGCACCAGCACGCCGACGGGGGGCATCATCTTGGTCGACAGCATCCACAGGAGTACATCCTTGGTGCGCTTGGTCGGCGAGAACGCCATCGACCAGGCCGCAGGAATCGCTATCAGGATCGCAGCCAGCGTCGAGCCGCCGGCGATGATGATCGAATTGATCGCGTGATGGATGTAGTCACTGCGGCCCTGCACCGTGATGTAATTTTCCAGGGTCCAGTGGAAGAACAGGAACGACGGTGGAACGGCAAAGGCTTCCAGCTCAGTCTTGAAGCTCGCGAGCACCATCCAGAAGATGGGAAAGAAGATCACAAAGCCGACCAGCCACGCAGCCGTGGTTGAGATCGTGATCCGCCTGGCCGTTGCTATCCGCGCCATTGATCAAGCCTCCAGATTGCGGCCGACGATCCTGACCAGGAAGAAGGCCACGATGTTGGCGATGACGACGGCAACCAGGCCCCCGGCCGAGGCGCTGCCGATGTCATACTGGATGAGCGCCTGTGAGTAGATCAGGAAAGCGATATTGGTGGTCTGCAGTCCCGGACCGCCCCCGGTGGTGACGAAGATTTCGGCAAACACGGTCAACAGGAAGATCGTCTCGATCAGGATCACGACCGTGATCGGCCGCGCGAGATGCGGCAGCGTGATGTAGATGAATGTCGATAGCGGCCCGGCACCGTCCATCTCGGCGGCCTCCTTCTGCTCCTCGTCGAGCGACTGAAGCGCCGTCAAGAGAATAAGCGTCGCGAAGGGCAGCCACTGCCACGCCACGATCAGGATGATCGCCAGAAGTGGCGCGTCATTGAACCAATCGATCGGCGTGATCCCGAACAGCGTTGCGAGCCACGCCAGGAATCCCGATACGGGATGCATCAGGAGATTCTTCCAGACCAGCGCACTGACCGTCGGCATTACGAAAAAGGGCGCGATCACCATCAGCCGGACGATGTTGCGGCCGATCACTGGCTGGTCCAGCAACAATGCCAGGGGAATGCCGAGCAGGACGGTCAATCCGAGCACCGAGCCGACAAGAACGAGCGTGTTTTGCAGCGAGGCCAGGAAGGCCGGATCGGTCAGGAAGTAGCGGTAGTTCTCGAAGCCAACGAACTGCTGCGATTCGGAATCGAGCAGATTGTAGTGCAGCGTCGAGAAGTAGATCGTCAGCGCCAGGGGAACGATCATCCAGACGAACAGCAGCACAACGGCCGGCGTCAGCAGAGTCCGCGCCATCAGTTGTGTCTGCTTCGTCGCCATTTATGTCTCCGCTTCTCGAAGAACGCACGGCCATTCCGAAAGCGGCGGAGAATGGCCGTGAGGTCGAGCCCAGGAGAAGAGCCCGGATTGGCCGGCTATTTGATATAGCCGGCGCGCTTCATCTCGCGTTCGGTCGACGATTGAGCTGCTGCAAGCGCCGCATCGACGCTGCTCGAGCCCGACAGCGCCGCCGAGAACTGCTGGCCGACGACAGTCCCGATGCCCTGGAATTCCGGGATCGCCGCATATTGAACCCCGACATAGGGCACCGGCTGCACGGTCGGCTTGTTCGGATCGGCGGCATCGATCGATGCCAGTGTCAGCTTTGCGAAGGGTGCAACCTTCAGATAGTCAGGATTCTGGTACAGTGAGCTGCGCGTTCCTGGCGGAACGTTGGCCCACCCCTCCTTGGATGCGACGAGCTTTGTGTAGTCCTTGCCGGTCGCCCAGGCGATGAATTTTTCCGCAGCCTCGATCTTCTTCGAGCCGGCGGGAATCGCCAAATTCCACGCCCACAGCCAGTTCGCGTTCTTGCCGAGTCCGGTGTTTGGCGCGAGCGCGAACCCGACCTTGTCGGCGACCTTCGAATCCTTCGGATTACTGACAAATGACGCGGCAACGGTCGCATCGATCCACATCGCGCATTTGCCGGCATTGAACAGCGCCAGGTTTTCATTGAAGCCGTTCGAGCTCGCGCCGGGCGGCCCCGCCTCCTTCATGAGATCGACATAGGTCGACAGCGTCTTTTTCCATTCCGGCTTGTTGAACTGCGGCACCCATTTCTCATCGAACCAGCGAGCGCCGTAGGAATTGGCCATTGCCGTCAGGAACGCCATGTTCTCGCCCCAGCCGGCTTTGCCGCGCAGGCAGATGCCGTAGACGCCGGCCTCCTTGTCGGTCAGTTTCTTCGCCGCGTCGATGACGAAATCCCAGCTCGGGTTTTCCGGCATCGTCAGCGCCGCCTTCTGGAACAGGTCGGTGCGATACATCGTCATCGAGCTCTCGCCGTAGAACGGCGCGGCATAGAGCTTGCCGGATACCGACACCGCATCCCTGATCTTGGGAAGCAGATCGCCGACGTCGTAGTCGGCACCGAGATTGTCGAGCGGCACCAGCCAATTCTTCTTTGCCCAGATGGGCACCTCATAGGTGCCGATGGTCAGGACGTCGAACTGACCGCCCTTGGTGGCGATGTCGGTGGTGACGCGCTGGCGCAGAACATTCTCCTCGAGCGTCACCCATTTGACAGCGATGTCGGGGTTCTTGGCGGTGAACTCGCCGGTCAGGCCCTGCATGCGGATCATATCGCCGTTGTTCACGGTGGCGATCGTCAGGGTGGTCTCGGCGTACGAGGGAGTCGCAAGCAAAAGCACAGCCGCGCCCACAAGGACGCTACGGACGTTTTTCACGGTAACCTCCCATGGTCGCGTGCTTGAGTTAATGCCCACGCGTTGAGCGTATGTTCACACCAAGACTCCGCCTTGTCAAGCCGATGTCCCCCACGAGTCCAGCGGGACTCGTGTTCAGCCAGCAGGGAGCGGCAGTGCACAACGCTAGCGATCGAGGATGGCCCGCGCCGTCGCTTCATCCGTGATGAGGCCATTGACCAATCGCCCCGCGAGGGCAGCGCGGATCGCGGGGACCTTCGCCTGCCCGATCGCGGCGGCTATCGTCGTGCTCCGCGCCGGCACTTGCGGCGGGATGCTGGTGAGTCGCTTGTTGGTACCGCCGCTGATGAGCCGCCCCTTGGAGTCATAGGCCCAGCCCGTCACCTCGCCGACGGCGTCCAGCCGCATCATCTCGAACAATTCCTCGCGGGTCACAAAGCCGTCGACATGCACCTGCGCCTTCTGATCCATCTGGCCGATCCCGACCAGGCGCAAATCCGCCTTTGCGGCAATCGCCTTCACCCGGGCGATCGGCTCGATTTGAACCATGCGGTTCCGCTCATTTTCCGAGGACATTAGAAACGGCAGCGGCATTGGATAGTGGCGCGCGCCGGTGCGGTCGGCCAGGCGCCCGACGGTATCGAAAAAGCTCGCCGACCCGTCCGCCGAGATGTTTCCGACCAGCGAGACAATCTGATGATTGGGCCGCTCGATCGGCGTGACCCGTTCGACTGCCGCCCGCACTGCACGCCCCGTCCCCAGGGCCACGATGACAGGCGTCTCGGAGCGCAGGGTGACGTCGAGCAGATTGGCGCTGCGTTCGGCGATACCCGCCGTGGAGTTGGGCTCCGCAGGATCGGTCGGCACGATTTCGCAATGAACGAGATCGAAGCGGTCCCGCAGTCGCGATGCGAGTTCCATGCAGGCTGCAATGGGATGTTCGAGGCGAAAGGTGATCAGCCGCTCCGCAAGGCAGAGAGACACGAGACGCTGGGCGGATGCGCGCGACACCTGCAGCATCCTGGCGATTTCGTCCTGGGTATGACCGGCTATGAAGTAAAGCCAACCGGCGCGCGCCGCGTCATCGAGGCGGGATTTTTCATTGTCGGAGCCAGCCATGACGACCTGCTATCCCTCCTCCCAGAACTTCGCCATCTGGTCAAACACACGGTCCGCGCCGGCCTCGATCAGCATGCTGCGGCCGTCGCGCGATCGGTAGTGACTGCCGCCGACAAATCCCCACGCTGTCATGCCTGCCGCCTTCGCTGCGGCCACGCCGCTGACGCTGTCTTCGATCACCAGCGTGCGCTGTGGCCTCGCCTGCATCTGCGCGGCCGCATGAAGAAAGAGGTCGGGAGCGGGTTTGCCGCGCGCGACCATCTGCGCGGTGTACAGCCTCTCGCCGAAAAACGGCGCGAGATTGGTCAGCCCGAGAGACAGCGAAACGCGGTCGAGATCGCTGGAGGAGGCGACGCAAAATGGTGTCTTGATCTGTGACACAACCGAGCTCACGCCGGGGATGGGCCGCAGCGAGCGCCTGAACTGTTGGAAGACATGGGCCTTGAGCGCAGCCAGAAATTTCCCGGGAACAAGACGCCGGTCGCCATCATAGTGCTGCAGGACCGCAGCCGTGCTACGACCAAGAAACAAATCGAGCGCATCGTCCTCATTGAGCTCAATGCCGCAGCGGGCGAGGACGTCCGAGAGACACGCGCAACTCAGGACCTCGCTGTCGACGAGCACACCGTCGCAGTCGAAGATGATCAGATCAGGTTCTGGAAAGCGCAGTGTCATCCCGGCATGGGATCATACGCTCAGGCGTTGAGCAATAGCCCAATCCCACTATTTGCCGTTTCTGGTCGTGCAGGAGCCCGCTTTTTCCTTATCGGGCACGTACCAGATGCGATCTGGCGCAGATGTTCGGTTCGCCGTTGAGGCATGTTGTACAGGATTGCGAGCCCCGGATGTCGCGAGCCTTCATCGCGACTGCGCTGTTCACCGGCTCCAACAGCGGGAAGCCGCTGATGGCTACTCAGGCTGGCCGCGATGGAGCGCGCCAGGTCCGCGGGTCCTTGCCCCACCCGCGCCACTCGGGACGCTCCGGATCTCATCGCCGTCCCCGCTCGTTAGAGTCGGCTCCAGAGTTTTGCGGCTCAGACGGCGCATGGCCATATCGACTCAGGCGTCATACCATCCGAGGCCCAGCGCTGGCGTCTGAGGCGAGCGACAAAGGCTTCGCACCGCGCACGCATGCATTCATCGGAGCAGATGTCCGCATAGTATTCGCGAAGTGTCATGAGACCAATCTCAACCAGTGCATCTTCATCTCGGTGATCGAACATCGCCGTTCCCGACAGTGCCTGTTCCAGAATTGCGTCGATCCGTTCCCGTTCTTGCGTGATGTCACACATCTCTGACCTCCCTTCTGACGTGATTAGGCGTTCTGCGTACAACGACGGGGATGCGCTCCGTTTGCCCTGGCCACGTGCTGCTGGGGCAGGACAAAGGGAACATCGGCAATTGGTGCAGCGCCCACACGCAGATGAACGCGAAAGATCTCGGCGATGAGCCGGTCGGTAATGACGGCAGAGGGGGATCCCTGCGCGACGATCCGGCCGGCCGACATCACGAGCAGATCGTCGGCGAAACCCGCCGCGATGTTGAGATCATGCAGGATCGCGAGAACGGCGGCCCCATCATCGGCAATGGCGCGCGCCTGATCCATCAGCGCGAGTTGATGCTCGAGATCAAGATTGGCGATCGGCTCGTCAAGGAACAGCGCTTGAACCTTCTCGACCGTCTGTCCTGCGCGCAACTGACACAGCACGCGCGCAAACCGGACACGCTGCTGTTCACCGCCTGACAGGGTCTGGAAATCCCTGTCGGCAAGGTCCAGTGTGCCGGTGGTGGCGAGGCTGGTCGCAACGATTTTTTCGGCTTCAGTACTCGGCAATGCATGACCAATACCGGTCAGGCCGAACCGCGCGACCTCATGCACCCGGAAGGGAAAGGCAAGACTTGAGCTTTGCGCCATGACGGCGCGTTTGCACGCGAGTCGCCACGGCGGCAGACGTTCGATCCTTTCGCCACCGTAGAGAATCTCTCCCCCGGACCGCGATATTTCTCCGGTCAGCAATCTGAGCAAGGTCGACTTGCCCGCCCCGTTGGGCCCGATGATGACGGTAAGACGGCCGGGTCTAAGCATGAGCGTCGCGTGGTCAACGAGCAGGCGTCGGCGCGCCGCGAAGGAAACGCTGTTCGCCTCGACGATACTCGTCATGGCGCAAAGCTCCCACTCTGTCTTCGAAGCAGAAGCCATAGGAAGAAGGGCGCGCCGAGCAGCGCCGTCAGAATGCCGACGGGCAGTTCGGCCGGCGCGACCAGCGTGCGCGCGAGCGTATCGGCGCCGACAAGCAGCGCGGCGCCAAGCAGTGCCGACAGCGGCACTAACACGCGATGGTCGGCTCCCACGACGAGGCGAACGATATGTGGCGCAACCAGGCCGACAAAACCGATCACCCCGGCGCTTGCCACACTGGCTCCTACCGCCAAGGCAACCAGGATTATGGTTGCCGTTTTGATCCGCTCGATGCGAAGGCCGAGATGAAAGGCTTCCGCCTCGCCGAAGGAGAGAGCGTTGAGCCCGCGTCCCAGAAAAGGTATCGCGGACAATAGGGGCACAGTGATGAGCGAGACCGCGCCAACCTTGCTCCAGGTTGCGCCATTGAGGTTTCCAAGGGACCAGAACGTGAGATCGCGGAGCTGCTTGTCGTCCGATAGATAGCTGAGAAGACCGGTGAGCGCGCCAGCGAGGGCGCCGAGCGCAATACCGGCGAGCAACATGGTTGCCGTTGAGGTCCGGCCCTGCCTTGTGGCGATGGCGTAGATGATCAATGTGGCGGCAAGACCGCCGCAGAAGGCGCTGGCGGGAAGAATCACAAAAGGCAATTTGCCCTCCGTACCGCCAAGTATTCGATCGCCGAGCACGATCGTTCCTGCTGCCGCAAGAGCGGCGCCCGAGGAGACGCCGATGAGCCCCGGATCGGCGAGTGGGTTGCGGAACAGTCCCTGCATCAGCGCGCCGGAAACGGCGAGGGCCGCGCCGATTTCCAATCCCAAGAGGACGCGCGGCAGCCGAATGCCGACCACAACCAGCGTCTCGCGATCCTGGGCAGCGCTCCCCCAATCAAGTCCAGACTGCAGCAGGATTGCCGCGACGCGTCCGGGCGGTATCGGAATTGCGCCGCTGCCGAGAGCAATGAGGGCCAGAGCTCCGCAAAGGCAGACTCCCGAGCCAGTTGCGACTGCTACGCGGCGCCGTTGGCGTGAAAAGAACGTCGCAGCCGACGCTACATGCGCTTCGATTGCGGTCATTGCCCGCCCGCTCCACTCGCGGTCAAACGCGGGAGATCGAGGTTCGGATACAACGCCTGCATCAGGTCGCGGGCGGCATCCGGCGTGCGCGGTCCGAAGCCGAGAAGATAAAGCCCATCCATCATGATCAGCGCGCGCGCCTTTCCCGCCGGAGTGGCCGCAATTGAAGCAAGCGAAAGGATATCCTCGCCAACCGGACCGCCGGAACGCTCCATCATCACGATTGCCTCGGGCGCAGCATCGATAATGGCCTCGTCCGCCATCGGCTTGTAGCCATCAAAGCCGGCAACGTTCGTTGCCCCGGCGAGGGTGACGATCGCGTCGCCGGCGGTTCCCTTGCCGCCCACAAGCGGTCGGCCATTCTGTAATGCAATGACGAACAACACCCGCTTCGACCTGGTCAGCCGTCCTCGAACCTGGGCGAGTTCGCCGAAACGCGCCTTTACCTGATCAGCGAGCTTTCGCGCCTCTTCCGACACGCCGGCGGCTCCGCCCACCGCTATGATCTTGGCGGCGACGCCTTCGGCTGTCGGCGCGTCCACGACGCGGCTGACGGGGACGCCCGCCTGAGCGACCGCTTCCAATGCTGCGGCGGGTCCGGAGCCCTCGACCGCCAGCACCCGGGTGGGACGCACCGATAGAATCCCTTCCGCCGAAATCGCACGGAAATAGCCGACGCTCGGCTTGTCCTTCAGGGCTTGCGAGGGATAGAGGCTCGTCGTATCGACAGCCACGATCTTGTTCTGTTGCCCCAGCGCGTAGAGAATTTCCGTTATCGCGCCGCCGAGCGCAACGATGCGGTCGGCATCGGCAGCCCGCGCCACGGCAGCAGCGCCGAAGAGGACGAACGCGGTCGCCGCACACGCTGCCAAACGCGATGATCGCCAAGAGCCGCTCATGCCGCCTCACTTCGTCAGAATGAGTTTGTTGTTCGAGGTGATCCGCAAACGGTAACGCTCGCCCTCGTGGATGATGATGGCTTCACGGCCGTCGCCTACGAGCTTGCGCACGTCGTATTCGGGCAATAGCCGTTCCTTCCCTGCGGAGCTTCTCTCCTCAGGAGACAGCACCTCGCCAACTCGCTTCGATAAATTCTCATTCATTGCCGTCCGGAATGCTCGGATTGGAACGTCTCAAAGAAATGCAGATACCAGACGAGGATAATGTCAGCTCGTCGGGTCAGGCAACGGCACAAGAGTTAGAACCGATGTAATCCGCGCGCCGCGACAAGGCACAACAACCTGGAATCGGTACAGGAAGGAGCGCGCCGGGATCAAACGCCCTTGTTCGCCACGCAACGCGCTCATAAGAGAATCGAAATCGATGTACGGGCCTCCCGCATCGCTCATCGATGAGGCGAGCCATTCAGCATCTTCGATGTGATCTGAAGCGACCGACACGAAGCGAGGGATTGGGAGGAGCGCGCCATGCGTACAGAAGCTGGGACTGCCGTCGATATTCCGGCCGCGTTGCAGGCCGCACGCGCCGATCTCATAGCCAAGCCCGACGGCGTTCTGGAGGCTGTTGCCGAGAAACACGGCCTTTCGCTGCGCAGCGTACTTTGGCTTCTGCCTGACAGCCAAGCGACCGCGGCGAAGGGCGTCTCATTCGACGACATCTGGTCCGAATTGACGTCCTGGGGCACCGTTCTTTTTCTCATCCACAACGCCCATGGCGTGTTCGAGATCAAGACGGCGCTGCCGTCAGGAAACCGCAGCAGCGATTATTTCAACATCCACGGCGAAGCGCCGCTTGGCGGGCATTTGCGCGCTGACCGCTGCGGCTCGATCTGGTTTGTCGATCGCCCGTTTTTTGGCCGCCGGTCATGCTCGATCCTGTTCCTCGATACCGATGGAGCGTCGATGTTCAAGATCTACGTGCGCCGCGGCCCGGCGCGCGAGCTCGATCCCGAGCAACTCGAAAAATTCGAGACGCTGAGACACCGTTTCCAAACGGAGACACACTAGTGGCTCGCCTGAAATTGGGGGGCTGGGAGCAGCGAGCGCGCGGATGCCCGGGAAGCCGGAGCCTTTTGGATTAATTGTAATCTCGGTCTCAGGTACTTGACGCCGTATATTCGCGTACGGTTTGCTCGTTTTGCGAAAGACAAGCAGCTGCATTCGTCGACATGAGGATGAATCAGCCAGCCAGCAAGCCAGCCTCCGCGTTCGACGCGGTCGTCCGCCCGCCAGCCTCGCAGCAAAAAATCTTGGTTTGGGGGCTGTATGACCTATTCACGCACTGGCGTGCGGACGCTTTTCACAGGTATCTCACTCATAGCAACCGCGGTCGGTTGTTTCCCATCGACAGCCGCGGCTCAGGCGGCTGCCGGAGCTCAACAGCAGACACTGCCGCCGGTGCGGATCGAAGCGCCGACCGAACGCAAGCGAGACGCGAAGCCGTCGCGGGAAAAGCAGACAGCGCATCGACAGGCGCCTCCGGCAAAACCGGCTGCGCCGAAAGAGCCGACGACGACGGTCGCGACCAGGACCGACGAGCCGGTCATCAATACCCTTGCCGCAGTCAGCGTCCTGCGCAACGATCAGATCGGCCAGGCACAGCCGGGCCGCTTGTCCGATATCTTCAATGGAATGCCCGGCGTCTGGTTTGCCGAGCGCGCTGATGATCCGGCATCCGCGATCAATATTCGCGGACTGCAGGACTTTGGCCGCGTTGCGACTCTCGTCGACGGCGCGCCACAAGACTTCCAGCGATCCGGTCATTTCGCCAACGGACTGTTTTACGTTGATCCGGAATTGCTCGGAGGAGTGGACGTCGTCCGTGGCCCCGTTGCCAATATCTACGGATCTGGCGCGATCGGTGGCGTGGCTTCGTTCCGAACAAAGGAGGTCGACGACATCCTGCGGCCCGGTGAAACGGCCGCAATTCAAAGCCACGGCATGTATGGCTCGAACGGGAATCAATGGCTCGGTTCGACCTTCGCTGGCGCCCGAAGCGACACGGT
>CAYVVB010000500.1:0-1626 GCA_964454955.1 uncultured Bradyrhizobium sp. | reverse complement strand
GCACGCCACGGCCACAAAACGGTCGTCATGCCCCGGCGTGTCCCGGGCATCCACGCCTTTCCTGCTGTGGGCTCTCGGGGATGGCCGGGTCAAGCCCCGCCAATACGACGGAGTGCAGGTCGACGCCCGTATCCTAAAGCTTCACGCCCAACCGCGCCGCCGCCTGTGCCACATATTTCTGGGTCTGCTGGACGGCGCCGTCCAGCGCCTTGGCCTTCGACATATCGGAAATCTCCGCGAAATGCGCGGCGATTGCGTCCGGCGTCCATTCCGACTCGGGCAGGTTGATGCCCTCGCTTTCCAGGATCCTGATCACCGCGAACGAGCCCGCGCCCGCGCCCATGATGGTGCGCGTCGGCGCGTCTTCGCTCAGCAGGTATTCGACCGCCGGCGTGATCGCCTGCGGCTTCATCAGCGCAAGCGCCTGCGGCGGCAAGAGCTCCTCGGTCATCCGGGTGGCCGCGGTCGGCGAGATGGTGTTGACGCGCAAATTGTACTTGCGCCCCTCTTCCGCGAGCACGTTCATCAGGCCGACCATGCCGGACTTCGCCGCGCCGTAATTGGCTTGGCCGAAATTGCCGTAGAGGCCGGAGGACGACGTGGTCAGCACGATGCGGCCGTAGTTGCGCTCGCGCATGCCGTCCCAGACCGCCTTGCAGCAATAGAAGCTGCCGACCAGGTGCACGTCGAGGACCTTCTCGAAATCGCCCGTCTCCATTTTGGCGAACGACTTGTCGCGCAGGATGCCGGCGTTGGCGCACAACAGATCGACGCTGCCCCACTCCTTCGTCGCGCGATCGACCATCGCCTTGACCTGCTCGAAGTTGGAGACGTCGGCGCCATCCGCCATGGCAACGCCGCCGGCCGCGCGGATTTCCTCGACCACGCTTTGCGCCGGCGTCAGTGAGCCGCCGGTGCCGTCCCGCGCCCCGCCGAAATCGTTGACCACGACCTTGGCGCCGCGGCTCGCAAGGCCGAGCGCATGGGCCCGTCCAAGACCATTGCCCGCGCCGGTCACGATGGCGACGCGTCCGTCAAACCTGATTGTCATGCGTAGATTTCCCAGATGTGTTTCAAGCGAGATAAATCAAACCGATCCAGTCGGCCACCAGCGCGGGCTTGTCCTCGCCCTCGATCTCGACAGTGACATTGGTGCGCGACTGCAGCTCCTTCGGCTTGCGCAGCTTCGCCTCGGTCAGAGTGAAACGGCCGCGAACGCGGGAGCCCGAGCGCACCGGCGAGATGAAGCGCAGCTTGTCGAAGCCGTAATTGACGCCCATGGTGGTGCCTTCGATCGCCGGCATCACCTCATAGGACATGATGCTCAGGAGCGACATGGTCAGGAAGCCATGCGCGATCGTGGTGCCGAACGGCGCTTCCTTTTTCGCCCGCTCGGGATCGACATGGATGAACTGGTGATCCTCGATCACGTCGGCGTAAGTGTTGATGCGGCTCTGATCGAGCAGATGCCACGAGGAGACGCCGATCTCGCGGCCGACCAGGTCCTGGTAGGCGGCCAGTGAAATCGGCGGTTTCTTCCAGATTGCGTTCATTCTCTCTCCTGATGTTCCGCCGATCCGGCGGCTCGCACCTTCTGCAATTCCGGAAAATCCTCTTCGCGGAATT
>CAYVVB010000499.1:0-2404 GCA_964454955.1 uncultured Bradyrhizobium sp. | reverse complement strand
CGATGATTCCGTAAACCGGCTTTCGCTCGAGCGCGAGATCGACATTGTTCACGGCGACGAAATCGCCGAAGCGTTTCGTCATCGAGCGCATCTCCAGTATCGGCCCCGCGAATTCGTGCGCCGGGACGCGCGCCGCAGACTGGTAATTCGACATGGCCACGGTCCACTTGGCTTGGTGCGTCGATGAACCGTTTCATAATAGCGGGTCTTTGGGGGCGATGAAACTGCCTTAACTTGCTGCACCGCAATCCGGTGAATCGTTTTCTCGAAGGGCCTGCACTGGCGCCCCATGTTTCGATAACATGTTGAAATAACTAAGTAATTTATTTCGCAGAGGCCTGTGCGGGGGCGCAAATCTTAGCCTATAGTACCGCCCGACGTTCGACCGTCAGCACAAAGAATACAATGAAATGGGAGGAAAACGATGTCACTTGCGAGGTTATTGCTGGTTGGCGCGTTGATGGCGCCCTGGGTGGCCAGCGCAGGCGCCGCGGAGATGAAAGGTAAAAGCTTCAACATTCTCGTCCTCACCGATTTGTCCTCGGTCTATTCGGACACCTCGGGCCCGGGCTCCGTCGAGGGCGTGAAAATGGCCGTCGAGGACTTCGGCGGGAAGGTCAACGGCGTGCCGATCAAGGTCACGGTCGTCGATAACAAGCTCGATGCCGCTCTTTCGGTGAACAAGACGCGCGAGCTCATCGACAGCCAGGGCATCAACCTCATCACCGATGTGACGAGCTCCGCCGCGGCGATCGCGATCGCCAAGCTTGCGAACGAAAAGAAGATTCTGACGACCGTCGTCAGCCCCGGCACGACCGCGCTGACCAACGAGAATTGCGGCAAGTACACCTGGCACTACGCCTATGACACGTCGGCCATGGCGATCCCGGCGAAGAAAGTCGCCGAAGCCGGGGCGAAGAAGTGGTATTTCATCACGGCCGACTACGCCTTCGGCCATTCGCTACTTGACGAGTTCACCAAGGCCGTCAAGGCCGCCGGCGGATCGGTGGTCGGCAGCGATCTGGTGCCGTTCCCCTCCGACGATTTCTCGAGCTATCTCCTCAAGGCCCAGGCAGCCGGCGCGCAGGCCATCGGCATCCTGGAGTCCGGTCAGGATCTGCGCAATGCCGTCAAGCAGGCCAACGAGTTCGGCCTGCTCAAGGCCGGCATCAAGATCGTCCCGGGCCAGCTGAACTTGTCGGACATGAAGGCGCTCGGGCCGAAGCCGTGGGCGGGCATTTATGCCGGCGACATGTGGTACTGGAACATGGACGAACAGGCGCGCACCTGGGGCCTGCGCTTCCACAAGCGGACCGGCTTCTGGCCGGGTGGCATCCATGCCGGCAATTATTCGGCCGTCACGGAAATCCTGAAGACCGTGCAGAAGCTCGGCACCGACGATCCGGACAAGATCGTCGCCGCTCTCGAAGGCGTCAAGTTCAACGACATGTTCGCTCGTGACGCGACGTGGCGGAAAAAGGACCACCTCGTCCAGCACGAGATGTACGTCGTTCAGGTCAAGGATACGGCCGATATCAAGGAAGACGGCGACTACTATCGGGTCGTCAACAGGGTCCCAGCCGATGAGGCGTTCCCGCCGGCCTCCGCAAGCACTTGCAAGCACAACTGGTAAGCGGATGAAACAGGCCGTGGCCGGCCCGCGCCGGTCACGGACGTTTCGGGTCTACCCGACAGATCGGAGCCGCGGATGGCCTTTTACGCGACGCTTGTCTTCAACGGCCTGATGACCGGCGGGTTCATCGCGCTGATGAGCCTCGGCCTCAGCATCATCTTTGGCATGATGCGGGTCGTGAACTTCATGCACGGCTCGATGTACATGCTCGGCGCATTTGTCGCGTTCGTGGCCGGCTCCTCTTTCGGCATCTCGCTTTGGCTCGCCTTGCTGCTGGCACCGCTGCTGATCGGGCTTCTCGGCGTCATCCTCGAACGCACCTTGATCCGCCACCTGTACGGCTTGGATCTCGCTTATATCCTGCTGCTCACCTTCGGGCTCTCGCTCATCATCGAGGAAGCCGCGCGCATCTTCTTCGGCGTCACCGGGGCGCCTTTTCTGGTGCCCGACGCGCTTTCCGGCGCGGTCAATCTCGGCTTCACATACTATCCGAAGTATCGTCTCTTCGTCGTCGCCGTTTCTATCGTCCTGTGCTTCGGGACCTGGTTTGCGCTCGAGCGCACGCGCTTGGGCGCTCTCGTGCGCGCGGCGACCGAGCGGCCGAACCTGCTCAAGTGCTTCGGCGGCAATGTGCCGCTGCTGATCTCCGGCACGTTCTTCTTTGCTTGCGCGCTGGCTGGATTGGCCGGCGCGCTCGCCGCGCCGATCCGCAACGTTTCGCCGTTCATGGGCCAGGAGATGATCGCGCTGGTGTTCGCCGTCGTGGTTGCT
>CAYVVB010000498.1:0-2047 GCA_964454955.1 uncultured Bradyrhizobium sp. | reverse complement strand
TGTCAAGAGAAATAGTTGTCTTTTTGCCGGCGCCGGGCTGCGCAAATGACCCTAGAATGTCAGCTTTGCTGAAGAGGGGCCGTGCGGATCGTGTGCAACGCAGCACACGTGGCGGGGCCGGTACACACCAGAGGACGCGGTGTCGTGGGGGACGCGGGACGCACGAGTCCCTCGTCCTTGAAGCCACGATCCGCTTGTGGGACAACGCGTATGTCTGCACCGTCGGCCGTTCGTGCTGCCCTGCGCAGCGCCGACCCGGGTGAGACCTTTGCCGGAGGAGGTATATTGTTGTGAACAAATCCGAACTGATCGAACACATCGCCAACCAGGCCGACATTTCCAAGGCCGCCGCCACCCGGGCGCTCGAGGCCTTTCTGGGCGGCGTGACCAAGTCGCTGAAAAAGGGAGACAGCGTCACGTTGGTGGGGTTCGGCACTTTTGCCGTCACCAAGCGCGCGGCGCGCACGGGCCGCAATCCGCGCACCGGCGCCGCCATCAAGCTCAAGGCCGCCAAGGTGCCCAAGTTCCGCGCGGGCAAGGCGCTCAAGGATGCGCTGAACTGAACGTGCGCGCTGCCCGCACCCTGCGGGGCGCGCGGACGTGACCGGGTTGGACCCGGGTGCTTAGCTCAGTTGGTAGAGCGGCGCCCTTACAAGGCGTAGGTCGGGAGTTCGAGCCTCTCAGCACCCACCATCCATGCGGATCCGCTCGATGGGCCGGTTCATCTACAATCCTGGCGCCGACCAGGTCGAACGGGGGCCCGCGCAGATCGTTCCAGCGGGGCGCCTCCCCAAGCGAACTTCGGTTCGCTTTTTGTTTTCTGGACGCGCTTCTTCCCTCAACCGTCTTTGTGCCCCGGGCCTGACCGACTACCGCCATGTTCGATTTCATTCGCAAACACCAAAGGGCCATGCAATGGGTGCTGGTGCTGCTCGTGTTTCCGCCCTTCGTGCTCTTTGGCATCCAGGGCTTCAACGGGTTCACCAGAAACCGCAACGCCGTGGCCGAGGTGGCGGGGCATGACATCTCGCAAGGCGAGTGGGAGTCGGCACAGCGCCAGCAGATCGACCTCATGCGCTCGCGCATGCCCAATGTCGATGCCAAGATCTTTGACACCCCGGCGTTTCGCCAGCAATCGCTCGACGCCGTGATCCGCAACAAGGTGCTTGAGCGCGCCGCCCAGGACCGCCGGCTGTACATCTCCGACGCCCGTCTGAAAGAACTGTTCGACGCCGACGACCGCTACGCCTTCTTGCGCAACCCCGACGGCACGCTGAACCAGGAGCTGCTGCGCGCCAAGGGCGTCACGTCGGCCATGCTCGCCGAGCAGCTGCGCCACGAATACACGGTGCAGCAGGTGCTGGCCGGCATCGCCGACAGCGCGGGCCGCTTGCCCGTGGTGAGCGACGTGGCGCTCAAGGCCTTCACCGAGCAGCGCGACATTCGGGTCATGCCTTTCAGTCCTGCGCAGTACCTGCCCCAGGTCACCGTCAGCGACGCCGAGCTCAAGCAGTACTACGACGACCCGGCGCATGCCGCCGAGATCCGTGTGCCCGAACAGGTGTCCCTGCAATACATGGTGCTCGACATGGCGACCGTGAAGGCCCGCATCAAGCTCTCCGACGACCAGGTGCGCCAGTATTACGAGCAAAACAAGGCCCGCTACACCACACCGGAAGAGCGACGCGTCAGCCACATCCTGATCAAGGTGGCGTCCAGTGCCAGCCCGCAGGACAAGCAGGCCGCGCATGACAAGGCCGAAAAAATCCTGCAGCTGGTGCG
The DNA here is from genome assembly GCA_964454955.1 of uncultured Bradyrhizobium sp. Lineage (GTDB taxonomy): Bacteria > Pseudomonadota > Alphaproteobacteria > Rhizobiales > Xanthobacteraceae > Bradyrhizobium. The sequence continues at coordinate 265 of CAYVVB010000498.1, read as the reverse complement.
GCAGAACCCCTCTGACTTTGCCGAACTGGCGCGCAAATATTCCGAAGACCCGGGCTCGGCGTCGGCCGGCGGCGACCTGGACTATATCCAGAGGGGCACCATGGTCAAGCCTTTCGAGGATGCGGCCTTCTCGCTCAAACCTCATGCCATCAGCGATCTGGTGCTGACCGACTACGGCTACCACATCATCAAGGTGGATGACGTGCGTGGAGGCACGGTGCAGCCCTTCGACGCGGTCAAGGACCAGATCGAGGCCGACATCAGG
>CAYVVB010000497.1:0-33483 GCA_964454955.1 uncultured Bradyrhizobium sp. | reverse complement strand
TGATGCGGGCGTCGCGATAGTGCTGCGCAGCGCCTGTCTCCTCGATGAAGCCCATGCCGCCATGGACCTGCACGCCGAGATAGGCGACCTCGCTGCCGATGTCGGTGGAGAACGCCTTTGCAATCGGGGTGAGCAGCGCGCCGCGCGCGGCTGCATCCGCACGCACCTTGGCGTCCTTGGCGCGCGCGGCGACGTCGAGCGCGACCGCCGTGGCATAGCAGATGGTGCGCGCGGCCGCGGTCATGGCGCGCATCTGCAGCAGCATGCGCTTGACGTCGGGATGCACGATGATGGGATCGGAGACGTCGCCGGCGTGGCCTACGGCGCGACCTTGGCGGCGCTCCTGGGCATAGGCCAGCGCCCGCTGATAGGCGCGGTCGGCGATGCCAACGCCTTCGAGGCCGACGCCGAGGCGGGCCTGGTTCATCATGGTGAACATGCAGCGCATGCCCTGGTTCTCCTCGCCGATGAGGTAGCCGATGGCACCGCCATGATCGCCCATGGTCATGGTGCAGGTGGGCGAGGCATGCATGCCGAGCTTGTGCTCGATGCCGCTTGGATGGATGTCGTTGCGCTGGCCCAGCGAACCGTCGGCATTGACGAGGAATTTCGGGACGAGGAACAGCGAGATACCCTTGGTGCCGGCGGGCGCGTCGGGCAGGCGGGCGAGCACGAAATGCACGATGTTGTCGCTCATGTCGTGGTCGCCATAGGTGATGAAGATCTTGGTGCCCTTCAGGCGGTAGGTGCCGTCGGGTGCGCGCTCGGCGCGGGTGCGCAGCGCGCCGACATCGGAACCGGCTTGCGGCTCGGTGAGCTGCATGGTGCCGGGCCATTCGCCCGATACCAGCTTGGGCAGATAGATATGCTTCAGCTCGGCGCTGCCATGGGCGTCGAGCGCTTCGATCGCCGACAGCGTGAGCAGCGGACAGAGGCCGAAAGCGACGTTGGCGGCACTCCAGATTTCGGTGCAGGCGGCGTTGATGGCGAGCGGCAGGCCCTGGCCGCCAAATGCCTCCGGGCCCGAGACCGCGTTCCAGCCGGCCTCGGTCCAGCGCCTGTAGGCATCCGGCCAGCCGGGAGCGGTGGTCACCTTCCCCTCATCGAGCTTGATGCCGTGCCGGTCGCCGACCTGGTTGAGCGGGGCCAGCACGTCGGAGGCGAATTTGCCGGCTTCTTCCAGCACCGCGGCGGTGATGTCGGCGTCGAAATCGCCGTAGTGGCCGGCGCTCACCGCGGCCTTGAGGCCCGCGCCATGGTTGAGCGCGAGCAGCATGTCGTTGATCGGGGCCTGATAGGACATCACCGTGATCTCGTTTTGAGGGCAGGGGGTTTGTCCGCCGTCTTCCCACGAAACCGCAAGCCCCTCAACTCCGTTCTGAAGGGCGGATCGGGCGTGGGCGGCAGGCGACAAGCCGCTTTCCGGCGCCGATACCGGGGGGCCGGAATTTAGCGCGAAAAACGCCGTCTACCCTGTTGAAATGGCTCGATTGTCTCTATAGACGGACGGAGCCGGAGCGAAACGGCCGACACCCGTGTCCGGCCCGTCCGCCACCGTCTTTTGGGGCGTCGCCAAGTGGTAAGGCAGTGGATTTTGATTCCACCATGCGGAGGTTCGAATCCTCCCGCCCCAGCCAGCAGGTTTCGAGCTGCGCACGGACGTCCTGGGCAAAGTGGCGCCAAGACGCAGCGAGAGCGTTGCCTCGGGCGCCGCGGTTGAGTTGCCAATCGCTGCCGAGTTTCGCGAGTGCGGTTTCAACGATCGGGCTAATCGAGAGTTAGGGACGATGTCAGCGGATCGGCTCGTCCATCGGCGGTTTGGCTCTAAAAAGATATATGTAAAGTATTGCTTTTTGCCGGTGGGAATGCTTAAACATCCGTAGTGAATATATCTTATTTGCGCCGCATGAGTCCCGAGCTGTGGCGCGGAGGCTGGCTGATGACTCACGTCGTCACCGACAACTGCATCAAATGCAAATACATGGACTGCGTCGAAGTCTGTCCCGTGGATTGCTTCTACGTCGGCGAGAACATGCTCGTCATTCACCCGGACGAGTGCATCGACTGCGGCGTTTGCGTGCCGGAGTGCCCGGCCGAAGCGATCTTCCCGGACAGCGACATCCCGCCTAACTCGCATTGGCTCGGCCTCAATCGCAAATACGCGGGGCTCTGGCCGAACATCGTCGCAAAGGGCGAGCCGCCGCCCGATGCCGACGCGTGGAACGGCGTTGCCGGCAAGTTCGCGGAGCATTTCAGTCCGAAACCGGGCGGGGCTGAAGCCTCGAGCGAGGCGCCCGGTCCCCGATCCGCTACCGAGGTCGCAGGTGGCGGTCGATCAGAACTTCGCGCGACCAAAGGAGAAGTCTAGGAATGTCGAGTGCCAAGCAGGACGCATCGGTCATCGATGTGCGTGAGCTTCCGCCGGCGCAGCGCCACCAGAAGATCTTCCAGCTCGTCAACGACCTTGCGGTCGGGGGCTCGTTCGTTCTGGTGAACGATCACGATCCGAAGCCGCTCTACTACCAGTTGGAGGCCGAATATCCGAAGCAGTTCTCCTGGACCTATATCGACCAGGGCCCGAGCGTCTGGCGTGTCGAGATTGGGAAACGCGCGAAGGCCGCCTGAGGCATCCTCTTGGTCGGGAGCGGGCCGCTGCGGCTTCGCTCCCGATTAACCCGAAGCCGAGACCAAGACATGGCTGGCTCAGCCTGCTGATGTCGGGAGCGCTCCTTCAATTCGTGCCGGTCCTTGGCGGCAAACCGCCCGCCCATGATCGCTCCGCAACATTCACGAAGATGAGGAAATGACCAAATGACCCAAACCCCACATGAACTCGACGTGCGTCCGATCCTACGCGCCGGCGGTGAGCCATTCACCGTCATCATGAACGCAGTCAAGGGCCTCGAGCCCGGACAGGCTCTCCGGCTGCTCGCCACCTTCCAGCCTGTGCCGCTTTATGGCGTGCTCGGCAAGAAGGGCTTCGATCACGCCGCGCGCGAGATTGGCGGCGGCGACTGGGAGGTGCTGTTCACGCCTGCGCCGTCGCCCGGATGGCCGGAGCCGTCGCGTCATCTCGACAACCGCGAGCTCGATCCGCCGGAGCCGATGGTTCGCACGCTTGCCGCGGTCGAAGAACTCGAACGGGGAGAGGTCCTGAGCGTGCTTCTCTGTCGCGAGCCCATCTTTCTCTTTCCGAAGCTGGGCGAGCGCGGACACGAATGGTTGGGCGGGTTCGAAGCGGACGGGACGACTTACAAGCTTCTGGTTCGCAAGGGAACGGGCAAGGAGGCCGCGGCATGAGCGACGCGGATGGTCTTGTCGAACGCGTGCGCGAGGCGCTTCGTGATGTCATCGACCCGGAAATCGGATTCAATATCGTCGACATCGGACTGATCTACGACATCGCGATCGAAAATGGCGGCATCGCCGCGGTCACCATGACCACGACGACGAGGGGCTGCCCCGCGACGAATTATCTCAGAGAGGGTGCGGGCGAAGCGGCGCAATCTGTCGATGGCGTGGAAGAGGCAGATGTCAGGCTCACTTACGATCCGCCCTGGACGCCGGAGATGATGTCTCCCGCGGCGAAGGACTATCTCGGAGTTGCGTGATGGCGCGAGAACTTTCAAGCTCCGGGTTTGACTATTCCACGCTGCATCCGCTGACGACGCCCCATGAACAGGTCATCGGCTTGCTGCTTGATGCCGTCCAGAAGCTCGCCGATGCCGGTCAGGTGGACGCAGCCTGCCGTATCGCGGGAAAGGCATGCGTGGCGCTGCGAAGCGATGCAAAGAGCGAGCATCGCTTCAACGCCTTGCTCCATCGCCTGACACGCAAGCTCGAACCAGATCCAGCTTCCACGTGGCGCCAACCGTCATCCGGGTGATTCATGCGACTCACAAACTTCACCGACTTCGCGCTGCGGCTCCTGATGTATGCGGCGGCTCACGACGATCGTCTGATCACCATCGAGGAGACATCCGAGGTCTATGGTATTTCTCGCGCACACCTGATGAAGATCACGAATGCCCTGACGAAGGCGGGCTTCCTGAAGGCCGTGCGTGGGCGCTCGGGCGGCCTGATGCTGGCGGAGCCGCCGCGCAAGATACGTCTCGGCGACGTGGTCCGTGCAATGGAGCCCGACTTCGCGCTGGTCGAATGCTTCGCCGCCGGCAATCAATGCATCATCACGCGCAGTTGCCGGCTGCGCGGCATCCTGCACGAGGGGCTCGACGCGTTCAATGCAGTCCTCGACAAGTACACGCTCGAGGACCTGATGCTCAGGCCCAAGGATTTCGGCGTGCGGCCGGCGGCGTGATCGGTTGTCGCAGATCGGGCGATCGATTGCGGCGCCGGCCGATTCCAGGGGCTCCGATGCTACAATTATTGAGTGAGCTTGACCGGTGCCTTGTCGAAGGTGTGCAGGAAGGCGATGAGATCCTTGATCTTCTGCTCGTCCTTGATTCCGGCGAAGGCCATCTTGGTGCCGGGAACCTTGGCTTTGGGGTCCTTGATGTACTCCGTGAACGTCGCCTCATCCCAGGTGATGCCCGAGCTCTTATTGGCCGTCGAATAGCTGTAGCCCTCGACGGAGCCGGCCTTGCGCCCGAACAGCCCGTTGAGGACGGGGCCGACGGCGTTCTTCGCGTTGTCGCCGACCTGATGGCAGGCCTTGCAGACGGCGAAGACCTTCTCGCCTGCGGCGGCGTCCTGGGCGCTGGCCTGACCAAGTCCGGCCGCCACGAACAGGGCTGCGAGTACGATTCGTTTCATCCAGTTCTCCTTGCTCCAGTATTGAAAGTCACAGCTTCACGCAACGAGTTCGAAAGGTCTACCCGCAGCGTCGATGAAATGGACGCGCTCGATATCCACGTGCGGCAACAGCGATCGGATCCGCTCCCGGGACATCAGGCTGAACGCCGTCGACAGCGCATCCGCATCGGTCGCGTTGCGGGATACGGTCGTGACGCTGCGGTAGAGGCTGGCGCAGCCACCCGTCCGAGGCTCGAAGAGATGATTGAAGCGGCCTTCCGCATCGAACCGGAAGCCGTAGGCTCCCGATGTCGACACCGCGCGGTCGATGATCGGAAGCACCGCTTCCGTCCGCCCCACGACTTGCGGATCGGCTACGCCGACGTCCCAGGCACGTCCGTCGGCGCGCGCCCCGATGGCCCGCGTCTCTCCCATGTCGATGAGGCTATGGGCGATGCCGTGGGCCCGCAACAGGTCGATGACCTTGTCGGTCACGTAGCCTTGCGCGATTCCGTTCAGCGTCACGGCCGTGCCGCGCGGCATCACGATGCGGTCGCGGCTGACAGAAAGCCGATGGTAACCGACACGCGCGAGCGTTGCCCGGATCGCCGCCGGCGGCGGGCCGGCCGGATCCGCCTGCTCGTGAGAGAAGTGGTTGGCGTAGAGGTCCCACAGCGGCTGCACGGTCGGGTCGAACAATCCGCCGGTCAGTTCGGCGTAGCGCTGCGAGATCGACAGGAGATCGACCATCTCGTCGGCAGGGCCGACCAGGATGCCGGTCCGGTTCAACTCGACCAGCGCGGAATCCTCCAGGTAAAGGCTGAACAGCCGCTCCAGCCGGCGCGCTTCGGTACAGGCTGCAGAGATCAGCCGCTCCGCCTCGCTCCGGTCTTCGTGATGGATTTCCATCGTCGCGACCGCGCCCAGCATCGTGCCGTGCCAGATCACGGGTCCTGTGCTGCCGCGGGCAGGGCGCGCCGAGGGGAGAAGGGACAGGCCAGCCGCGGCGGCACTGATCCGGACAAAACGTCGGCGCGAGATCGTGCGCGTCATCGTGCCCTCCTCAATTGGTTGATCGATGCCCATCGGCATCGTCTTTAGGAGCCGTATCGCCGCCGGATGCGAGCACGTAATCACGCGGCACCTGCTCGAAGGTGACGATGTGGCCGCCGTTGTCGGCTACGAACTTCTCCGCGGCGGACCGCTCCGAGAACGGCACAGCCTCGTCGCCGCCCATGCCGCCCTTGAGCCGGCTGCCGATCACGAACAGCGCCTTCCGGGCCTCGATCCAGTTGTCGGCGCCGGGCCTGTCCCAGCTCGGCGCCTTGCCCATGTCGGAGACGTAGATCGCCAGGATATCCTTCGGCTCGTCAGGCAGCATGGTGAAGGCGATCGTGTCGCGCACGGAGGAGAACCAGACCGGCTCGATCAGGCTCGCGGCGAAAATCTGCCCCTTCGGTCCCGGATGCTCCAGCAGGTTCATGCCGCAGTAATGTCCGATGGACTCGGCGGTCATCCTATGCGGCGCAGGAAGCTGCGCCGCCTGCTTCTGGCATGCTCCAAGCGCAACCGGAACCAGCAGCGCGAATGCCAAGGCCAGGCGCCTCATAGCTCTCTCCTGGAAAAGGCCAGCGCGGCGAATCCCAGCGGAACCACCGTCCACAATGTCAGAGCCAGCAGCAGCACCTGAATGGACAGTGACGTGCTCTGGGCGAGCCCGGCCATTCCTGCAAGTGTGCTGACGTTGGCAAAGCCGGTCAAGTTGAACAGCCGGTAGACGTCGGTCGGGTTGAAGAGAAGCATCGCATCGAGCGCGCTCGCGGAGATGTTGCGGCCTTGGTCGAGCGCGAGCAGGCCGAGGAGGGCCATGTCGTAGATGAGGACAAGAAGCAGCCACAGGCCGATCGAGATGCCGGCGGCGGTGCCGCGGTCGCGCACCAGGGCGCTCACGAGATAGCCGATCGCGACGAACACTGCGCCGAGGAACACGGAGGAGCCGATCATCGCTACGAACGCCGCGAGGCTGTCCTGGTCGATCCGGCTTCCGCTCGCCATCAGAGCTGCGGCGGCGAGGCCGTAGCCGAGGCAGGTGGCGAAGGCGAGCACAGCGAGATGCCCGAGGAATTTCCCGAGCAGGACCTGCCAGCGCGCGACCGGATAGCTGAGCAACAGGAGCATGGTGCCACGCTCCATGTCTCCGACGATGGCATCGTGCGAGATCAGAAGTGCGATCAGCGGAATGAGGAAAATCGTGAGACTGGAAAGGCTGACGATGACGACATCGAGCGCACGCACGCCGACCCTCCCCGTCGGTGCGCTGCCGAGAAAGGTCAGCGACAGAGCCAGGGCGGCAAGCAGCAGCGTTGCTGCGAGCACCCAGCGGTTCCGGACCGCCTGGCGGATCTCCTTTCGCGCGACGGTGACGATCGCGTTCATGGCGTCCTCTCCGCCTGACGCAGGAAGTGTGCATAGAGCTCGTCGAGGTTGGGCGGCACAACGTCCAGGTCTTCCAGCGCCGTTCCTGAAGCGGTCGCGCAACGCAACAGCTCGATCTTCTGTTCGGGCGCGGCGTCGATCTCGACGATGTGGCCGTTCAGGCGCCGGCAGGGTGCGCTCGTGGGGAGCCACGACGGCACTTCGCCGGGCGCGAGGCCGGCCACCTTCAGGCGGATGCGGGTCGGCAACCGCGCGATCTTGCGCAGTTGCTCGATCGAGCCGTCGGCGACCTTGATGCCGCGGTTCATGATGATGACGCGCGCCGCCCGCTCTTCGAGCTCGGTGAGCGCGTGTGATGACAGCAGAACCGTGGTGCCCTCGGCGGCGAGCCGCTGGATCACCTCGTAGAAGGTCTGGCGGAGCTCGGGGTCGAGGCCGGTGGTCGGCTCGTCCAGCAGCAGCACACGCGGCTTTCCGATCAGCGCCTGCGCCAGCCCCAGGCGCTGCCGCATGCCCTTCGAATAGGTGCCGACACGGCGATCCGCAGCTGCACCGAGGCCTACGGTATCGAGCAGATTCAGAGCCTTCGCAACCGGCTCCTGCTTCAGCCGGGCGTAGAAGGTCTGCGTCTCGCGGCCAGTGAGGGCGGCATCGAAGGAGACGTTTTCGGGGAGGTACCCGAGGTGGCGTCGACCGGCGAATTGACCGGCGGCAGGATTATCGCCCAGCACGAGGATCGAACCGCCTGTCGGGCGGATCAGGCCCAGCATCAGCTTCATCAACGTGGTCTTGCCGGCGCCATTGTGACCGATGAGCGCCACCATCTCGCCCTCACCGAGCTCGAAGGAGACATCGCTCACCGCAGTGATGCGACCGAAGTGCTTGGTGACGTTGCCGATGCGAACCGTGGCGTTCATGGCTCGCCTCCGGCGGGATTGCGCGGCGTCGGCGGCGACATCAGCGGATGGCTGTCGACGACGCCTCCCGGGAGCAGAGCCGGAAATTGCGCCTGCGCCCAGCGGATCACCTGCACGGCCGGGCTGTTGATCAGAACCTTCGCCGCCGGGGCCGTCCACAGCACACGATCGACAAGATCGTTGGGACGGTACGCCGTGTCTGCGACCCCGTCGCCGTTCAGATCGAATGCCGGGTCGTCGCTCCAGTAGTTGCCGCGGCCGTCCTTCGACCAATCGAGGTGCCGCGTGCCGACATACTTGACCTGACTTGCGTTGTTGACGAACGCGTTGCCGATGATGTCGTTGCCCTCGGATCCCGCGGTGAAGTGAACGCCGATCTCGCAACCCTCGAACCGGTTGCGTTCGATGCGGTTCTTGTTGGTGTTGTAGATGAACACGCACTTCTCCGGGCCAATCCGCTGGCTGCGAGCAGACGCGGACGGGCCGGCAGCTTCCGTCTGCGGCACGCCTTCCTCGACGACATGGTTGTCTGAGGTCGCCCAGCGTTCGGCGGGCTGCCGGCCGCCAATCACCGTATTGCCCGAAATATCCGCGTAGTTGGTTGAATTGAAAAGGATGCCGCGATCGCGGTCGTGGTCGGAGACATTGTCCCGTATGACGAGGTGGTTGGAGAACATCAGCGCATAGCCGATGAGGTTGCCCTTGGAGACGTTGCCGCTGATCTCGCCACCATTGGTGTACATGTAATGAACGGCAAATCGCAGATCGCTGAAGTGATTGCCGTTCACCACATTGTTGCGGCTCGTTATCGCAAAGATGCCATCCCGCCCGTATCGGAAATCGTTGTCCAGCACCTTGGCGCCCGGCGCATTCCAGACGGTGATCCCGTTGCCGGTCTCGCTGTTGTGCGCCTGGCGCAGCCCGATGACGACGTTATGGCGCACGATCGCGTCGGGCGCTCCGTGAAGATACATTCCGAACAGGTTATCCTCGAGGTGATTCTCCTCCACCACGGCGCCTCGTGCGGACTGCTCGACGAAGATTCCGGAATCCATCGTCTCGAGAGACCTGCCCGAGCCGCGCACCTCAAGCCCGCGGACGACCGCCCCCGGCGCGGCTACCGTGATGACGCTTCCCTTGCCGGAGCCGGAAATCACGACCCCGTTCGTCCCAGACAGCGTCACGCGATGGGTCAAGCGTACCGGTCCGCGATAGGTGCCGGGGGCAAGCGATATCTCGTCGCCGTCGGCGGCGCGATCGAGAGCCGCCTGCAAGTCTGGTTCTTCAGGCTTGATAGAAAGCTGCGCCGCCCACGCATGCGTGGTGAGGCCGGCGGCAAGGAGTGCCGCCAGCCCCAACTGCGCGTTTCGGCGAGCCTGTCGCATCGTCACACGTTCTGCGGTTCCACCAGCATCCGCCCGCGCATTTCCATGTGCATGGCGTGGCAGAACCATGTGCAGAAGTACCAATAGACGCCGGGCTTGTCGGCGATGAACGTCACAGACGACGTCTGCTGCGGACCAATCTCCATGTTGACCCCGTAGTTGACGATGCAGAAGCCGTGGGTGAGGTCCTCAACGTCGTCAATATTGGTGATGTAGACCGTCACCTCGTCGCCCTGCTTCACCTTGAAGCTTTCCAGTCCGTAGGCCGGTGCACTCGAGAACGAATAGACCCGCACCTTATTGCCGTCGCGGATGACCTTGGCATCGCTCTCGAGTGTGATGCCGTCGGCCTTGGCCTGTTTGACTGCGTCGGCAAAGAACGGATCGTCGCGCTTCCAAATGCTCGTGATCTTTCCCTCCAGCTTGGAGCGGTGAACGATCACCGCATCATGCGGCTCTGCAAAGCTCGGACCGTCGTGCACGAGCTCCATCTTCTCGCCCGAGATGTCGATGAGCTGGTCGTTCTCGGGCTTCAGCGGGCCGACGTTCAGGAAGCGATCCTTCGAGAACTTGTTCAGCGAGATGAGCCATTTGCCGTCAGCCTCCTTGGTCTCTCCCATCGAGGAATGGTTGTGACCGGGCTGGTAGTGCACATCGATCTTCTGGATGATCGGATTGACCTTTTCGCCCTTGAAGGCGCGCGTCGCCATGTCGATGTTCCACTTGCAGACCTGGCTGTCGAGGAACAGCGTCGTGTAGGCGTTGCCTTTGCCGTCGAATGCAGTGTGCAGCGGCCCCAGCCCAAGCTCGGGCTCCGCCACGACGACGGCGCGCGGCTGGATCTTGTCGTCGAACAGTTGATCGAAGAGCCGCACGTCGAACACCGTCACCGTCGGCGAGAGCTTGCCGTTGGCGACCACATGGATTCCATCGGGTGCAGTGTTGATACCGTGCGGGTTGTTGGAAACAGGTACGTAGCGCGTGTAGGGCGAGCCCTTTCGACCGTCGATCACGGGCACGCCGTTCATCTCCTTGTAGTCGCCTTTCTTGACCCCGTCCTCGATGCGCTTGAGGTTGAAGATGACGACCCAGTCCTGCTCGCTCGCGGTCATTTCGGCGAGCGTGACGCCCTTCTCCGAATTGTAACAGGTCGAGAACGCGTATTTGCCCTGATAGTCGGCATCGGTGTTGTCGAGATTGCCGTCGACAATGACCTGCCAGGCGATCTTCATGGTGTCTCCGTCGACCGCGGAGAACATCGACCAGTATTTGGTCTTGTCGTCGAGCACCTTGCCGTCGTTCGGCAGCGGAACTTCGTATTCGCCGTTGCAGAAGATGTATCCGGTGCGCGGATATTTCTGCGGCCGCATGCCGTGGATCGTGTATTGGTTCGGCAACTCGATGATCTTATCGCACTTCATGATGTCGGTGCGGATGCGCGCCAGGCGCGTGTTCGCCTTGTCGTTGATGAAGATGTAGCGTCCATCGTAGGTGCCGTCGGTGAAGGACATGTGCGGGTGATGGCAGTCGCCGTTCTGCCAGACACCGTTCCAGCGCCCCTTGAGCCGATCGCGCGTCTCCTGCGTCATTCCTTCGGTCAGAATCTTCAGCGACTCGTTGGTCAGGCCCCAACCGGTGGCACTGTCGCGGTTGAAGATGGGGATGCGCATCAATTCGCGCATCGAAGGCATGCCGATGATGCGGATTTCACCCGTCTGCCCGCTGGAGAAAAACACGTAATATTCATCGAGCTCGCCCGGCGCGACTTCGGTTTTCCGGGGTCCGGAGGGCGCCGGCTGGGCTGCGGCCGGCGTCGGCCCCGCGGTCTTCCCGAGACCGAGACCACCGGCGATGCCGGCGGCACCGATTGCGGCGGTTCCTACAACCTGTCGGCGGCTGATCGCGTTCTTGTCGTCGTCGCTGCCCATCTTCGTCTCCCTGTGGTTATCAAGCTAGTCCGGTAGAGGTGTGGCGGTCCCCGTTGTCACGGGCCTCCCGGCATGGGTGATCACCGTCTTGGGGCCTGCGCCGCCGGGCCGCATCGACGGCGAGGACATGGCCGCGAACTTCTCGCGCTTCAGCCGCACCTGGATCATGTGCGGACACCGATGATCGTCGTAATAGAGCTCCTGGCAGTGCATGCAGTAGATGCACTCATTGACGTTGATGTGACCCTCCGGATGGATCGACTGCACCGGACACTCCTTGGCGCAGCGCTGGCAAGGCGAGCCGCATTCGGGCCAGCGGCGCAGCCACTCGAAGGTGCGGATGCGGCCGGGGATCGCCAGCGCCGCGCCGAGCGGACAAAGGTAGCGGCAGAAGAACCGCTCGATAAACAGCCCGATTACAAGCAACGCGACGGCGTAGAGGACAAACGGCCAGCCGCGCGCGAATTTGAGAATGATCGCGGTCTTGAACGGCTCGACCTCGGCGAACCTCTCGGCCATATCGACAGAGTAGAGCGACAGGCCGAACAGTCCGAGGAAGATGATGTACTTGATCGGCCACAGCCGTTCGTGCAGTCCCCACGGCACCGTGATCTGCGGCACCTTCAGCCATTTCGCAACCGCGTTGGTGAGCTCTTGCAGCGCGCCGAAAGGACAGAGCCACCCGCAGAACGGGCCGCGACCCCAGAACAAGAGCGCTGCGGCGGTCGCTCCCCACAGGATGAAGATCAGTGGCGCGGCCAGAAAGAATTCCCAGTGGAAGCCGCTGATCAGCGCGTTGCTGAACGTCACCACGTTGACCACGGAAAGCTGGGCGTTGGCATACCAGCCGAGCCAGATCAGCACGAAGGCGAGATAGATGCGGCGTACCCAGACCGAGAGGGTTGGCCTCCGCACCAGGATATTCTGGAAGAAGAAGATCGCCGTCAGGGCTGCCAGTGCCAGTGCGACGATCCCTATGTTGATGGCATTCGAGCGCCAGATGCGCATCCAGAGTGGCTCTTCGCCCTCGGCGGCGGGCAGCTCCTGCGGAGCCGCCGCAGGAGCTTGCGCTGATGGCGCCGGTGCGTTCGCCGGCACCGTCACCGCCCGCTGCTCGATCCGCAGATATTGATCGGGCAGGGTGTAGTCGATGTCGAAGTGCAGGAACGCCTTCTCGCGGGCGCCGGTGGCTCGCTCCACCAATAGCTGCAACTGCCAGGGCTGCGTTGGATCGAGCGTGAACTCGGGCGGCGTGACGAACAGGCCGATTTCCTTGAAGTCGGGCGCGCCGGCGGCGTGCAGTGCGCCGAGGCGAGTATGGTTGCGGTCGCGAAAGCGCGTGCCGTTGCCCTCTTGCAGGAGCTCGATGCGATCGAAGATGCCGCCGCGCACATAGGCCGAGCCCTTGAAGGAATAGGCCCCGTTGCCGGCGACGACGATAGCCTGCTGACCCGGCTTCAGGCTGTCCTTGAGCCGCTGATAGCCATCGTCGCCAAGCAGACTGCGGCCGATCGTCGGAGCGGTGACGAGCGCCACATAGAGATCGATGAAACTGCTTCCAACGTCGCCCGGTTCCGGATTTTGCGCCGCAGCGGTGTTGCCGGCCTTGGCGAACGCTTCGTTCACGTCGCCGATGGTCAAAGACAGACGACGCACCGAGCCGTCGCCGACGAGGCTCGCCCAGTCCCGGATATCGCTGCGCTGCAGATCGAGCGTCTTGATGACGGGGGGGAGTGCAGCCGCCGCCATTGCGGACTCTCCGCCGCCGACCCGTCCGGTGCGAATCAGGCGGACCGCCGAGCGCACGATGCTGTCGCTCATCACCTCTACAGTCACTGTCGCGCCGCTGACGATGTCGACCTGAGGCGCGTGCTCGGCGCCCTGCGCGACCGGCTTCATGTCCTTTCCGATCAGCGCATTGACAGCGGCGACGATGCGCGCCTCCGGGATGCCGACCAGCACGATCGGCTCCTTGTGATCGACAAGCTTCAGTCCCGTGATCACGCCCTTCGGATCGATCCCCACCAGGATCCGAATCGGCTTGCCGGAATATCCGACCGAGTTCGCAAAATCCGAGTTGAGATAGACGAAGCCTTGCAACTGGTCGCCGCGGAAGACGGGAGCGATCGGCGGATCGCCCTGCGCCGGACCGAAGCGATCCGCGCCCGGAAAGAAATCGGCAGGGGTGATCTTCGGGAGATAGGTTGCCAAATCGCCGGCGGCCCGCGCGTTGTCGGCCCATGCCAGCGCGCAAACGCAAATAAGCACCAGAGCGATCAAGACGTTCGTCACACGCCTTGGCAAGTCGGATACAGGCTTCGCCGGTTGACCCATGAGTATCCAAAACACGTTGCGCAACTCATCGAGTTGCGCGTCCAATTCTGGTCGTTCGTGAATGTCACCGTTGACGGCCGAAAGTTGACTACCCAGCCTCTGTTCTGTCAACCTTCAAAAAGGTATTCTTCTCCAAGGACGCATGCATTCATCCCTACTCGGATTCTCGTCATGCCTTTGTTGCGCGCATCTTTGCTGAAATCGGAGCCCGCGGGCACGCTTGGCTCGCTGGACGAAATGTTCGCGCTTGCTCACGCGATGGAGCAGGAAGCCGCGAGCAGGTATGGACAGCTCGCCGACGACATGCGTCGGCAGAACAAGGGCGATCTGGCCGCGGTATTTGAAAAATTGGCTGCTGCCGAGCGCGAGCATGTGGACAGCGTAGAACGATGGTCGCAGTCGCGACGCGGCAAGGCGCCCGATCCCGCGCTGGTGCGGTGGGAGGGCCCCGAAACCCTGGACGAGGACACCGCTGCCGAGATCAGGACATCACGCCTGATAACGCCGTACCGAGCGCTTTCGATGGCTGTCCGCAACGAGGAGCGCGCCTTCGCGTTCTGGTCCTACGTTGCGGCGTTTTCGAAGGATGCCGAAATCAAGACAGCGGCCGAGGCGATGGCCCGCGAAGAACTCGGCCACGTATCGATCCTGCGAAAGGAGCGGCGTCGCGCCTACCACAAGGAGCGCGACGTTGCGGCGGCCGAACGACCTGACGTGACGGCGTCTGCATCGCAACAGGATCGGCCGGGGCGCCTTGATGCCCGGACTCTCGAGCTCCGGCTGGCGGCGCAGCTCGCCGATCTCGAGCGGCGTCTTTCCGGCGCGCCCGCCAACCGTGCACATGAGCTTCTCGACGAGACCATGGCCATATCCACGGAAACCGCGGGTCTTGGAAATTTTGCAGCGCGTCTCGAACAGACCGATTCTCAGACGATCGCTGAAGCACTCGCCGACGCCTACTTGAGCGGTGCCGAAGGCGCGGGCGATGCTGATCGGCTGGAAAGCCTGCAGTCGCTCGCCGAGCGTGCAATCGCCCGGCTTGCCTGGTTGCGTACGCTCGCCTGAAATTCCCCCGGACAATTCCGTTGCACAGCGACAGCGAGCCTTGCGTCCCGTGCCGCGAGCGTTGGAACATTTGCCATCGCTGAACGTCTCCCCTTCGTAAACTGTTGGAGGAGAGCCATGGGTTTTGGAAGAGGCGTACTGCTTTGGGTGCTCGGCGTCCCGTTGCCGATCATCATCTTGTTGGCCCTGTTTTGGCATCACTAAGAGGCGGCCAAGTCGATGAGTATTGGCACAATCCTTCTGATCATTCTGATCATCGCCCTGCTGGGAGGCTTTAGCGGCATCGGCGGAGGACCGTTTTACGGGACCGGCTATTACGGGGGCGGCGGGCTCGGCTTGATCATCGTTATCCTGCTCATTCTTTTGTTGATGGGACGAATCTAGAGCCGACGCACACGAAGAGAAGCCCCGATCACTCGGGGCTTTTTGTTTAAGGCGCGATGGGATTGTCGAATCATCATGGCGCTTTGGTTCTTTGATTGAGCATGATCTTTTCGGAAAACCGCTGCACAGTTTTTCCGGATCATGCTCCAGGGGCCTCACCATGTCATGCGGTCGTACCAGTCGTTGACTGCCTTTTTGGCTTGATCCTTCTGAAAACCATAGCGTTGCTGGATCTTACCCTCGAGCTGTTCCTGGTTGCCCGCGATTGCGTCAAGATCGTCGTCGGTCAACTTGCCCCACTGCTCCTTGACCTTGCCCTTCATCTGCTTCCAGCTGCCTTCAACGCGATTCCAGTCCATCTGCTTTCTCCTTCGATCGTCCGGGTGCCCCCGGCGGGAGGGAGAGAACGCCCCGCCGATCATCGGGGTTCCTAAATCTTCGATGATCAGCGGCGTGCGTCGTCACAATGGCAACCGCATTCGCATGGTCTCGGCAGAGAAGGACGCTCACAACCAGAGGTGCGTAGGAACAGAGTCGCCCTCTCGGGATTCTCAATTGTGGTAACAGAGCTGGAGGAGAGTCATGAAGAAGTATCTGCTGGTCGCCACCGCACTGGGTTTGCTCGCGACGCCCGTAATGGCGGACGATGTTGGTGTCCGGGTCGGCCCGGGCGGCGTCACCGTGGGCGAGGGGCCCGATCATGATCGCGACCGCGACCGCGCAGTCATCAAGGAGCACGAGCCGGGCGACCGGACGACCGTGATCAAGAAAGAGCATGGTGACGGCACACGAAGCAAGACCATCATCCATGATCACGACTGACGAAGGTTGAAAAGTTCGCGAGAAGGCAGGCAAGTGGAGTCAACTATGAAGCGCTAAGCCCTTCTTCCGTGGCTTCGCTAAAGGCCCCGGCGGGGGCCTTTAGCTTGCGCGGTGGGTGGCGAACTCAGATCATCGTGGCCTTGATCGCGTTCGTCCTTGCTTGCAGTCAGCGCTCTAATGCGTACCGCTCTTGCGCCACTTTTCAAGATCGGGAGGCGGGCCGGTCCGCTTCTGCTCCTTCTCCGGATTGCCCTTCCATGGCTCATCCGTTTGCGAGAATGATCCCTTGTGCGGCTTCGGAGGCGGATTGTCTTTCGGAGGGTCTTTGCTCATTGGAGCCTCCTATCTACGGCAAGTTGAGTTGTGCGAAATCTGACAACGGTCGCCGTGCCCCGGCGTTCCAACGCGCAGAGCCTATTGAGCCGCCCGGCGAAACCATTCGCCCCCGACATCGTTGTTCCCCGCCAAGAGGGGGTTTTGATGGCCGAGGATTTCGCAAACGCCCGAATAGGCCGGCATGGTGCGGCCCGGTTGTCGTCCGTCGACATCGACAGCTACAACATTGAGCTGAAGGACGAGAACGGTTTTCTAGGAGATCGTGCCAGCAAGGGGGCCTTTCAGGCGATTCTCGATGCCTGGCGAAAGCCGCTGAAAAAAGCCGGCGATGATCCTTTCGGCAGCAAATCGTCCGAGAACATATCGAGGAAGGACCTCGACAAGATCCTGGTCGGCGACGATGTCGACGCCGCAGCGGTCGTGCACAGCGCGGTAGAAGAGTTCGGTCAAGAACTGGCAGGCGTTCTTCGCCGTTTTCTGAAGTTGAAGGCGTGGAGCAATACCGAGCAGATCATCGTCGGCGGCGGCTTTCGTCAAAGCCGATTGGGGGAACTGGCGATAGCCCGTGTGAAGATCATCTTGCGGGCGGAGGGGATCAAGACGGAAATCGAGCCGATCCGTTTCCACCCTGACGAGGCCGGACTGATCGGCTCCGTGCACCTCGCTCCGGCATGGATTCTGGAAGCCCACGACGCAATCCTCGCGATTGACATAGGCGGGTCGAATATCCGCTGCGGGGTGGTGGAGATGCGCCAGAAGAAGGCGTCCGATCTGTCCAAGGCATGCGTCTGGAAATCCGATCTGTGGCGTCACGCGGGACAGGAAACTTCGCGCGAGGCTACGGTAAAGCGGCTTCTCACCATGCTGAAGGAGCTGGTCGACAAGGCCGAATCCGAAAAGCTCAAGCTGGCACCATTCATCGGCATTGCGTGTCCGGGGATCATCAATAGCGATGGCACGATTGAGAAGGGGGCACAAAATCTCCCCGGCAATTGGGAAAGCAGCCACTTCAATCTCGCCCAGGCCGTTGCTGAAGCCATCCCGAAAATCATTGGGAACGACACCTCGGTGTTGATGCACAACGATGCCGTCGTACAGGGCCTCTCAGAGGTCCCCTTCATGAAGGATTGCCGGCATTGGGGAATTTTAACCATCGGCACCGGGCTCGGGAACGCGCGTTTCACCAATCGATGACGGCGGCAATCAGCAACGAAACCGGTTCCGATTGGAACGAGGCAGAGGTCCCGTTCGTTTTCCATACTCAGGAAGGGACCGGGAAGATGATCGTTAAGCGCGATGGACAAATCATAGAAAGTGCGCAGGAAGCGCGACAGGCGGAGCGAGGGCCGACGGTCCGTATCGTGCTTGTCGCAAGCACTCTCCTGGCCGTGGTGGCGCTGCTGGCAATCTGGCTCGTCTTCTTTCGGACGTAACGGCCGCCGTCTGCTTATGAGCTTCGAAGGTCTCGCCGCCGACAAGCCCCGCCAGTCCTCTTCGGCAGGGTCTTGCAATCAAATTCGCTCAGAGGCGATTCGTTGGCATGCGCTCAGACCTGTCACGACTGGTCGTTCTTCAGGCAATCGGCGCGGGGTTGTTCGCGTTCATCGCAGCCACTCTGGGCTCGGAAGGGTTGAACGATCTTGCCGCACGGCTGGTCCTGATCGTGGTGTTCTCGTTCTGGGTGGCGGTCGGGTCGGGGATCACGGCCTTCCTGCTGCTCAACGTTGAGGGCGAGGAGGCCCGCAAATAAGGGCGCTTATGCCAGGAATTGCTCAAGCCTGACCGGAAGCTTTCGGATCCGCTTGCCGGTGGCGTTGTAAATCGCGTTGCAGACCGCGGCGTTGGTGCCGACATTGCCCAGCTCGCCAAGTCCCTTTGTGCCTGCGGGTCCGATATGTTCGTCCGTCTCCGACACAAGAATGACGTCGACGTTGGGCGCATCGGCATTTACGGGCAGCAGGTAATCGGCGAGATTGTCGTTGACATAGCGCGCATCGCGCTCGTCGAGCTCGGTGGCTTCCATGAGCGCGGCCGACATGCCCCAGATCAGCCCGCCCATGAGCTGGCTGCGCGCGGTGCGTGGGTTCATGATGCGGCCGGCAGCAAACGCACCGAGCAGCCGCGGCACGCGGATCTCATGCGTGAACCGGTTCACCCTGACCTCGACGAATTCGGCGCCGAAGGCATAAGCGATCTTGCCGCCGAGCTCGGGCCCGCCGACGAGCCGCGACAGGCCCTGGTGCAACGCCTCGAGTGCATCCTTCGGTGCGCCTTCCGGCTTCCACTCGCCATATTCCTCGACCGCGCCGACACCGAGTGCATCGAACGCTTTTTCGCGGTCGAGCGGCTGGCCACTGTTTGCCGCCTTCGTCCCTGGCGACTGGCCGACCCCGACCGTTTCCTTGGCCCGGTCGGTCAGGCTTTCGTTCGGCATCAGCGCGTTGAACAGGCGCTGTCTGATCTGGTCGCATACCATGATGACGACCGAACAGGTGCTCGCAGTGGAATTGGAGCCGCCAGCCACGGGAGCTGGCGGAAAATCGGTGTCGCCGAGAGCCACTGAGACCTTGTCGAAAGGAATTTCGAGCCGGTCGGCAGCCGCCTGCGCGATGACGGTGTAGGCGCCGGTCCCGAGGTCGTGGCCGGCGATCTCGACCCGCGCGCGGCCGTCGCGTTGCAGCCGGACCCGTGCCGCGGCTGGCGCCATCTGGGTCGGATAGCACGTCGTGGCGCAGCCGTAGCCGACAAGCCAGTCTCCATCCGTCATCGAGGCCGGAGTCGCCGGCCGGTCCGACCAGCCGAAAGCCTTGGCGCCTTCGTCGAAACAGGCCACGAGCGACCGCGACGTATAGGGCTTGCCGCCGATCGGCTCCTTGGTGGTGTCGTTGATACGGCGCAGCTCGATCGGGTCCATGTTCAGCTGCACCGCAAGCTCGTCCATCGCGCTTTCGAGCGCGAACATGTAGGGCACCTCCGGTGGCGACCGCATGAAGCCGGGTGTGTTGCGGTCGGCGCGAACAATCGAAACCAGACTGTCGATGTTTGGGCACGCATAGAGCCGCGTGGTGGTCTTGGTGCCGCCGACCAGATAGGGGTCGGCGCGCGAGGAAATCTCCGCGCCTTCGTGGCGCAGCGCGACCAGGTGTCCGTCGCGGCTCGCGCCGAGCTGGATGTGGTGCCGCGTTTCCGCGCGATAGGTGGCGATGGTAAAGCCCTGATCGCGGGTTGCAACCAGCTTGACCGGCCGGTTCAGCCGCCGCGCAATGGAGGCGATGATCGCGGTCCGTGGCGTGGTCGATCCTTTCGAGCCGAATGCGCCGCCGACATAGGCATTGATCACCCGCACCTTGTCGGGGTCGATGTCGAGCTGCCGGGCGACGGCATTTTTCAAGCCGTAGACGAACTGGCTCGGTTCATAGATGGTGAGTTCGTCGCCGTGCCAGACACAACTGGTCGCAAACAATTCCATCGGGTTGTGGTGCTGGGTCGGCGTCTCATAGCTCGCCGCAACTTTCACTTCTGCCTGGTCGAAGGCGCCGGCGAAATCGCCGACCTTTGGATCGTCCTTGAACATGGCGTTCTGGCCCTTGGCGGGCGCAGAACTTGTTCCCGGAGAATCGAAGCTCGCAGTCGGCGTCTCGGCGCTGTAGTTGACCTTCACCCGGTGCGCGGCGTCGCGCGCGGCCTCAAAGGTGTCTGCAACCACGACCGCGACGATCTCGCCGTCATGCGCCACTTCGGGCGACTCGAGCGGAACGATCGAAGTCGAGCCATAGCCGCCGTTGCTGAAGAATTTTACTTCTTTCAGCCTTTCGGCGTTCTCATGCGTGAATATGTCGATCACCCCCCTCATGCTCTTGGCCTCCGCGAGGTCGAAACCCTCGATGCGGCCTTTCGCGATCGCACTCGTGACGAGATAGGCGTAAGCGGGATTGGCCAGCGGCACGTCCGCTGCGTATTGGGCGCTGCCGGTCACCTTGGCGAGGCCATCATAGCGCAGCACCGGCTGGCCCATATTGGCTTTTGGCGCGGGAGCGGCGATCGACATGATCAGACCTCCATCGTTGCGGCCTGGTGAAGCGCGCGGGCCACTACAGCCTTGCCGAGCGTAATCTTGAAGGCGTTGTGCTTGCGCGGTATTGCGCCCGAGAAAGCCGCGTCCGCGACGCGTTCAACGAGCGCATCGTCCAATTTCTGTCCTTTGAGCAGAGCCTCTGCATCACGGGCTCGCCACGGCACAGTTGCGACGCCGCCAAGCGCAAGGCGAGCATCGCGTATGACGCGGTCCTGCATGTCGAGTGCAACCGCAGCGGAGGCCAAAGCGAATTCATAGGATTGTCGGTCACGCACCTTGAGATAAACCGACCGCGGCCAGCGGCCGCTGACCGTGAAGCCCGAGATCAATTCGCCCGGCGCCAGCGCAGTTTCGACCTGCGGCGAGTTGCCTGGTTGCTTGTGCAGCTCTGCGAAAGGAATGCTACGGCTGCCGCCGCTGCCCATGATGTCGACTGTGCTGTCCAGCGCGATCAGGCTCTGGGCAAAATCGCCGGGATAGGTCGCGATGCAGGAATCGGAGGCGCCAAGCACCGCGTGCATGCGGTTGAAGCCGTCCATCGCCGCGCAGCCGGACCCCGGATTGCGCTTGTTGCAATTGTCGTAGCTGATGTCGCGGAAATAGGTGCAGCGGGTACGCTGCAGGACGTTTCCCCCAAGGCTTGCCATGTTGCGCAACTGCTGGCTGGCCGCGAGCTTCAGCGAGTCCGCGATTATCGGATAGCCGTTCCGGATTTCGGCATTATCAGCCACGTCCGACATGCGCGCCAGCGCACCCAGGCGCAACTGACCGCCTCCGAGGTCAACCCGCGACCACGCGGCCGACAACGGGTTGATGTCGACGACGGTTGCCGGCCGCATGACGTCGAGCTTCATGAGATCGATCAGCGTGGTGCCGCCGGCGAGCGCCTCTGCCGGCGTCTCGGTCGGTGGGTTGTTTCCGGAGCGACCTGCGGCCAGCGCCTGGATCGCGGCCGACGGGTCGCCCGCCTTTTGATAGACGAACGGTCGCATGGGCTAGCCTTTCAGGATTTCGGGAGCAGCCTGCTTCACCGCGGCGACAATGTTGGGATAGGCCGCGCAGCGGCAGATGTTGCCGCTCATATATTCGCGAATGTCATCATCACTCTTGGCATGGCCCTCCGTCACGCAAGCGACCGCCGACATGATCTGGCCCGGCGTGCAATAGCCGCACTGGAAGGCGTCCTGGTCGATGAAGGCTCGCTGCATCGGATGCAGTTGGCGCCCATTGGCGAGGCCTTCGATGGTGGTGATGTCATGGCCTTGCGCGACCATGGCCAGCGTCAGACAAGACAGTACCCGCCGCCCGTCGATCAGAACGGTGCAGGCGCCGCAATGCCCGTGATCGCATCCCTTCTTGCTGCCGGTGAGGGCGAGATGTTCCCGCAGCGCGTCCAGGACGGTCGTGCGCGCATCGATGGCCAATTGCTTATCGTCGCCGTTGATCCTGAGTGTCACGCGAACCGGCAGCGAGGCGTCAGGCGGAGAAGATTGTTGGTTGAAAACGTCTCCAGCGCCGCGCGCCGTGAGCGGCGCCGCAACGGCCGATCCGGCGGCAGCGGCCATGAACGCGCGTCGGTCAAATCCAGATGTTGAGGAAAAAGTCTTATCGGACATCGCAGCCTCCGCCGCTGGAACAAAACGCCGCACGCCTGCAGCGTCCGGTCAACAAGACGATTCGCCACTTGTTCCTGCACTTGATGCGCGCGTCGCGATGATGTGTCCGACCTTGCGGCGTTCAACATTCCCAAGAGCCTTTGGCGCGCCTGCCCGGAACTTCGCTTGCGACAAATCGTTTGACGCGAAAGAATCAATGGAGGAACCAGCCATGACATCATCACGCCAGAAGCGGATCACCGGCAGGGTCATGCATGAGTTCAAGCACGGCGAATTGAAGCGCAGCCGTGGCGGAAAGGGCGGCAAGGTCAAGAGCCGCAGACAGGCCGTTGCCATCGCTCTGCGCGAGGCCGGCGCCTCGAAATACGAGAGCGATCGCCGCAACCGCCGCAATCTTGGCAAGACTGAGAGCAAGGAGGCCCAAGGTCGCACCGCGCAACAGGAGCGCGAAGGCAAGTCGCATGTGGGGGCTTATGGCAAACGCGAGAGTACGAAGCCCATGGCGGGCAGCGACGCCCGCAAGCAAACGGCTCGAGGTCACCGCGCGGCGGTGGCCCGCGCCCGCAAGGCTGACGGTCACACCCGCCAGGAGCTTTATGAAAAGGCGAAGGGCCGGCATATCGAAGGGCGCTCGAAAATGAGCAAGCGGCAGCTCGAGAACGCACTCGGCTTGCACTAGCCCCGCCGGTGTTTCGGCAGAGCCTTGGGTGTGGCTAGCTTCCGAGATTGAAGGCCATTCCCAGCGTGGAAAGCGCCATCGCAATCGTGGAAACCCAGCCGAGCCAATAGAGCCGGCCTCGGATCACGAGGTCGCCCATGACGTCGTGCCTGCGCACCACGAGCATGAGGATCGCCATGACAGGCGCGGCAAGCACGCCGTTGATGACCGCACTCCAATAGAGAGCCTTGATCGGATCGAGCGAGGTGAAGTTCAGGGCAATGCCGAGACCGCCCGACAGCGCCAGCACCACATAGAAAGCGCTGGCCTGTCTCGGTTTGCGCGACAGTCCGACGGGCCATTTTCTGCCTTCGCCGAGAGCATAGGCGGCCGAGCCCGCGAGCACCGGGACGGCCAGAAGCCCTGTTCCGATGATGCCGAGGGCGAAAAGCAATTCGGCGAAGGGGCCTGCAAGCGGCTCCAGAGCCGCGGCCGCTTGCGCTGCAGACTGGATATCGGTCGTCCCGTTGGCGTGCAGCGTCGCAGCGGTGGTGGTGATGATGGCGATCGCGATGAGATTGGAGAAAGCCATTCCGCTCATCGTGTCGAGGCGGATGCGGCGCAGTTCAGCTTTCTGATGAGAGCCGTCACGTACGAGCGGCCTCTTGTGGTCGTCAATTCGCTGTTCCTCGGCTTCCTGTGACGACTGCCAGATGAACAGATACGGTGAAATTGTCGTACCGAGAACGGCAACCAGGGTTGTCAGGAATGGGCCGTCGAAGGAAATGCGGGGAATGAGAAACCCCTTGATGGCTTCCATCCAGGGGACGTGAACGACGGCAAGCGCGACGACATAGGAAAACAGGGACAGGGTCAGCCATTTCAATATCGACACATAGTGCTTGTATTCCACGACGATCTGCGCAAGCACGGATGCCGTCCCGAATGCGACCACATAGAGAAAGGCCGGCCCGCCGACCAGAAGTCTCAGCGAGTCGGCCATGGCGCCGAGATCGGCAGCGATGTTGATCGTGTTGGCAATGAAGATGAGAGCGATCAGTAACCAGACCACCGGTGCCGGATAATTCCGGCGGACATTGTCGACAAGGCCGTGGCCGGTTACGCGCCCGATGCGTCCCGAAATTTCCTGGATCGCGACCATCAAGGGGTAGGTCAGGAGCATGGTCCAGCCGATGCCAAAGCCAAGCTGGGCTCCGGCCTGGCTGTAGGTCCCTATCCCCGAGGGATCATCGTCCGAGGCGCCGGTGATCAATCCCGGGCCGAGGCGTCTCAGAAAATTCCTGAGACGCTTCTTGCCACCCCGGTACCACCACGGAGGCGGCGTTGCAGGTGCCGGAAGTGGGTCCGGCGGCTGCGGGGGGAGCACTGTGAGGGACATGGTCTATGATCGCTGCGCTAAATAGCCCTCGCTTTCACCCCTCAATCCCGGCTCGGCAAAGTTGCTTCGAGCATCTGGCGCGTGGTTCCCTTGATCACGTCGACTTCGTTCGGATCGCCTTTGAGCAATGCAGTCGCAAAGTGCCTGGCCTGCTGCAGTGTGATGTGCGGCGGCAAAGGCGGCACCTCGGGATCGGTTTTGACCTCGAGCACAACCGGAACATCGCTGGCAAGCGCCTGCTGCCATGCCGATCCGAGCTGGGCGGGATCATCGACATAGATGCCGCGCAATCCGATCAGCTCCGCAAAGCGTGAATAGGGCACGTTCGGGATGTTTTGCGAGGCTTCGAATTTCGGATCGCCGTTGATGATCCGCTGCTCCCAGGTCACTTGATTGAGGTCTTCGTTGTTGAACACGCAAACGATCCAGCGGTGATCGGGCCACTCGCGCCAATATTTGGCAACCGTGATCAGTTCGGCCATGTTGTTCATCTGCATGGCGCCGTCGCCGACAAGCGCAATGACCGGGCGGTCGGGATGAGCGAATTTCGCGGCGATGGCGTAAGGTACAGCCGCGCCCATGGAGGCGAGCCCGCCGGACAGCGAGGTCTTCATGCCGCGACGCATCTTCAGGTCGCGCGCATACCAATTGGCGCAGGCGCCGGAGTCGCTTGTGATGATGGCATGGTCCGGCAGCAATGGTGACAATTCCCAGGCCACGCGCTGCGGATTGACCGGATTGGCCGGCTGGTTCGCGCGGCCCTCGAGCGTCTTCCACCAGTTCTTCACATTGTCCTGGATGCTCTTGCGCCATCCATCGTCCTGCTTCTGATGAAGCCGCGGCAGCAGCGCGCGGAGCGTTTCGGCGGAATCGCCTACCAGGCCGACCTCCATCGGGAAGCGGATCGACAGCATGCCGGCGTCGATATCGATCTGCACGCCACGCGCCTTGCCTTCCTTCGGCAGGAATTCGGCATAGGGAAATCCCGACCCGACCATCAGCAACGTGTCACATTCCGTCATGAGCTTCCAGCTCGGCTCGGTCCCGAGCAGGCCGATGGAGCCGGTCACCCAGGGAAGATCGTCCGGCAGCGCCGCCTGGCCGAGCAATGCCTTGGCGCAGCCGGCAGCGAGGCGGTCCGCCACCGAGATCACCTCTTCGGTGGCGCCGAGTGTGCCGGCGCCGACCAGCATGGCAACCTTCTTGCCGGCGTTGAGTACGTCTGCGGCGCGATCGAGATCCGCATCGTTTGGCGTGATCTTGGGCTTGTTGTAGCCGACGCCTGAACGCAGCGTGCCGTGCGCCCGCGGCGGATCCTCGTAGGCCTCATCCTGAAGATCGTTCGGCAGCACGATCGCCGTCACGGTGCGGCGCGCCAGCGCGATGCGCGCAGCACGGTCGATCAGATGGCGGACCTGGGCGGGGGAAGAGGCCTGCTCGACATAGGCGCCGGCGACGTCCTTGAACATCGAAACCAGGTCGAGTTCCTGCTGATAGTTTCCGCCGAGTGCGTTGCGCGCCTGCTGTCCGGCGATGGCGAGCACCGGCTGGTGGTCGAGCAAGGCATCGTAGAGGCCGGTAACCAGGTGAGAGGCGCCTGGACCGGATGTCGCGATACAGACGCCGAGCCTGCCGGTGAACTTCGCGTAGGCGGTGGCCATGAAGGCCGCCATTTCCTCGTGCCGCGCCTGGATGAATTGCATCTTGTCGCCGGCGCGATTGAGTGCGCCGAATACGCCGTTGATGCCGTCACCGGGATAGCCGAAGATGTGTCGCACGCCCCATTCGTGCAGGCGCTGAACAAGAAAATCGCCGACGGTCTTGGTCATTGCGGATCGCTCGCTGTGTGCGGATGACATGCAGCCAAGAACGGCGGCCCTTGGCATGCGGTTCCAATCAGCGAGGCGATCAACGAGCCGCAGTGCCGGGAACCATGCTTCGCAATTGCGATTAGCCCCATATGGGGTGGGGCTCGTTTTCGTCGACCATGCCCGAGGTGCAAGGATTGGGTGCACAAACCGACGAGCGCGGGGCGTCGGCGGAGAAGCCGGAGCGCCGAACAGATCAACGGCCTGCGCAGGACAAGCAGCGGACGACGTCCGAAAACGCACGCGATCCGGCCGGCAAGGCGCCGCCGTCGCTGCGTGAGCGGCTGCGCGAGCATTGGATCCTCGCGACGGTCACGGCAATCCTGCTTCTGATCGCCATCATCGGCGGCGTCGCTTACTGGCTCGACATCCGCAATTATGAGTCGACCGATGATGCCTTCATCGCCGCGCGCAGCTTTTCGATCGCGCCGAAAGTAGGCGGTTATGTCACCGAGCTGCCGGTGACCGATAACCAGCACGTCAAGGCCGGCGATCTTTTGGCGCGGATCGACGACCGCGACTACAAGATCGCGATCGACCAGCAGCAGGCGCAGGTCGCGCAGGCGCAGGCCAATATCAGCAATTTCCAGGCCCAGATCGACAGCCAGCAGGAGCAGATCAACCAAGCCCGGGCGCAGCTCGACCAGGCGCAGGCGCAACTGCAATTTGCCCAGCAGGAAGAGGACCGTGCCCTTGACCTCGTGAAGAAGGGCGCCGGCACCGTGCAGCGCGAGCAGCAAACCCGCTCCGATCTGCAGGCGCAGCAGGCCAACACGGCGCGCGCCAAGGCGGCTTTGACGGTGGCCGAGGTCGGCATCAAGACGCTGCAGGCCCAACTCGAAGGCGCTCGCGGCTCGCTGCAGCAGGCCCAGGCCCAGCTCGATCAGGCCAAGCTCAACCTTCAATACACGGACGTGCGGGCGGCCCAGGGCGGACGCGTCGTCAAGCTGACGGGCGCAGTCGGCACCTTCGCGACCCCGGGGCAAAGCCTGATGATGTTCGTTCCCGACGACATCTGGATCGTCGCCAACTACAAGGAGACGCAGCTAAGGGACATGCGCCCTGGCCAGCCGGTCGAATTCACCATTGATGCCTATCCGAACCGCAAGTTGACCGGCCATGTGGAGTCCGTTCAGCCGGGCTCCGGCACCGCCTTCAGCCTGCTTCCGGCAGAAAATGCCACAGGTAACTACGTGAAGGTGGTGCAGCGTGTTCCGGTCAAGATCGTGGTCGATAATTGGCCTGCTGACCTGTCCATCGGACCCGGCATGTCAGTGGTGCCCTGGACGAAAGTGCGATGACCGACGTCGCGCATGGCGGCGGCGCGTCCCGAGGCTGGTCGCCGGAGCGGTCCGCGGCGGGCGGGCACAATCCCTATCTGATCGCCTTCGTCGTCTCGATCGCGACGTTCATGGAGGTGCTGGACACCACCATCGCCAATGTCGCGTTGCGCTATATCGCAGGCGGCCTGGCGGTCGGTCTCGACGAGAGCACCTATGTGGTCACCAGCTATCTCGTTGCGAACGCGATCGTGCTGTCGATTTCGGGATGGCTGGCCACCGTGATCGGCCGCAAGCGCTTCTATATGATCTGCGTCGCGGTCTTCACGTTCGCTTCACTACTCTGCGGCTTTGCCTGGAGCTTGCAGGCGCTGGTCACATTTCGCGTCCTGCAGGGCCTCGGTGGCGGCGGGATGGCGACCAGCGAGCAGGCGATCCTCGCCGACTCTTTCCCTCCTGCGAAGCGCGGCCAGGCCTTCGCGATCTACGGCATCGCCGTCGTCGTTGCGCCTGTTGTCGGCCCAACCTTGGGCGGCTGGATCAGCGATACCTATTCCTGGCACTGGGTGTTCCTGATCAACGTGCCCATGGGGCTGATCTCGCTGTTCCTGGTTGGCACCCTCGTCAACGAGCCATCGGGGGCGGAGCAGGAGCGGGCCGAGCTTTTGAGGAATGGCCTGCGCGTGGACTATGTCGGTTTTGTCCTGATCGCGTTGGGGCTTGGCTCGCTCGAATTCGTGCTCGACGAAGGGCAGCGCAACGACTGGTTC
Organism: uncultured Bradyrhizobium sp.; assembly: GCA_964454955.1. Lineage (GTDB taxonomy): Bacteria > Pseudomonadota > Alphaproteobacteria > Rhizobiales > Xanthobacteraceae > Bradyrhizobium. The sequence continues at coordinate 5,458 of CAYVVB010000497.1, read as the reverse complement.
GGATCGAGCATGATCCTGGGCTTTGCGCTGACGTCGGCTTTCTGCCTCGTCGTGTTTGTCATCTGGGAGTTGCTGCACAACGATCCCATCGTCGACATCCGCTTATTGGGCGACCGCCAATTCGGCTGCTGCTTTCTGCTCATGTTGGGTACGGGCGCAATCGTCATCGCCACGACGCAGATCCTGCCGCAATTCCTGCAAACCGAGATGGGCTACACCGCGATGCTGGCCGGCCTTGTGCTCTCGCCGGGCGGTCTCGTGACCATGATCATGATGCCGGTCACGGGAACGTTAATCGGGATGGTGCAGCCGAAATACCTGATCGCGGCGGGCGCAAGCATCGCGGCGCTTTCGATGTGGCATCTGACCGGGCTGACCGCCGACATCTCCTATGGTTATGCCGCGCTTGCGCGCATTTATCTGGCGGTGGGACTGCCGCTGCTGTTCCTGCCGGTCACGACCGCATCCTATGACGGCGTTCCGCCCCAGAAGACCAATCAGGCCTCGGCGCTGATCAATGTCGCCCGCAACATCGGCGGATCCATGGGCGTCGCCCTGACGCAGACGCTGCTTGCGCAACGTCAGCAATTCCATCAGACAAGGCTGGTCGAGCACATTGCACCCTCCGACATCGGCTATCAGCAAATGATCGACAAGATGACGCGCTTCTTTGAGGCGCAGGGCTCGAATGCAGCGGATGCGGCGCAGCAGGCGATCGCCTTCGTCGGACAGACGCTGCAGCAACAGGTCGATCTTCTGGCGTATATCGACGTGTTCTGGTCGCTGGCGATGGTCGGCTTCGTGATGATTCCCCTGGCGCTCATCCTCAGGCGAGTGGACACGCACGCGCCGGCGCGAGGACATTGACGCTGTGCGTCAAGATGGGCGCAATCATGTCGGATTGCGGCCCGTTCGCTTGTTGAGCGGCGGGGCCGGCTCGCGCCTCAATCCTTCGGGCAGGAACGGCTCGGTCGGATCGGGCGAAGGATCGGCGCGCACGTCCGCGGCTGTCTGGGCCTGTTCGTGGGGCGTCTGGTTATGTCTGGAGCGTAGCTTGACGTCGACTCCGCTGACGGGGTCATTGACGCCGTGCTGATTGTCTCTGTAGTCGTCGTAGTCGCCCATCACAGACTCCTTTAGGGCCGAGAGCTTTCGGGCCACTCAACTCCAGCTTTTCAAAAATCCCTGCTCTAGACGACCGGCTGCTTATCCCTTCGTATCCCATCGAGGATGCCGCGCTCGATCCTCAGATGCGCTTCGACCAGTTCATGTGGCGTCAGTGCCATCCATTGTGCGAGCGAGACGTCCACGAATCGAGGTGACTTGAAGAGCTCGAGGAAACGCAAGGGCTCATTGCCGGTATTCTCGATGAAGTGGCTCATCGACATCGGGACATAGCCCACATCGCCGGCCTGGAAGTCGAATGTGCGGGCGCTGGCCTCCGCCGCGAACACGGTCATCCGGCCTTTGCCCGAAATGTAATATTGCCACTCGTCGGCATTCGGATGCCAGTGGATCTCCCGCATGTGCCCCGGATCGACTTCAACATGCGCCGCCGCGACATCGGTCGAGATCGGAAAGTTTCGGGTATCGGCGATCCGCACGCGGCCTCCCGGCGAGGTTGTCGGCGGCTGCTCCATCAGCCTGAACGCCATGTCTTGAGGAACCGCTCCAAGCGCGTCGGCGACACGGTCCTCCGTCAAGGGCGGCGGTGGCTCGGACTGGAAGATGAACAGTTCCTCCTTCGGGATGTTGTCCAGCGCCTTGGGATCGATGCCAAAATTCCTGGCAAGAACCTCCCGGTCGGTGTGGGCGAAGAGATCGGTGATCGCAAAGGTGCTGTCCTCGGAAAACTGGCCGTCGGGAAAGGCCAGCAGGAACTCGCAACCATTATCCGGCAGGCCCTGGATCGAATGCGGGATGCCCGCCGGAAAATACCAGAGATCGCCAGGTCCGACATCGGCGATGAAGTTGTGTCCGTCATTGTCGACGGCGGTGATCCGCGCGCGGCCTGACAGCATGAATGCCCATTCGGCCTGCTTGTGCCAATGCATCTCACGGACGCCACCGGACGTCAGGTGCATGTTCACGCCCGCCATCGTGGTCGAGACCGGAAGCTCGCGCTGGGTGACCTCGCGCGACCAGCCGCCGTCGCGGATCTTCATATGTGCATCCGCGAAAGAGAACCTGAGGTTTGGCAGGGTGCCGTGATCGGTCAAGGGCGGCCGCAAGAGATTCGGATTCTGCGCTTCGCGTTCGTGATTGCGCGGCCCGGTAATCGGCGCACCTTTGCTGCCAATCACCGGTTCGTTACCCTCATCGGCATGGACGGCCGTCGCGCTCAAAGCGGCGGCAGCGGCGAGAAGGGATCGACGGCTTGGGAAGCTCATGGCGCGCGCTCCGTACCGGGTCCGAACCCTGTGCCGCCGAGAAGGTTCCTTACCCGTACGGTTAACTTGGCGGCCGTAATGCTCGACGTGAGTAGGGCTGCACCAGCACGCGCTAATGAGCGTCGATGCCGGGTGAGGCTGATCGCTCCAATCACAGGAGATCAAATGATAGGCGCTCGAAGAGCGACTTTAGGAACTCCGGTCATGGAAGATGGTTGCTAGTCGAACAGATGCGTCGAAGGAGGCGCTCTTGTGAACGGCCAGGTCCTGCACTCGACAGCGAAAATCTCCGGGCATCCGATCCATCCGATGCTGGTGCCGATACCGATTGTCTGCTTCGTCGGTGCGCTGGTGACCGACGTCATCTATTGGGTGACGGCGGAAATGATGTGGGCCAATTTTTCTGCGTGGCTCCTGGTTGTCGGCGTGATCTTCGGCGTGATCGCCGCGATCGCAGGCCTGGCCGACTTCCTTGGCAACCGACTGATCCGTGCGCAGACGCCGGCATGGCCCCACCTACTCGGCAATGCCGCTGTCCTGGTACTCGCGTTCTTCAACGCGCTTATTCACACCAGGGACGCCTGGACCTCTGTAGTGCCGACGGGGCTCATTCTTTCGGCTGTCACCGTCCTGATCCTGCCCGTCACAGGTTGGCTCGGCTGGACGATGGTGTACCGCCACGGCGCGGGCGTAGCCAAATGATCATGTTGTCGCGACGATACGGCGCAGTCTGTACGCGAGCGAGCGGCGTGGCGCTGGTCTGCGGGGCGATGCTTTGCCTTGCAGGGTGCAACGACGGAAGCGGAGATCCCACGGTCCAGATCGGCCCGAATCCCAAGCTGCCGGAGCTGCAGCAATTCCTCTTGCCGCCGATGAACATTGCTCGCGTCGTGGGCTGGAAGCAGGGCGAAACCCCGATGGTCGCCCCTGGCCTGAAGATTCAGGCGCTTGCCACCGGTCTGCAGCATCCGCGCTCGCTCTACGTCTTGCCCAATGGTGACGTGCTGGTGGTGGAGTCGAAGGCGCCGCCGGCTGCGGCCATCAAGCGGCCGAAGGAAATCGTCATGGGCTACATCGAATCCTGGGCCACATCCGGCGGCAACACCGGGCCAAGCAATCGCATCACCCTGTTGCGCGACACCAATGGTGACGGCGTACCGGATCAGCAGAGCGTCTTTCTCGATCATCTCAATTCGCCGTTCGGCGTGGCACTGGTCGGCAGCGATCTTTACGTCGCCAATACCGATGCGATCGTCAGATATCCGTATGCGACCGGAGACACCCAGATCACCGCGCCCGGGACGACGCTCGCGCCTCTGCCGGGAGGCCCGATCGACCACCACTGGACCAAGAGTCTCGCGGCGAGTCCCGATGGGTCGCTGCTCTATGTCGGCGTCGGCTCCAACAGCAACATCACCGAGAACGGCATGGAGGCCGAGAAGAACCGCGCGGATATCCTCGAGGTGGAGCGCTCCACCGGCCGCTGGCGCATCTATGCAAGCGGATTGCGCAACCCGAACGGCCTGACCTTCGAGCCGCACAGCAACGCCTTATGGACGGTGGTCAACGAACGCGACGAGATCGGGCCTGATCTCGTGCCGGACTACATGACATCCGTGAAGGAGGGGGCGTTCTACGGCTGGCCCTACAGCTATTTTGGCCAGCATGTCGATCCCCGCGTTCAGCCGCAGCGTCCAGACCTCGTGGCCAAGGCGATACCTCCGGACTATGCGCTGAGTTCGCATGTCGCGCCGCTGGGACTTGCCTTCACCACCGGCTCTACCGGCAACAATCTTCCCGAATCTTATCGCGAGGGCGCCTTCGTCGGGATGCACGGAAGTTGGAATCGGCATGTCTTGAACGGCTACAAGGTCGTGTTCGTACCGTTCAGCGACGGCAAGCCGAACGGCATGGCGCAGGATGTCGTGACGGGATTTCTCAATAGCGAGGATCAGGCGCGCGGGCGTCCCGTCGGCGTTGCAATCGACAAATCCGGTGCGCTTCTGATCGCAGACGACGTCGGCAATACAGTTTGGCGCGTCACGTCGGCGGGCGGCTAAGGGAATGAATTGGAACGGCGGTGTTACTCAACCGTTAGCAGCCGAATTGACCGGAAGATGGACGAATGAGCAAAGTTCGAAAGATGAGAATCCATCGGTTTGGCGGCAGAGACGTCCTGCAGGCCGATGAGGTCGAGCAATCTCATCCGGACGCAGGACAGGTGTTGATCTCCGTTCACGCTGCGAGCGTCAATCCGGTCGATTTCAAGATTCGCTCCGGACGATATCCGGCCGTGAAGGAGGATCGTTTGCCTTACACGCTTGGACGGGATGCCTGCGGCGTGGTGGCGGAGTGCGGCGCTCAGGCGCGACGATTCAAGCCCGGCGACGACGTCTTTGGCATGGTTGGCATCTATGGCGGCGGCTATGCTGAGCAGGTCGTGCTGGATGAAAAGGCGATTGCCGCAAAACCGTCCGGGCTTGATGACGTGCATGCTGCGGCGATCCCGCTGGCGGGCCAGACTGCGTGGCAGGGCCTGTTCCGATATGGCCGCCTGAAGGGCGGGCAGTCGGTATTGATCCACGGCGGATCGGGCGGCGTCGGCCATTTCGCCGTGCAGTTTGCGAAGGCGGCCGGCGCCCGCGTGTTGACGACCGTCTCCACCGCCAATGTCGAGTTTGCACGATCGCTCGGGGCTGACGTCGTGATCGATTACAAGAAGCAGCGCTTTGAGGAAGAAGCCTCGGATCTCGACATGGTCTTTGACCTGATCGACGGCGAAACGCGCGACCGCTCCTGGAAGCTGTTGAAGAAAAGCGGTGTCTTGGTATCCACCCTGACCGAACCGTCACAGGAGAAGGCTGGTCAGTTCGGCATTCGCGCCTTGCGCTACACCGTACAAGCCGACGGCGACGAGCTCGCCGACATCGCAAGTCTCGTCGCGTCCGGAAGGGTCCGGCCGCACGTTCAAAAAACCTTTTCATTAAGCGCTGCGGCCGATGGCCGTGGTGGCGGGGGGCAAGGGGAGTCGGTCGGGCAGGGGGGGGTGGCGGGGGAGTGAGGGGGGC
>CAYVVB010000496.1:0-3804 GCA_964454955.1 uncultured Bradyrhizobium sp. | reverse complement strand
GAAAACATCACTTCGGCATCCGGCACCCAGGCGACGATGTCTCCGGAGGTGTGGCCGGCGCCCAACTGCATCAGCCGCACCTCGCGCTTGCCGAGATAGATCGACATGTCGCCTTCGAAGGTCAGCGTGGGCCAGGTCAGGCCGGGAATGCTTTGGGCGTCCTGGAACAGCCTCGGGAAGCGGCCGTATTCGGAATCCCAATCCTGCTTGCCGCGCTCCTCGATGAGACGGTACGTCTCTTGTGATGCGATGATGCCCTGCGCCTTGTAGGCGGAAGCGCCCAGCACGCGCACCGCATGGTAATGCGACAGCACGACATATTTGATCGGCTTGTCGGTCACCGTGCGCACACGCTCGATCACCTTGTCGGCCATCGCCGGCGTTGCCTGCGCGTCGAACACGATGCAGCCGTCGTCACCGACAATGACGGCGGAGTTCGGATCGCCTTCCGCAGTGAACGCGTAGAGATCGGTCCCGATCTCCGAAAAGGTGACCTTCTTCTCGGTCAGGTCGGTGGTGGATGCGAAGCCCTTCGCCATCAGCTCATTCCTTCAGACGTTTACTGTTGCTGTTGCTGTTGCTGTTGCTGTTCGTCGACCATGCGCCGCCTGGCCAACGTAATCGCTTCACGCAACACCTCGATGTCGCCGATGTGGTTGGCCAGGATCAAAACCAGCGCCGAATCGAAATCCGCGCTCTGCTCGTCGCTGAAGCCGCGATGCGCCTCCACGAGGGCGCGGAACGCATCATCCGGCTTTGCAAAATTCGAAGTGGTGGAGAGCGCCATGTCCAAGCCTCAGTTGATCCCGGAGGCGCGCGCAAACGCCGCATCGAGCGCGGCACGGGTCGGATGCCGGAACCGAGCGGCGACATAGCCATCCGGTCGTAGCAGATAGGCAGTTCCCGGCTCGGCATCGTAACGCGCGCCGATGAGATTGTCGCAATCGGCAAAGCCGCCTTCACCGCCGATCCGGATGGCGCCGACATCCTCGGGCGCCTCGACGGCGCCGCCATTACCAAACGCGAACCATGTGAAGCGCGTTCCCTGATCGATGAAGGCGTCGGTCAGAAAGCGCCGCTGGCCATCGCGCGCAGCGATCGGCGCGTCCGGCATGGATGTGCCTGGCCGCGGGCCGCCGCGCCAACTCCCCTGATCTGGCGTCGAAAGCGGAGAATCATAGACGGTGGGCACCGACAGCCGCCCGCCATTGACCATGCGCTTGCCGAATTCGGTTTCCTTTGCCAGCGACAGGACCGCCTTGCGCAATCGCGCCTCTTGTCGGGTGTTGGGCGCCATGAAATCCGTCGAACGGGTGGATTCGCGGATGTTCTCGTCCGCCGCGGCGCTTCGTTCGACGTGATAGCTTTCCAACAGGCTGTCGGGCGAGCGCTTGCGCAGCACGCGGTCGAGCTTCCAGGCGAGATTTTCCGCGTCCTCCAGGCCCGAATTGGCCCCGCGCGCCCCGAAGGGAGAGACCTGGTGCGCGGCATCGCCAGCGAAGATCACGCGGCCATGGATGAACTTGTCCATGCGCCGGCACTGGAATTTATAGAGCGAGATCCATTCGAACTCGAACTTGTCGTGACCGAGCATGCGCGCAATGCGCGGCCGCACGTTCTCCGGCCGCTTCTCGGCGACCGGATCGGCATCGGGACGAAGCTGCAGGTCGATGCGCCAGACATCGTCCGGCTGCTTGTGCAGCAGCGCCGAACGGCCGGCATGGAACGGCGGATCGAACCAGAACCAGCGCTCGGTCGGAAACGCCGCCGTCATCTTCACGTCGGCGATCAGGAACTGGTCCTCGAACACCTGCCCCGAAAACTCCGCGCCCACCATCTGCCGCAGCGACGAGCGGGCGCCGTCGCAGGCGATCGCGTAGGCGGCCAGCATCCGATAGGAGCCCTCGGGAGTAGCGATCGTCAGCAGGATGCCATCATTGCGCTGCTCCAGAGCGGTGACCTTGTTGCGCCACCGCAAGGAGATCGCGGGGAGCTGCTCAACCCGGTCGACGAGGTAGGCCTCGGCATAGAACTGCTGCAGGTTGATGAAGGCCGGACGCTTGTGCCCCTGCTCGGGCAGCAGGTTGAACTGGTACAACTCCGAAGGGCCGTGGAAAATTCTCCCCACGCTCCACACCACGCCCTTCTCGACCATGCGATCGCCGACGCCGAGCCTGTCCCAATATTCCAGCGATCGCTTCGAGAAGCAGATCGCGCGCGACCCTTCGCCGATGCGATCGGCATCGTCGAGCAGCACGACCTTGTGGCCGCGCTGCGCCAGATCGATAGCGAAGGACAGTCCGATGGGACCCGCGCCGACCACGACCACCGCATGCTCGGCAATATCCGCGCCGACCCGATCCTGATCGGTATGGCGGCGGTAGCCGAACTGGCTCCTTGCCTGGCCGTTGGTTTGCGCCATGCGCTCGAAGCCTCCCCGCAAAAACCCAAGCAAGAATCAAATCGACCTTGCAAAATGGTTTCAATTGCAACTATCTTAGTCGGGCGTGTTCCGCCGTCAACTCAAATTGGAGCGATTTTTTGCAAAGGCGGCTTTCCAGCGAGGTGGGCACCGGCTCGCAGAAGAAAGCTGCGCCCCGGCAGGGCTCCAGGCTCGATCTTTTCAAATTCGTTCCCTTCCGCCTGAACCGTCTCGCGGCAGAGGTCAGCCTAGCGCTGTCGAGCGAATACCAGGAGCGCTACCGGCTCGATATTCCGGAATGGCGGGTGTTGGCAACACTCGGGTTCCGCAACGATGCGTGCAGTGCGCAATATATCTCGTATTGCACACGCACCCACAAATCGACCATCAGCCGCGCGGTGACGGCGCTGCTCAAACGCAGGCTGATCGAGCGGGTTGCCAACGAGAACGATCGCCGCGAGTTCCGCCTGCGCATGACGAGCAAGGGCAAGACGCTTTATGAGGAGCTGATCCCCCGCTTGCTGCATCGCGAGCGCGAAATACTGGCGAGCCTTTCCGCGCAGGAGCGAAAAGACTTTGCGCGCCTGCTCGGCAAGATCGAAGCCAGCCTGGGGCTCATTCAGACCAGCGAAGACGCCGACGCGAAGGACGCGTATTAGCGCGCTGTTGTTGCGAAGGCGGGAGCGTGTTCGCGCCTTACCTCGCCCCGTTTGCGGGCTTGTGGCAGGTTAATCGCACATGGGGGACACGCTGTCGTAGCAGGCATCTGTGCGTCACCTCTGGCACCGTCATTCCGGGATGGTCCGAAGGACCAGACCCGGAATCTCGAGATTCTCAAGGTGCGCAATTGCGCACCTGAGTTCGCTCGCCTTGCGGGCGCCTCGGAATGACAAAGTCGAATCTGTTAGAGACATATGCGACAGCCCTGCCGCTTGAGGGGCGAGGCATCGGACACGCGGCAAACACCTGATTCAAATTTCAAACAGCACACACGTCATTGAAAGGAGGACGGACATGCATCTACTTTCTTGCGACGGGAATTCGTCCGAGCTTTGCATCGTCCATCACCCTCTCGAAACAGAGGGCGCAGGGAAGGCCGGGTGGCCCAGGCACCCGGGGCCCCCGCGCAAAAAGGAATTTGCGCGAGCGCGTTGACCACAGGTACAGGCGGAGACACTCCGGCCTTCCCTGCGCGATGGTTTACGGCTTACTCCGCGCTCTCCTCGGTGAACCAGCGTTTGTCACCGTCGTAAGCGCGATGCGAAGCATCGTCGCCTACTTAGCGCCTGCAGGGGCGCGCCAGGACCACACGACTTGGCCGTCCGCGTTGTGCCGCTCGTCAGACAGCACTCTCGCGTCCACCGCTACCTGCCCCGCGTTTC